>JBDHQK010000003.1:0-44818 GCA_039807025.1 Lacunisphaera sp.
ACAGCCCGCCAGTGGACATGTCGCCCGCTTCCAGCAGGAAGCAGGTGCTGGCGGCGGGTGGGGTGGCGCAGGCGGGTGGGGGTTAATGTGGCAGGGTCTCGGCCGTGACGACGACTTCGCCCAGCAGGCCCGCCGGCAATTCGGCGGGTGCCGCGTAGTCCTCCGTCACCGGGGTGTAGAGATCACAGCCAAGGTCAAAGGTCTCGTGGGTGATGTTGCGCATCACGCGCGGCACGCGGCCGCGCCCGGCCTCGCGCCCGTCCACTGTCAGCACGGCCTCCGCCGCGCCGTCCGGCTGCAGGGTGAAGGCGACCGCCACCTGGTGCGCACCCGCGCCGGACAGAGGCGCGGAGGCGGCAATCGTGGTGCGCTCGAAGCCGCCGTAGTTATAATGGAACTTCGGCACGCCGCCGTGCAGGTAGAGCGACCAGCCGGAGAAGCGCCCGCCAAAGGCGGCGATGACTCCGCTCGCGCCGTCGCCACCGGCCCCCAGATCAGCCGCGAGCCGCCACGAACGGCCGCGCAGGTCCGGGGCCGCGCCCTTGTGGATGCCGCTCACGGGCGGGTGAAAAACAAAACGCTCGCTGTCCGGTGGTGAACCCGGCGGCAGGATCATCTCGCGCGCGGCACGGCGGTCGTCGAGCGGATAGACTTGGTTGGCCTGCGCTTCGCGCTCCCACACGGCGAGCAGCTCGGCGAGCTTTCCCGGCTGGGTCGCCGCCAGGTCTCGGGTCTCGTTGCAGTCGACACGCAGGTCGTAGAGTTCCCATTTGTCTTCCGTGAAAGGCGTGCCGGGCGCATGAAAGGCCACAGCCTTCCAGCCTTCGTGATAGATGGCGCGGTGACCGTAGATCTCGGCATATTGGGTTGTGCGGTGCGAGGGGGCCGTCGCATCCGCCCAGGTGTAGGCCATGCTGGTGCCGGCGATCGCCGGGGGCGGCGTCAGGCCGGCCGAGCCGAGGATCGTGGGCAGAAGGTCGGTGATGTTGTGATATTGCGTCCGGATGCCCCCGGCGTCCGTGATGCGGGCCGGCCAGCGCATGATGAGGGGCACGCGGATGCCGCCCTCGTGCGCGGTGCCCTTGGTCAGGCGGAACGGCGTGTTGCCCGCCATCGTCCAGCCGGTCGGATAAGTCGAATAGCTCAGGGGCGAGCCCAGCGCATCGAGGTGCGCCACGCCCTCCGGCCAGCGATCGAACGACTCGGTGGTGAAGAGCCGGACCTCGTTCCACAGGCCCTCCGGGCCGCCCTCGGGACTGGCGCCGTTGTCCGAGGCGAGAATGACCAGCGTGTTGTCCAGCTGGCCGGTGCGCTCCAGGAAATCGAGCACCCGGCCCATCTGCTCGTCGGTATACTCGACGAACGCCGCGAAGGCCTCGTAGTAGCGGGCATAGAGCTGGCGCTCGGCGGGGGCGAGATCCGCCCACGCCTTCACGCGCGGATTGCGCGGCGGCAGCTGCACGTCGGCCGGCACCAGGCCGAGTTGCTTCTGCCGCGCGAGGGTTTCCTCGCGCACGGCATCCCATCCCTGGTCGAACCGGCCGCGCCATTTCGCCAGGCGCTCCGCCGGCACCTGGTGCGGCGCGTGGCCGGCGCTGTAGGCGAGGTAAAGGAAGAAGGGCTTGTCCGGCGCGGTGGCCCGCTGCTCGGCCAGCAGCGCGATGGCGTGGTCGGTGATATCCATCTCGGAATGCTTCGGCGAACCGTCGGGGTTGACCGGCGGATGCTTGATTCGTTCGCGGTCGATGTAGAGCTCGGGCGCCCAGGGATTGGTTTCGCCGCCCGTGAAGCCGTAGAAATGCTCGAAGCCGCTGCCTGTCGGCCAGTGGGTGGAGGGAGCACCGGGATGCAGCTCGTTCATCGGTGTCAGGTGCCACTTGCCCACCGCCGCCGTGCTGTAACCGCCAGCGCGCAGCCAGTCGGCCAGCGTGCCCGCCGCCGGATCGATGCCGCCCCGGCTGTTGGGCTGGCCGTTGGCGAACTCCGTGATGCAGGCCATGCCGACGCTGTGCGGATTGCGTCCGGTCAGGAGCGCGGCCCGGGAGGGCGAGCAGACCGGCGCGACATGGAAATTATTGTAGCGCACCCCCTGCGCGGCGAGCCGGTCCACATTCGGCGTCGCCAGCGGCGCGCCATAGCAACCGAACTGGGCGAAGCCGATGTCGTCCCACAGGATGATGAGGACATTGGGCGCCCCGGGCGCGGGGCGGGGCGGGGCGGGCCAGACCGCCGCAGGAGCCTGGCGGTAATCCAGTGGTGCGGTCGCAGCCAGCAGAGGGGCCGCAACAAGGAATGTGGCTGCGCGCAGGAAAGATAGGCCGGGCATGCGGGGAAAATGGAGCCGATCCGAGCAATCCTCCCAACCAGCCGCCTTGTCAACCCAGCGAAGCCGCGTGGCGGGAGCGGGATTCTGTTCCCGGACTATCGCCGCAGCGGCAGCATCCACTCGAGCACGTCGCCGATGCGCGCCGCCCAGGCGAGCTCGGTGTGCTCGGCGCCGGGCACCTCGCGATAAGCGAGGTCGTCGCCTTCCTGCCAGCCCTTGCTGACCAGCGTGTCGCGAAAGAGCGGGAGCGCCTCCCAGCCGGGCTCCGCCGTGCCCATGTCGATCCAGAGGCGGACCGCGGGTTTCTTGCGGAGCTTGGCGAAATCCTGGAACACCACGCGGTGGTCCCACCACAGCGACGGCGACAGCGCCGCCACGTGGCCGAACACGCGCGGATGCCACAGCGCAAAATACAGCGACACCAGCCCGCCCATCGAGGAGCCCACCAGCGCCGTGTCACGCGGGCCGGGCCGCGTGAGGTAACGCGCATCGATGAACGGCTTCAGCTCCTGCACGACGAACTTCGCGTAGCGCTTCGCGTCGCCGGTGCTCCGGCATTTCTCGCCGTCCCAGCCGGAGAACTCCGCCGGCGTGGGCGCGTATTCGTTCATCCGGTTGAAGCCGGTGTTGTAGATGCCGACCATGACCGGCGCCACGATGCGATGGGCGCGGATGAGGTCGGTCGCGCGGTCCCCGGCGCGCCAGGCGTTGCCGAGAAAGGCGGTCAGGGGATCGAAGATGTTCTGTCCGTCCTGAAAATAGACCACCGGATGCCGCCGCCCCCGGATCCGGCCGTAGCCGGGCGGCAGCCACACGACGATGTCGCGCAGGCCGCGCAGGCCATGGGAGCGAAACCGTCGGTGGAGGCGAAGCGGGGCGTCGTTGGGGCGCGGGCGCGGCATGGTGCGTGGTGCCGCCATGCCAGCGGCGGGCCGGGGTGAAGCAAGCGGGTTTTTAAGGCCGGCCCCGGCCCGGCCGGATTTTCCCCCGTCCGGCGTGATTCGGCTCCACTTTTCCCCTCCGCCACCGCACACTGCGGGCATGAAAAAAATCGGCATCCTCCACGGCAAGGAACGCAGCTTCCCGCAGGCGCTCATCGAACGCATCAACGCCATGAACGAGCCGGGCATCACCGCCGAGGAGGTGCTCATCAACCAAGTCCGGCAGGGCGAGCCCACGCCGTATGCCGTCATCCTCGACCGCATCTCGCAGGATGTCCCCTTCTACCGCGCCTACCTGAAGAACGCCGCCCTCAACGGCACCGCCGTCGTCAACAACCCGTTCTGGTGGTCGGCCGACGAGAAATATTTCAACAACTGCCTCGCGACCAAGCTCGGCGTCGCCGTGCCGAAGACCGTCCTCCTCCCCTCGAAGGAGATGCCCGCCGACTGCTCCGCCGAGTCCTTCGGCAACCTCGCCTACCCGCTGGACTGGGACGCCATCTTCGCGCACATCGGCTGGCCGGCCTACTTCAAGCCGCACTCCGGCGGCGGCTGGAAGAACGTCTACAAGGTCCGCGACCGCGACGAGTTCTTCAAGGCCTACAACGAGACCGGCCAGCTCGTCATGCTCCTGCAATCCGAGGTGCACTTCGACGACTACTACCGCTGCTACTGCATCGGCGGCACCGATGTCCGCATCATGCAGTATGAGCCGCGCAACCCGCACCACCTGCGCTACGTCGTGGACCGCCCGCCGGGCTCGAAGGAGCTGCTCGCCCGCATCGAGCGCGATGTGCTCACGCTCAACCACGCCCTCGGCTACGAATTCAACACCGTCGAGTTCGGCGTGAGCGGCGGCGTGCCCTACGCCATCGACTTCTGCAATCCCGCGCCGGACGCCGACCGCAAGTCCGTCGGCGCGGAGAACTTTGCCTGGGTCGTCGAGGCCGCCGCGAAGATGCTCGTTCGCAAGGCCAAGGCTCACTCGCCCGACCGCAATAACACCATCTGGGGCGCCTACGTGCAGGGCGCGGTGAAGACCGGCCAGCCCGCCGCGCTGCCGAAGAAAAAATGACGAAGACCTCGTTATTTCCTTGGGCTGTCATTCTGGGCGCAGCGAAGAATCCAGATGGATTTCCTCGTGCCACTGGATCCTTCGCTTCGCTCAGGATGACGTTCGCGGATATGCGCCCTTCTTCCGCCCCCCGTCCTCCGTCCTCCGCCCCCTGATTATCGCCCCATGGCCACCCGCAAAAAACCCAAGTTTACCCTCGGCATCGAGGAGGAGTTCCAGATCGTCGATCCGGTCACGCGGGAGCTGAAGTCCCACATCGAGGAGATCATCGAGAACGGCAAGGTCCTCCTCAAGGAGCGCGTGCGCCCGGAACTGCACCAGTCCGTCGTCGAGGTCGGCACCGACATCTGCGACGACATCGCCTGCGCGCGCCGCTCCGTCACCGGCCTCCGCCGCGACCTGGCCGGCTTGGCGAAAAAGGCCGGCCTCCGCATCGCCGCCGCCGGCACGCACCCGTTTTCCCACTGGATTGACCAGAAGATATCCGCCGGCGAACGCTACCAGGGCGTGCTGAACGACCTCCAGCAGATCGCGCGCGCCAACCTCATCTTCGGCCTGCACGTCCACGTCGGCATGCCCGACCGCGAGACCGCCATCCAGCTCCAGAACACCGCGCGCTACTTTCTGCCGCACATCTTCGCGCTGTCCACCAACTCGCCGTTCTGGGTCGGCCGCAACACCGGCTTCGCCTCCTACCGCCTGCAGGTCTTCCAGCGCTTCCCGCGCACCGGCATCCCCGACCTGTTCGAGTCCGTCGAGGAGTTCGACAGCTACGTCAACCTGCTCATCCGGACCGGGTGCATCGACAACGCCAAGAAGATCTGGTGGGACATCCGCCTCCACCCGCTCTTCCACACGCTGGAATTCCGCGTCTGTGACATCCCGATGCGCGTGGACGAGACCGTCTGCCTCGCCGCGATCATGCAGGCCGTCATCGCCAAGCTCCACAAGCTGCACCGCAACAATCTCGGCTTCCGCACCTACCGCGCCCGCCTCATAAACGAAAACCGCTGGCGCGCCTCCCGCTACGGCATCAAGGGCAAGATGATTGATTTCGGCAAGCAGGAGGAGGTCCCCACCCGCGACCTCATCGCTGAGCTGCTCGAATTCATTGATGACGTGGTGGATGAACTCGGCTCCCGCGCCGAGGTGAACCACGTGCAGCAAATCCTCGCCCACGGCACCGGCGCCGACCGGCAGGTTGAGGTTTACAACCGGACCAAAGACCTCAAAGCCGTGGTGGATTACATCATTTCCGAAACCCACCACGGCCTTGATCTCTGACCCGCTGTCCACCGCCTCCCGCATGCCGCACACGTCCTCGCTGCCCGCCACCTTCGATCCCGCGCTCGCCGCCGGCGCGCACAACGCCATCCACGTCTGCCTCAAGCTGCAGCGCGACGAGCGCCTGACCCTCATCACCGACCAGGCCAGCGCCGAGATCGCCGCCGCCCTCGTCGCCGAGATCGAGAAGATCGGCGCACGCTACAACGTCCTCGTCCTCGAGGAATACGGCGCCCGCCCCCACCGCGACATGCCCGCCGCCGTGCTCGAGGACCTCGCGAAATCGCAGGTCAGCATCTACGCCTGCATCACCCAGACCGGCGAGCTCCGCACCCGCATGCAGATGATGGACGTCGTCAACCCGCGCCACATCCGGCACGGCCACATGGTGAACATCAACAAGCAGATCATGGTCGAGGGCATGCGCGCCGACTTCCTCGCGGTGGACGCCCTCTCCCAGAAACTGATCGAGAAGTGCCGCCGCACGAAGCGCGTCACGTGCAAGACCGCCGCCGGCACCGACTATGTCGCCGAGCTCTCGCCGAAGCTTAACTGGGTCAAGACCTCCGGCCTCATCACCCCCGCCAAGTGGGGCAACCTGCCCGGCGGCGAGATCTTCACCTCGCCCTTCAACTCCAACGGCCGCTTCGTCGTGGACGGCGTCGTCGGCGACTACCTCTGCCAGAAATACGGCGACATCGGCGCCACGCCCCTGACGATCGACATCAAGGACAACCGCATCGCGAAGCTGGCTTGCTCGAACAAGGAGCTGCTCGAGGAGTTCGACAAGTATTGCCACACGGATGAGAACTCGAATCGCGTCGGCGAGTTCGCCATCGGCACCAACCTCGCCTGCACCCACATCATCGGCCATATCCTGCAGGACGAGAAGTTGCCCGGCATTCACATCGCCTTCGGCCATCCTTATTGCGAGCACACCGGCCAGACCTGGAAGAGCACGACCCACATCGACTGCGTCGGCCGCCATTTCGACATCTGGCTCGACGACGAGCAGGTCATGGCGAAGGGGAAGTTCCTGATTTAAGGCGTCGGAATCGCGGAAACACGGAAGAGCTGAAACGCTGAGTCCGATGTTCTCTCCTCTTCCGATTGCCTCTTTTCGTCAGTTTGCTTCCGTGGTTCCGCTCTTTCGCGTTTCCGCGATTTCCGTCCTATGATCCCCGCCATCCGCCAGCGCTACAACGCCGCGTTCACCGAAGCGCGCTACCAGGCATTCATGGCGGAGCTGAACAAGGCGATGTATTGGCCGGTGGATTTTCGCGTGGCGGAATCGCCGCTGTTTCTCGACGCGGACACGACCGAGACGCTGGTCGCCGCGTCCAACGACATCGTCGGTCAGCTGACGAAGCCGGCCTTCCGCGCGCATGCGAAAACCGCGATCCCCGCCGGCCTCGAGGTGCCGAAGGAAACCGAGTGGCCGCATTTCCTCGCCGTGGATTTTGCGCTGTGCCGCGACGTCTCGGGCAAGGTGCTGCCGCAACTGATCGAGCTGCAGGGCTTCCCGACCGTCGCCTGCTGGCAGGCGCTGCTCGCCGCCGCTTACAAAAGGCACTTCCCGGAAATCCCGGCCGACTTCACGCCTTACCTCGGCGGACTCGACGAAGAACACTATCTCGCCGACCTCCGACGCGCCATCCTCGGCAATTGCCTGCCGGAGAATGTCGTCCTGCTGGAGATCACCCCCGACCAGCAGAAGACCCGCATCGATTTCGCCTGCACCCACGCGATGCTCGGCATCAAGCCGCTTTGTGTCACGAAGGTCATCAAGCGTGGCCAGCAGCTCTTCTACGGCTCGGGGGGCCGCGAGGTGCGCATCGAGCGCATCTTCAACCGCGTCATCTTCGACGAGCTGCTGCGCAAGAACCCGCCGATGAAGTTCAGTTTCTTCGAGGATATCGACGTGCAGTGGGCCGGGCACCCCAACTGGTATTTCCGCATCAGCAAGCACACCCTGCCCCACCTCAGGAGCCCCTACGCGCCCGACTGCCGCTTCGTCAGCGAGCTTGGCGGCAACATCCCGGCCGATCTGGAGAACTACGTGCTCAAGCCCCTCTACTCCTTCGCCGGCCTCGGCGTGGACATCGCCCCGACGCGCGAGAAGCTCGCCGCCGTCGAAAAACCCGGCGAGTGGCTCCTGCAGCGCAAGGTCGCCTACGCGCCGGTGATGGAGACGCCCGACGGCCCGGCCAAGGCCGAGGTGCGGCTCATCTATGCCGGCGACGGCACCGGGATGCCGAAGCTGGTCAACCAGCTCGTGCGCCTGACCAAAGGCGCGATGCATGGCGTGGACTTCAACAAGGGCCGCACTTGGGTCGGCGCCTCCTGCGGCTTCCACGCGCCGCTGTGACCGGACGTTTTCTGCCGGGATTGCCCGTTCACGGGCAACACGCCGCCTTCGGAACCCTTGCGTATTAAGCAAGGGTTGCCGTCACGCTCATGAGCGCAGCGCGCGCGTGAACCTTTGCTTAATAAGCAAAGATTGGCCAAGGCTGATTCGTCTCGGCTCTGGGCTGATCCTCAAAAACGCAAGGGGCCGCGGCGCACCCCTGCACCGCGGCCCATCTGCACACACTCTGCCTTGCGGCAGAAGAGGGTTGAGTCCTCAGAAGCGGAAGTTTGTTCCGACCGTGAACGAAGTATTTTGGTCGTCATCGCGCGCGATGCCGGCGGTGACCGCCCACTGGCTGTCCACCCAGTAGTTGGCCTTCACGCCGAAGTTGAACGCGCCGCGGCCCGCGAGGTCCGGGGCATCGGCATACTTGACAAACGGGGTCACGGTGACAGCCGGGGCCAACTGGAACTCGGCGCCGACGGCGACGCTCCAGACAAAGGAGTTGTCGGAGGTGCCATAGCCGCGTTGCCAGGCGTAGCCGCCGCCCGCCTCGACATAGGGCTTGCCCCACGCAAAGGCGTTGCTGAAGGCGCGCAGGCCGGCCGTGACGCTCTGTTGGTTCAACCGGTCGCCGGCCAGCAGGCCCGTCTGCATCCAGTCATAGCTGAACACGGCGTCGAGCCCGACATTGAGCGGCTGGTTGAAGCCGAAGCTGAAGTTGTCGGCGTGGGTCGGCGCATCGAGATTGATATAGCTGTAGTTCAAGCTGGCGTATTTCTGGCCGAGCAGGCCCTGGCCCGCGGGCGTCGGGGCCGCCGGGGGCGGAGTGGCGAGCGGCACGTCGGCGCGCGCGAAAGTCGCGAGGCTGAGGGCCGCCGCGGCGGAAAGGAGGAGCTTTTTGAGCAGGAATTTCTGGTTCATGTTGGTTTGGTTGGTTGGTGTCGCCCCGAGCCAGGCACGGGATGACACCCCCAGAGAACGCGGCGGCGCGGCGGAGTTCCGCGCCGAAAACACTTCGCCGACATAAACAATTTTTTTAGGAACCGGTCCCGGCGCGCCCTGTCCGCCGCGCGTTGCCGCGGGGTTTCGCGCCGCTTGCCATGGCGTGCACCGTGAGTAGCCTGAGGTTCCATGAAAGTTATCCACGCCTTGCTCATGCTCTCCGCCCTTATCTCCTTCTTCGCCCGGCTCGGCGCCGAGGCCCTCCAAGTCGGCGCTGCCGCACCCGTCATCTCCGCCAAGACCGACGACGGCTCCACCCTCAACCTCGGCGAGGTTTACAAGGCCAACGACTACACGCTCGTGTGGTTCTACCCGAAGGCCCTCACCGGCGGCTGCACCAAGCAGGGCTGCTCCCTGCGCGACGCGGCTGCGGACCTCAAGGCCAAGGGCGTCGCCGTCATCGGCGTCAGCACCGACCCGGTCGAAAAGCAGAAGGAGTTCAAGGACGCGAACCACTTCCCCTTCCCGCTGCTCGCCGACACCGACAAGGCCGTGATCAAGGCCTTCGGCCAGAACGGCGCCGGCCCGATGGCCGCCCGCGAGGCCTACCTCGTGGATCGCAGCGGCAAGGTCGTCTATCACGACGAGAAGCAGACCGATCACCAGGCCGAGAAGGTGCTCGAGTTCCTGAACCGCAAGTAGGGCGCGTTGTCCCCAACGCGCCGCGGCGGATTAAAAATAATCCGCCCTCCCTCACAGCTCCGAATCATCCACCACCGCCAGCGCCCCGGCCTGCGGGTCGTGCCGGGCGCGCTCGATCCAGTCCGCGAAGAGGCGGCGCTGTCCCAGCCATTCCGGCGGCAACGGCGCGGCCACAAGGTCGATGACACGCCGCACCCCTCGCTCGTCACTGACGACGTTGCGGTCGTGGGTGTCGGCCACGAGCCAGGGCGCACCGTCGAGGAAGGCCAGCCGAGGATGGTCGCGGTTCGCGCGGAGGAAACGCGAGGGGATCGGGATGAGCCGCCCCGGCTCGAGCCCGGAGACATCCGTCTGCTCCGGTAGCGCACGGCCGAGGGTCTGTTTTGCCACGAGGATACCCTCGGGCGTGAGGCCCGCGATTTCCGTGGGCATGCCGAATTCATGGATGAGCCGCAGCTTCTCGAACAGCATGTGGTAGCTGCCGGGCACGGCGGTGGCCTCCAGCACCTCGCCCTCGCCCCCGCGGAAGGCAAAGGTCGCCCCGACGTCGCCGCCCTCGCGAAACAGGAAAAATTTATAGACCGAGAGCGCCGCGTCCACGAAGGCCAGCGCTTCCACGCCGCCGCCGATGCGCCGCAACTGCACCGTGTTGGCCTCAAAGGGGTCGTCGGCTTCCGCGCTAAAGCCAAAGTCTTCCAGCCGCACCAGGGGCAGCGTGGCCCGGAAGGCGCGGATGGCCTGGCCCAGCGCGGCCCATTCACCGCCGGTCAACTCCAGCAGGCCTACTTCGTCTTCGGCAGCGAGGACGAGAGAGCGGTCCTTATCTGTTGCGATAGAGCATTGGGCTGCCGCTTGGCCCAGGTGATCGAGCGCCCGAAGTCGTTGCCGGTGACCGTCCAGAACAGCGGCCCGTCCTTCCGGGCCGGGGAGGCGGGCGCCGACGAGGTGGGTTTCGCGTCCGGTGAAGGGGTCGATGAGCGGCATGAGGCGGGCACGCGCCCAAGGTCGCGGCGGCCGCGCCCGAACGCAAAAACTATTTATGCGCAGGCTGTTCACACGCGAAAGCCAGGGCGAGAATGTAAGCGGCGCGGGCTTGCCGCCGGGCGAAATAGCCGAAAACCTCTCGCTTGACACCCCCCGCCCCGCCCCGCGAACCTGACCCTCTTTTCTCTATCCAACCATGAAGCCTACATTCCGCCCGCATCGCAAGAAACGCGCCCGCAAGATCGGTTTCCGCGCTCGCAAGGCCACCCGGGGTGGCCGCAAGGTCCTCGCCTCCCGCCGCCGCAAGGGCCGGAAGCGCCTGACTGTCGTCTGAGGATGCGCCTCCGCGCCGGGCAACGCCTGCGGCGCAACGCCGATTTTAGCTCCGTCCGCGAACGGGGTCGCCGCCTCGACTGCGGAGCCTTTCTTCTGACCTGGGCCCCCCGCCCGGGCCCCGCGGCGACGGCCGCCGCCCGGGTCGGTGTCGTCGCCGCCCGGTCCGCCGTGGGCAACGCCGTCCAACGCAACCGCGCCAAGCGCCGCCTCCGCGCCATCTACCGTAAACACCAGTCCCTCGTGCCCCCCGGCCTCGACCTCATCCTCACCGCCCGCGCCGCCCTCCTGCGTCTGGAATTTGTCGAGGTGGAGAAAAAATTCGCCGATATCTGCCACAAACTGGCCCGCCCCTCCACCTGATGCCCGCCAACCGACCGACCCTCGTTGATCTCCCCGCCCGCGCCGCGCGCGGGCTGATCTGGGTCTATCAGCGGACGCTCTCGCCGGCCCTGGTCGTGCTCGATCCGACCGGCGGCTGCCGCTTCGCGCCGACCTGTTCCCACTACGCCTGCGGGGCGCTCGCCGAGCACGGCCTGATTGTCGGCACGGGCCTCACCTTGCGCCGCCTGGCCAAGTGCGGCCCCTGGCACCCGGGTGGCGAGGATCCGGTGCCGTTGCGCAAACCGGCCTGCGTGGCCGTCCCTCGCCCGTCTTCTCCTTCTCATGGATAAAAAGAACACCATCATCGGGGTGCTGCTCCTCGTCGCCGCCATGGCGAGCTTCTACATCAGCGCACGCCATGCACCCCAGCAGCCCGTCCGCGCGCCCGCGCCCGCCGCCACCAGTGGCAGCCCGCTGGCCACCAACGAGGCTCCAGCCGCCGGCCCGGCCAGCTCGCCAAGCGACGCCACCCTCACCGCCGCGCCCGCCGCCGCTTCCGCCCCAGCCACGTTTGTCACTCTCGCCAACGAGTTCCTCGAGGTGAAATTCACCAATCGCGGTGGCGCCGTCGACTCCATCGCTTTGCTCAAAAAAGCCGCCCACCTCGACGCGAAGGGCCGGCCCGGTCCCGAGCGCTACACGCTCAACGCCAGCCAGGCCGCTGCCGCCCTGAGCCTCACCGATTTCCCCGGCGCCGACCGCACTGTTGCCTACACGCTGGTGGAACAGTCCGCCACCGACGTCGTCTATCGCGCCCGCACACCCAGCCTCGAGGTCACGCGCCGCTACTCGCTGGCCAAGGTGCCCGGCCGGGACGACTACCAGCTCCGCCACGAGACCACCTTCCGCAACCTGTCGGACGCCCCGGTCGTCCTGCCCCGCGCCGTTTTTAACCTCGGCACCGCCATCCCGCTCAGCGAGACCGACACCGGCATCTACCTCAACGTCGGCTACTATGACGGCGAGGACGCCCATTTCGTCCAGCGCGACGAGCTGGCCAGCTCCGGCTTCTTCAGCTCCGCCCCGCCGCCGACCCACCTCGACAAGCCCGCCGCCATCCGCTGGGCCGCGGTCAAGAACCAGTTCTTCGCGATGATCCTCACGCCCGACCAGCCCGGCGCCGGCGTGCGCATCGAGCGCGTGAAGGTCAACCCGCTGCTGCCGGCGGAGAACCGCTCGGCCTATGGCGTCACCGCCTACGCGCAGTTCGACCTCCCGCCGCTCGCCGCCGGCGCGAGCACGACCTTCGGCGCCAGCTACTACGCCGGCCCGAAGGAATACAAGCGCTTCGCGAATTCCGACATTTTCAAGCACCGCGAGGAAAAGGTCATGCAGTTCAGCAGCGGCATCGGCAAAATCTTCTTCTCCGGCTTCTTCGCCCCGCTCCTGCTGACCATCATGACCTGGGTGCACTCGCTTGTGCCGAGCTGGGGCTGGGCCATCGTCATCACCACGCTCATCCTCAAGGTCGTCTTCCTCCCGCTCACGCTCGCCGCGTCCCGTTCCGCCAAGCGCATGGCGAAACTCCAGCCGCACATGCGGGACATGCGCGAGAAATATAAGGACAATCCCCAGAAGATGCAGGCCGAGACCCTCCGCCTCTTCAAGGAGAACAAGGTCAACCCGGTCGGCGGCTGCATCCCAATCCTCATCACCATCCCGTTCTTCATCGGCTTCTTCTCCATGCTGCAGAGCGCCTCCGAATTGCGCTTCGCCCCCTTCCTCTGGGCGCACGATCTCTCGGCACCGGACACGATCTATTCCTTCGGCACCGTCACGCTGCCCCTCCTCGGCCTGACCCACCTGAACGTCAACATCATGCCCCTCCTCATGGGCGCGACCATGATCTTCCAGATGAAGCTCACGCCGACCCCGGCCACCGATCCGGCGCAACAGGTGATGTTCAAGGTCATGCCCTGGATCTTCACGCTCTTCTGCTACACCTTCGCCTCCGGCCTCGCGCTCTACTCGACCATCAACGGCCTCTTCACCATCGCCCAACAGATGATCATCAACCGGATGCCTGAGCCCGACCTGCCGATCAACAACGGCGGCGCCAAGCCCGCGGTGGCCGGCGGCATGAAGAACGTCACGCCCCGGAAGAAGCGCGGCTGACCGGCGACTCCCGCCGGGTGTGAACGAAACCGTCGTTGCGCGGCGACCCCGCCGGGTGCGCCACCCCTTGTCGCGGCTGGTCCTTTCGGCCTAACCCGGCCGTTGCGGGTTGAAGGTTCGTCCGGCTTCGGCCATCGTCCGTCTCCCTCCCTCCTGCCATGAGCCTCGAATCCTACTTCGCCCCGTTCCGCGCCGGCATCATCGGCCTCGACCAGGACTTTGCGACCCCCTTTGGCCGTCAGCGCATCCTCTACGCCGACTGGACCGCCAGCGGCCGCATGTTCGGCCCCATCGAAAAGCTGATGGCGGAGGAAATCGCGCCCTTCATCGGCAACACCCACACCGAGACCTCGGTCACCGGCTCCACCATGACCCGCGCCTACCACGAGGCGCTGCACCTCATCAAGGCCCACGTCCACGCGGATGCCGGCGACGCCATCATCTGCTACGGCGCCGGCATGACCGCCGTCGTCAACAAGCTCCAGCGCATCCTCGGCCTCCGGGTCCACGAGAAATACCGCCACCTCGTCCAGCTCGCGCCGGCCGACCGGCCCATTGTCTTCGTGACCCACATGGAGCACCACTCCAACCAGACCTCATGGATCGAGAGCGTCGCCGAAGTCCGCGTCATCAACGCCACCGCCGACGGCCTCGTGGACCTCGCCCACCTCGACACCCTGCTCGCGGAATACCGCGACCGCCGCGTGAAGATCGCCGCCGTCACCAGCTGTTCCAACGTCACCGGCATCCTCACCCCCTACCACGAGATCGCCGCGCGCCTGCACCGCGCCGGCGGCCTCTGCTTCGTGGATTTCGCCGCCAGCGCCCCCTACATCGACATCGACATGCACCCCGCCGCCCATCCCGACGGCTGGCTCGATGCGATCTATTTCTCCCCGCACAAGTTCCTCGGCGGCCCCGGCACCAGCGGCGTCCTCATCTTCGCCAAGAAACTCTACACCAACCGCGTGCCCGACAACCCCG
The DNA here is from genome assembly GCA_039807025.1 of Lacunisphaera sp. Classification (GTDB taxonomy): domain Bacteria; phylum Verrucomicrobiota; class Verrucomicrobiia; order Opitutales; family Opitutaceae; genus Lacunisphaera. Next base: position 14,424 of record JBDHQK010000003.1, read on the forward strand.
GCGGCGGCACCGTCAACTGGACCAATCCCTGGGGGGAGCACAAGTATTTCGACGACATCGAGGCCCGCGAGGACGGCGGCACCCCGGGCTTCACCCAGGCCATCCGCGCCGCCCTCTGCATCCGCCTCAAGGAGGCCATGGGCGTCGCCGCCATCCAGCGCCGCGAACACGAGCTCCTCGATCTCGTCTGGGACCGTCTCCTGGCCATCCCCGGCCTGCACCTCCTCGCCGACCAGCACCGCGACCGCCTCGGCATCCTCTCCTTCTACATCGACGACCTGCACTACAATCTCGCCGTCCGGCTCCTCAACGACCGTTTCGGCATCCAGAGCCGCGGCGGCTGCTCCTGCGCCGGCACCTACGGCCACTACCTCCTGCACGTCACCCGCGCCCACTCCAAGTCCATCACCGACCAGATCAACCGCGGCGACCAGACCGAAAAACCCGGCTGGGTGCGCGTCTCGCTCCATCCCACCACGACCGACGACGAGGCCCGCCGGCTCGTCGCCGCCATCGCGGAGCTCGCCGCGCATCACCGCGCCTGGGCCGCCGACTACACCTACCAGCCCGCGACCAACGAGTTCACCCACCGGCAGGACACCGGCGCCCTCGGCGACCGCGTGCAAAAATGGTTCGGCGGCTTCCCGGGCCGCTGAGGCTGAAACCCCGGAGGGCAGGCCGCACCGACCGCCGGATTTATCCGCCGAAAGAGCCCGCCTGCCGGGCCAGGGTTTTTTCCAGGCTCCCGCACACCAACGCGCACAGCCTGGCGATCGTCGGGTCACTGATCCGGTAGTAAACCTGCAACCCCTCCTTCCGGCGCGCGAGCACATGCGCCGCGATGAGCGTCTGCAGGTGACGCGAGATGTTCGCCTGCGTGCCGCCGGTCAAAGTCGTGAGTTCGGTCACGTTCTTCTCCCCGTCGAACAGGGCCTGGATCAGCCGCAGGCGCATCGGTTCGGCCAGCACGGCAAAGCGGCGGGCGACGATCTCGATCGCATGCTCATTCAGGGGAAACTGGCGGGACATGGCTCCAGCAAATGGCCGCTTGACAGCAATGCAAGCATATGCGTATTTGCTCATTCACTTTTATGAAAATCGACCTCTTTATCCGCGTCCTGGCCGGTTCCATGGTCCTCCTGGGCGTGGCGCTGGCCCACTTCATGAGCCCGGGGTGGCTGCTGCTCCCCTGCTTCGTGGGCCTGAACCTCATCCAATCGGCCTTCACCGGCTTCTGCCCGCCCAGCCTTGTCCTGCGCAAGCTCGGCTGGCTGGGCGACGACGGCATCATCCACTGGGGCGGCAAACCTTAATAACCATGATCGCGCGCGCGCTCCTCGCTCTTTTCACCGCACTGGCGCTGGCTGGCTGCGGCCGGTCCCATCAGGCGGCGGCCACACCCACCGGTCCCGCCCTGCCGGTCCGCACCGGCGCGGTCGCGCGCGAGGCGCTGCCCCTCCTGCTCGAGGCTCCCGCCACCGTCCGGCCGGCCGAGCGCGCCAGCCTCGCGGCCAAACTCACCGGCACCGTCGCCACCTTCCCCCTCGGCCTCGGCGCCACGGTGGCCGCCGGTGACATCCTGCTCACCCTGAACGCGCCCGAGGCCGCGGCCCGCCTCCACCAGGCCCAAGCCCAGCTTGCCGAGGCCGAGCGCCAGGCGGCACGCCAGCGCACCCTCGTCCGCAGCGGCGTCAATCCGACCGACGCCCTGAGCGAGGCCGAGGATCGCCTCCGCTTCGCCCAGGCCGCCGCCGCCGAGGCCGAGGCCATGCTCGCCTACGCGACGGTCCGCGCGCCGTTTGCCGGTGTCATCACGGAAAAGCATGTGCTGCCCGGCGACCTCGCTACCCCCGGCCTGCCGCTGCTCGTGCTCGAGTCCACCCAGCGGCTCCGGGCCGAGGGCGCCGTGCCCGAACAGGCCGCGACCGACCTGCGCATCGGCGACACTGTCCCCGTTTCGCTCGACGACAACGCCGCGCCCGTCAGCGGCCGCCTCGAGGAAATATCCGCCGCCGCCGATGCCGTCAGCCGTTCCGTGCTGGTAAAGATCGCGTTGCCCGACGGCACCGCCCGCTCCGGCCAGTTTGCCCGCCTGCAAGTCCTGACCGGTCACGGCGAGGCCCTCCTCGTGCCGGCTACCGCCGTCACCCGCTTTGGCCAGATGGAGCGCGTCTTCGTGGTCGAAGGCGGCCACGCCGTCCTGCGCCTGGTGAAGACCGGCCGCGCGGTGGGCGACCGCACTGAAATCCTGGCGGGCCTCAACGCCGGGGAGGCCGTCGTGCTCACCCCGCCGGCGACCCTCCGCGACGGCCAGCCGGTCACCGCCCAGCCATGAGTTCTCCCGGCACGCAACCCCCGCACGGTTTCGCCGGCCGGCTGGCCGCGCTGTGCATTGATTCGCGCATCACCCCGCTGCTGGTGATCGCCTCCCTGCTCCTGGGCGCCTTTGCGGTGATCATGCTCCCGCGCGAGGAGGAGCCGCAGATCAAGGTGCCTATGGTGGACGTCATCGTCGCCATGCCCGGCGCCACCGCCCGCGAGGTCGAGAACCGCGTCACGCGGCCGATGGAAAAACTGCTCTGGGAAATCCCCGGCGTCGAATACCTCTACGCCACCTCCAGCCCCGGCCGCTCGCTCGTCATCGTTCGCTTCCAGGTCGGCTCCGACCTCGAGCAAAGCCTGGTTCGGCTCAACCAGAAGCTGCAGGCCAACTACGACCGCATCCCGCCGGGCGTCAGCGCGCCGCTTATCAAGCCGCGCACCATTGACGATGTCCCCGTCGCGGCGCTGACCCTGCACAGCCGCACGCACGACCACCTGACTCTCCGCCGCCTGGCCGCCCAGCTCGACGACGCCGTCAAGGCGCTGCCCGATGTGGCCGAGACCACGCTCATCGGCGGCGTCCGCCGCCAGCTCCGGGTGCAGGTGGATCCCGTCAAGCTCGCCGCCCGCGCGCTCACCCTCGACGACCTCGCCGCCGCCCTCCGCGCCGCCAACGCCCGCAGCCAGGACGGCACGATCGCCACCGCCAATCGCGACCTGCTGGTCGAGACCGGCGCCTATCTCCGCGATGCCGGCGACGCCGCCAACCTCGTCCTCGGCACCTGGCAATCGCGCCCGATCTACCTCCGCGATGTCGCCACCCTCACCGACGGGCCCGCCGAGCCCGCCGACTACGTGCTGTTTGGCCAGCCCGGCGGCCCCGGCGAGGAGGCCGCCGTCACGCTCAGCGTCGCCAAGCGCCCGGGCGCCAACGCCGTCACCGTGGTGCAATCCCTCCACTCCACCGTGGACCGCCTGCGCGGCGTGCTCCTGCCCGCCGATGTCGGGGTCGCCTTCACTCGCGATTACGGCGCCACCGCCAGCGAGAAGTCCAACGAGCTCCTGCTGCACATGGGCATCGCGGTCTTTGGCGTCGCCCTGCTCATCCTGTTTTTCCTCGGCTGGCGCGAGTCGCTGGTCGTGCTCCTCGCCATCCCGGTGACCCTCGGCCTGACCCTGCTGGTGTTCTACCTCTATGGCTACACGCTGAACCGCATCACGCTCTTTGCGCTGATCTTCTCGATCGGCATCCTCGTGGACGACGCCATCGTCGTCGTGGAAAACATCGTCCGCCACCAGCGCCTGCCCGCCAACCGCGGCCGCGCCCTGCACGCGGTCGCCGTCGAGGCGGTCAGCGAGGTCGGCAACCCGACGGTGCTCGCCACCTGGGCTGTCATCGCCGCCGTGCTCCCCATGGCCTTTGTGGGCGGCCTGATGGGGCCCTACATGCGCCCGATCCCGATCGGCGCGAGCGCGGCCATGCTCTTCTCCCTGCTGGTCGCCTTCACCGTCACCCCGTGGGCTGCGCTCCGGGTGTTGCGCCGGCATTTTGCCGCGCCCGCGGACGGCACCGCACCCGCCCCGGCCGAGATGGCGCCGGATGATTTCTTCACGCGCCTCTACCACCGAGTGATGGACCCGCTGGTCGCGCGGGCGCGCTGGCGCTGGGCCTTTCTCGGCGGCGTCGCCGCGCTTCTGCTCGGGGCGGTGTCCCTCGTGCTCCTGGGCTTCGTGCAGGTGAAGATGCTGCCCTTCGACAACAAGTCGGAGTTCCAGGTCATCATCGACATGCCCGAGGGCTCCACGCTGGAGGAGACCACCCGCGTCGCCCGCGAGCTGGCCGCCGCCGTCCGCACCGAGCCCGAGGTGCGCGACTACCAGATCTACGCCGGCACCGCCGCGCCCTTCAACTTCAACGGTCTCGTCCGCCACTACTTCCAGCGGCGCGGGGCCAACGTCGCCGACCTGCAGGTCAACCTGCGCCCGAAGGAGGAGCGGAGCGCCCAGAGCCACGACATCGCGCTGCGCGTCCGCCCGCGCCTGGCCGCCATCGCGGCCCGGCACGGCGCTGCCATCGCCGTCGCCGAGGTGCCGCCCGGGCCGCCGGTGCTCCAGACCCTCGTGGCCGAGATCTACGGCCCGACCGGGGAAACCCGCCTCGCGCTCGCCACGCGGGTGAAGCAGATTTTCCTCCAGACCAAGGGTGTCGTGGATGTGGACTGGTATGTGGAGGAGCCGCAGGCCACCGTCCACCTGGCCGTGGATCGCACCAAGGCCGCCCTGCACGGCATCAGCGTCGATACCATCGCGCGCACCATCCGCACCGCCGTCTCCGGCGTCCGCGTGGACCTGCTGCACCAGCCGCTGGATCGCGAGGATGTGGATCTGATCCTCGAATTGCCCCGCGACCGCCGCAACCGGCCCGAAGATCTGCTCGCGCTGCAGGTGCGTTCCGATCGCGGCGCCAGCCTCCCGGCCGGCGCGCGGCCCCTCATCCCGCTCGGCGAGCTCGTCACCCTGGAGCACCACCTCGGCGAGCGGAACCTCTACCGCAAGAACCTGCGTCCCGTCGTTTACGTCACGGGCGATGTCGCCGGCGCGATCGCCAGCCCGGCCTATGCGCTCTTCGCGATGAACCGGGAGCTGGCCAAGCTCGACGGCCGCGAATTCGGCGGCACCGCGCCCGCCATCACCCTCTACCACTCCAGCCAGCCCGACAGCGAGCTGGAGCCTGCCATCAAGTGGGATGGCGAGTGGCACGTCACGCTCGAGGTCTTCCGCGATCTCGGCCTGGCCTTTGCCGCCGTGTGCATCCTGATCTACATGCTCGTCGTCGGCTGGTTCCGGAGCTACCGGACGCCCTTTGTCATCATGGTCGTGATCCCGCTCTCCCTGATCGGCATCCTGCCGGCGCACGCCCTGTTCGGCGCGTTCTTCACCGCCACCTCGATGATCGGCTTCATGGCCGGCGCCGGCATCATCGTCCGCAACTCGATCATCCTGGTTGATTTCATCGAGCTGCGCCGCGCGCAGGGCCTGCCGCTGGCCGAGGCGGTGGTCGAGGCCGGGGCGGTGCGTTTCCGCCCCATGCTCCTCACCGCGCTCGCGGTGGTCGTCGGCGCCAGCGTGATCCTGGCGGACCCCATCTTCCAGGGCCTGGCCATCAGCCTGATGTTCGGCGAGATTGCCTCGCTGCTCATCAGCCGCTTCGCCGTGCCGGTGCTCTATTTCATGATCAACCAACCCAAGCCATGAGCCTGTTCTGGATCATCCTCGCCGCCGTCGGTGGTTTCCTCGTGTTCCGGCAAGTGTTCCTGTCCCGCCGCGGTCTGGACCTGCCCGCCGCCCGGGCCGGGTTGCAGTCCGGCACCGCCGTGCTGGTGGATGTGCGCGAGCCCGGGGAGTGGCGCGGCGGCGTGGCCAAGCAGGCGGCCCTGCTGCCGCTGAGCGACCTGCGCGGCACCCGGACGCAATGGCGGGCGTTTCTGGCCCAGCATCCCGGCAAGAAGCTGCTGCTGTATTGCCAGTCCGGCATGCGCTCGGGCATGGCCGCCGCCCAGCTGCGCGGCGAGGGCGTTGACGCCGTCAATGTCGGCTCGCTCGGCGACTGGGACCAGGCCGGCTGGCCGGTCGTTTCCCCCAAGGCCTGAGACACGGCCCGGCCTTGTCTTGGCGAGGATACCGTCCATCTTGAACCGCATGAAAACCCTGCTCCGCCTCACCGCCCTCCTGTTTGCCTCCCTGCTCGCCGTCACCGCGGCGGAAGTCTCGAAGCTCGCCCCGGCTGAAGCCGCGCAACGCGTGGCGGCCGGCCAGGCCGTGCTGGTGGACGTCCGCGAACCGTCCGAGTGGGCCGAGGCCGGCGTGGCCGCGCCCGCCGTGCTGCTCCCGAAGAGCGATTTCGACGGGGAGAAGAAGCAATGGAAGGACTTCCTCGCGCAGGTCGGCGACAAGCAGATCATCCTGTATTGCCGCTCCGGCAAGCGGGCTGGCGCGGTCGCCGAGGCGCTCGCCGCCGAAGGCCGGGCGGTCGCCAACGCCGGCGGCATGAAGGACTGGGTCGCCGCCGGCCTGCCCACACGCGCCGCCAAGCCGTGAGCCTGCCGGGGCGTCGCAACGGCGACCCCGTCCGCTCAGGCCATCACGTTCACGGCTCCATCTTCGCGCCGGCCTTGACCCACGCCGCCAGCACGGCGCGTTCCTGGTCGGTCATCTTCGTCAGGTTGCCGAGCGGCATGATGCGGGTGACGACCACCTGCTGGTAGAGGCGCGGCGCGTTCTGCACGAGGTCGGCCGGCGTATGCAGCAACACCCCCGCCTGCGGCTGCGTGTAGCCGGGGAAGGTCGGCTGCGGCGAATGACACTGGATGCAATGCTGGCCCACGATCGCGCGCACGCGGTTGAACGTGACCTCACCCTCGACCGGCGGCAGCTCGACCACGCGCGGTTGCGTCATCCACGCCACCACGCCGAGCAGCCCGGCGCCGAGCGCGGGATATTGCCAGGCATGGACGCCCTTGTGCTTGCGATTGAAGAAATGCCGGATCACCACGCCCGCCGCCATCATCAGCACGAGGACCGCCCAGTTCCGGGCGTGCGCGTAGGTCGAGGCGTAGTGGTTGCTGATCATGATGAACAGCACCGGCAGCGTGAAATAGTTGTTGTGCACGCTGCGCTGCTTGGCGCGCTTGCCGTCGGCGGGATTCGGCGCCTGCCCGGCCTTCATCGCCGCCACCATCCGCCGCTGGCCGGGGATGATGATGAAAAACACGTTCGCCGCCATGATCGTGCCGATGGCCGTGCCGACGTGGATGAACATCGCGCGGCCGCCGAGCAGCCGCGACAACCCCCAAGCCAGCGCGCCGATGAGCACGAACACCACGAGACCGAGCAGGCCCTCGCGCTTGCCGAGCGGCGAGCGGCAGAGCAGGTCATAGACGATCCACGAGCCGGCCATGCTCGCCGCGCCGACGCCGACGGCCTGCAGCGGCGTCAGCGCGCGCACGTTGCCATCAACCATCATCGTCCCGGCCTTCAGCCAGTAAACGAGCACGAGCAGCGCGGTGCCCGAGAGCCAGGTCGTGTAGGCCTCCCACTTGAACCAGTGCAGCTTCTCCGGCAGCGCGGCCGGCGCCACGAGGTATTTCTGCGGGTTGTAGAAGCCGCCGCCGTGCACGGCCCAGAGCTCGCCGCCCACGCCCTTCTTCGCCGCGTCGGAGCCGGGTGCCGGTGCGTCGAGGCTGTTGTCGAGCCAGATGAAATAGAACGACGACCCAATCCACGCCACGCCGGCGATGATGTGCAGCCACCGCACCAGCATGCTGAGGAACTCCAGGTAGTGCGCGTCCATGGCGGGGGTGCGCCGTATGCAAGCAACTCGCGCGGTGGAGGCAACGGAGATTCAGGCATGAGGTGGAACCCGGCCTCCGGACGGGTTGCCGGGTATTTATACCAAATGCCCGTAGCTTTTGGATTTTTGTCATCGCGAGGCCCGCAAAGCGGGCCGTGGCGATCCAGCTGGATTGCTTCGTCGCTCCGCTCCTCGCAATGACAGGCCAAAAGCCAGAGGATGTTGGTGTGTGTCCTGAATGTAGCTGCGCATTCATGAAAGCGCGCCTGGAGGCCGCGCTCCACCTCGATCAACCCTTCCAACCCTTCAACCGGACGGCCTGCACAAGGCACACGCAGTCCTCGCCGTCCTCGGTATGCAGCCAGTGCAGGTCGAGCTCGGGGAAGGCCCGGTCCATCGCGGCGCGCAGGCCGCCGACCTCAATCACGACGATGCCGTGCGGCTGCAGGCGCTCACGCGACTGGCGCAGGAGCTTGCGGATGATGTCGAGCCCGTCCTTGCCGCCGTCGAGGGCCATGGCCGGCTCCTGCTTGAACTCCTCGGGCAAGCCGCGCAGCTCGCGCGTCGGCACATAGGGCGGGTTGCTGAGGATCAGGTCGTATTTCACCGGCGGAATCGCGTCGAAGACGTCCGAATGGAACAGCTTCACGCGCTTGGCGAGGCGGTGCGTCGCGACGTTGAACTTCGCCACCGCGAGCGCATCGGGCGACAGCTCGATGGCGTCCACTTTTGCTTCCAGGAACTGGTGCGCGAGGAGGATGGCGAGGCAGCCTGAGCCGGTGCAGACATCCACGGCGCGCTTCACGGGCCGGTTCGCCGGCAGCCACTGCGGGATCTGCTCCGGCAGCAGCTCGAGGAAATAGGAGCGCGGGATGATGACGCGCTCGTCCACGTAGAACCGGTGCTCGCCGAGGAAGGCTTCGCGCGTCAGATAGGCGGCGGGCACATGCTCTTCGGTGCGTCGGCGGAAAACCTCGGCCACGCGGGCCTGTTCGTCGGCCGACAGCTTGCGGCGCAGGACGGCGGACTTGCTGTCGAGCGGCAGGTCGAGCGTGCGCAACAGCAGGTAGAGCGCCTCGTCGTGCGCCGTGGTTGCCACCTGCCCGAGGGCGACGTTGTGCTTGGCGTAGAGTTTCTGCGCCTGTTCGAGCCAGTCGCCCAAGGTTGCCGGAGTCGCAGCCATTGCTCAGGCCTTATTGACGGCGCTCGGCCGGTGCTCCGAACAATAGCAGCGATCGTCCTCGCCGTAGCGGAAATCCTCCTGCGGGTGGCTCTGGTCGGTCTTGCCGCAGACCACACAGCGGTGGCGCGGCTCACTTTTGTCCTCCCGGAAGGTGGTGCGGCGGGCCTGCTGCTGCATGTGGCGGCGGCCGGTCTTCATGCGCTGCACGATCTCGCCCGCGAAGAAGAGCAGGAAGTTCCCCGTGGCCGCCAGCACCGCCAGCCGGGCGTTCCAGCCGCCGGTCACAAAGGTGTAGGCGAAGCCCAGCCACATGAGCAGGGCGAACCACTTGATCTTCACCGGCAGGATGAAGAACACGTAGAGCTCGAAGTCCGGATTGAGGAGGGCGAACGCGAGGAACACCGACACCGCGAAGAAGGCGTAGCCGGTCGCCTGGTAGGGCGTGAGGAACGAGACCGCGACCGTCAGGAACCAGCCGACCAGGAAAAACAGGTTGAAGCGGAAGGCTCCCCAGTGGTTCTCCAGGGCCTGGCTGATCAGGTGGAAGAAATACCAGCTGACCGCGAGGAAGACGGCGCCGACCATCGTCAGCTGGCCGCCGGCCACCGGCGGCACGAGGGCAAAGGTGAACAGGCGCCAGAACTCGCCCTGCACGACCAGCGCCGGCACGAGGAGGATCCGCCCGAGGTCAAACTGCCCGAGCAGGGCAAACCCGAGGAACAGCACCTGCCCGCCGATCAGATACAGCGCGAGATTCGGGATCGCGAAGCGGCCGAGGGCGCGCTCGAGGCGGTGGAGGAAACCCATGGCCCGTTACTTTGCCCCGGCCTGCGCCAGCGAGTCGAGCAAAGTCTGTTTCTGCTTCACGAGCGCCAGCTCGGTCACGGTGTCGGCCAGCGCGCGGGCCTCGGCCGCCTTGCCTTGCTTGAGCAGCACGTTGGCCTCGTGCAGCCGGAGTGTCTGGTGCTCGAGTGGCGTCTCGACCGTGGCATCGAGCTTCTTCCAGAGCGCGAGCGCCTCGTCCCACTGCGGGGCCTCGAGATCGTAGTAGGCCTCGGCGTGGCGGTAGGCATACGCGAAGTTCCCCGGCGCCAGCTCCGCCGCGCGGGCAAAGGCATGCAGCATCGCCTGGTCGAGCGAGGCGCGCGTGAACTGCCCGGTCTTGAGGAACTCGTCGCGGCCCTCCGTGAGCAGCTTGCCGAGGTGATAGTGGTAGAGCGGCTCCTCGGGCGCGAGGTCGATCGCCGCCATCAGCCACGGGAGCGCGTCGATCATCTTGCCGTCCTCGGCGAGGAAGCGGGCGAGCTCGTTTTTCACGACGGGGATTTCCCCGTCGATTTTGTTCGCCTTGAGCAAAATGCCGACGGCCTCGCGGACCATGCCCATCTGCCCGAGCAACATGCCGTAGGCGACATAGGCCGGGGCGAAATCCGGGGCTTTCTGGATGAGGATGTCGTAGCTGTTGATGACGGCCTGCATCTCGCCGCGCAGCCACGCCTCGTCGAGGTGCTCGCCCTCCTTCTCGGCGCGGGCCAGAATCGCGCGCTGCCGGGCGACGATCTCCTTGAGCGTCTTTTCCGCCATGGACACGGGTCGCGGCGGCGCATCAGCGGCCGCCAGCCGGGGTCCGGCGGCCAGCAGGCCGATCGCAACAAACATGGCGCGGAAGAAAATTCGCATGGGGCTACGACACGGGCCCGGCGGAATCGTTCAAGGTTTTATGCGGGCGGCGGGATCCGCAGCGCCTTCCGCCAGAGCAGCACGACGAGCCAGGCCACGAGCATCGTCGTGAGCGTGTGGCTGAGGTAGTGCGCTCCTTTCAGCATCTGGTAGCCGCCCATCCACCAGCCCAGGCCGAGGCCGAGCCAGATGACGCCGTGGCGCCAGCGGCGCGTGCCGCGCACGGCGATCAGGCCCAGCAGCGCGAAGCCGCCGCTGGCGTGCCCGGCCGGGAAACAGCCGCCGCGCCGCGGTGCCGGATCGTCCTTGGGCTGCGGCTCGCAGAGCTTCACGTAGGCGACATCGCCACCGTAGCGCCGGATTTCCGAGGGACAGAAGGTGTTGGTGTATTTCTTCCCGAGCCCGGCGATCGCGGGCACCGTCGCGATGACGAGCACGCCGAGCCACAGGCCGCGCCGGTTCGCACCCAGCCTATCGCGCCAGCGGGCTGGTCCGGCGGCGAGCGTGAGTGTCGTCAGCGCGCAGATCCACACGAGGGCCTTGGGCCCGTTGTAGAAGACCAGCCGGCCGATCGGCGCCCTCTCCTCCACCAGCCAGCGCCGGGTGTCGAAGTTGTAGAAGTGGTCCTGCAGGGCCAGGTCGAGCTCCGTGAACTCGAACAGCGCCAGCACGCCGGCGAGCAGCGCCAGCGTGATCCAAAGCGAGCGGTTGGAAACAGCCGGGCCGGGGCTCATCACGGGGAGGCTGGCGCCTTCTTCCGGCCGAGCAAGCGTTTGAAATCGAAATTCACCCGCAGCTTGGCGCCCGCACCAATGTCGTTGCCGTCGTGCCCGTGGCTGAGCCGCAGGCTGAAGCCGAGCAGCCACTGGCCGCGCGCCCCGAAGGTGTAGCGCTTCGGCACCACCCACACGATGCCTGGGCGCAAAGTGAGGATGTCTCGCCCCAAGTCCTCGGTGGGGTGCTCGGTATTGTAGGCTGCCTCAAAGGTGTAGGTCATGAGGCCCCGTGTGTAGAGAAAACCTCCGGACACGCCGATGTTGTCGGCGTTGAGCTGGTTCTTCGCGAGGATCCCGGGTGTCCCGGTCGGGCTCAGATCCTCGTAAACCCCGCCGAAAAACACCCGCCAGGCCGGATGCTCCACCAACTGCCGGGAGAACGTGATGTAGGGCGCGATGCGGCGCAGGCCGTCCGTGACCTCGGGCGGCGGGGAGCCGATCGGGCGGCTCCAGTCCACGCCCACGGCCGTCTCCCAGCCCCAGTGAAAGGTATCCCCGAGCTGATACTTGGTGCCAAGATGAACGGCCGAAAATCCGCTGTCCTCGAAGAAGCTCTGGTTTTTCAGCCCATGGGAAAAGTAGCTGTCCACCTCGGCGGTGGCCTCCCAGCTCTTCGTGAGCCCGTAGCGGACACCCAATTCCGTGCGGAGGTGATCCTTCTCGATAAAATCCCCGAGGTGCGGATGCACGATGAGCCGGAGCGAGTTTTTCTTTTCCGTCCGCGGCAGGGCGCTGTTAAACACGCCGCGGATGCGCAGGTCGTCGTCCGTGGCCGCAGGCTTGGCTGCCGGCTCCTCGGCCGGGGCCAGCAACGGGACAAGAAGCAGCGCCGCCCAGCTCAGGCGGCGCGCGGCAAGGGATGCACTCATGGGTTTTTGTCGCCCTTGCGGTCGGCGGCTTGTTCCTGCCCGAGCGCGGTATACCGTTTGTATTCCTCCGGGGTCAGCTCCCGATAAAGCCCGTGCTTATACATGTGGCTCGCGGCTTCGTAGAAGCTGATGGCCTCGGTCAGGTCGTAGTCGCTGGGCTTCTGCGGGATCTGGGTATTGGCCTTGAGGTCGTAGTGGTAGGCCGTGGCGCCGCGTTGCGGGCTGAGGACGATGAAATTGCCGTTCTCGAGGTGGCCGAGCTTCTGGTAGCTGCCGATGAGTGCGTGGGCCTTCGCGGGGTCGATCTTGCGCACGTCGTGGCCGAAGAAGCGGCTCGGGTAGCTCCAGTTGAGCAGGCCGAGGAGCGTGGGCGCGTAGTCCATCTGGCTGGTGAGCGTGCGGATGTGGCCGGGCGCGATGTGGCCGCCGGGCGAGTAGATGATGAGCGGGATGTGGTAGTTCTGCACGGGCAACTCGGTCTTGCCCGCGCTCGAGGCGCAGTGGTCAGCCACGATCACGAAGACGGTGTTCTTGAACCAGGGCTTCGTGGCCGCGTCGCGCAGGAACTTGCCGATGGCGTAGTCGGTGTATTTCACGGCGCCGGCGCGGCCGGAGACCTTCGACGGCAGGTCGATGCGGCCCTCGGGGAAGGTGTAGGGCCGGTGGTTCGACGTGGTCATCACGAAATAGTGGAAGGGCTTGCCCGACGCGGCGCTGGCGTCGGCCTCCCGCAGCGTCCAGCGGAAGAGGTCCTCGTCGCACACGCCCCAGACGTTGGCGAACGTGATGTCCCCCTTCGGCACGCCGGTCCGGTCGATGACGCGGTAGCCGTTGTGGCCGAAAAAGTAGTTCATGTTGTCGAAGTAGCCGAAACCGCCGTAGATGAACGCCGTGTCGTAACCCTTCGCGCGGAAGACGGAGCCGAGGGTGAAGAGGTTCTCGTTGCGCGGGCGCTTGACGATGGAGCGGCCGGGCGTCGGCGGCATCGAGAGCGTGAGCGCCTCCATGCCGCGGTCCGTGCGCGTGCCGGTGGCATAGAAGGTGTCGAACACCAAGCTCTGCCCGGCGACCTCGGCCAGGTTGGGCGTGAGGTTGGACGCGCGGTTGAAGATGCTGAGGAAATCCGCGCTCAGGCTCTCGACCGTGATCTGGATGACGTTCGGCCGGAGCTCCGGGCCGTCGTTGCGCACGTAGCGCAGCGTGTCGAGCTCGCCGGGGCGCAAGAGCACGGAGCCGTCCTCGACGAGCTCCTCGCTGAGCGTCCTGAACGACGCCACCGGCGTGCGCGTCTGGTAGAACTGGTCGTAGTCGAGCTCGTTGTTCTTGAACGCCGCGAACAGCGACCACAGGCCGTCTTTCGCCAGCTCCCGGTTAAAGTTGTTCTTGAACGCGGGGAGCTGGGTTTCGTTCAGCACGGTCCCGAAGACCAGGATGCCGGCAAACCACGCGCCGCCGGCCGCGAGGCGGGACTTGAACGGCTCGGGCGCCGCGGCCTCGGCCCAGCGCCGCGGATAGCCGGTGCGCCAGCACAGCCAGTAAGCCACGGCGGAGGCGGCCGCCAGCCCGCCGAAGATCAGCGGCAGGTTGTAGGACTCGCGAATGTTCCCGATCACCTCGGTCGTGTAGACGAGGTAGTCCACCGCAATGAAGTTGAACCGCACGCCGAATTCATCCCAGAACACCCACTCCGCCACCGTGTTGAACAGCAGCAGGTAGATCACGATGAAGCCGACGCCGTGCGCCAGCCATTGCTCCCACCGGCGCTTGAACCAGCTGGCCGGCAGGAACGTCAGGAGAAACAGCAGCGGCAGCGCCGCGAATCCCGCCGCGCCGATGTCAAACAGCGAGCCCCAGGCAAACGACGCCACGAGGCTCAGCGTCCACGTCACGTCGGACGCCGCCTTCACGAGCAACACGAGGCGGGTGAGGAGGGATAGCGCGAGAAACACGCCGTAGAAGATCAACAGGCCCCCATGGCGTCGCGTGAGTTGGCGGGAGAAAAAGCGGCGGATCGGGCCTTTGGTGTCTTTCAAAGAGGGGAAGTAGGTGTGTGTTGGACTACCGGAGGGTGTTTTCGTTCATTCCCGACCCCTGACGCGAGGCTAAATGCCGGCCCATCAGGTCGGTGGCCAGCAAGACGGTCGCCCTACCCGGCCACCGCGTAAACCCGCGCGGCCACTGCCGGTCGAACGCCCAGCCCGTCGGTTTCGCCGCCACCGTGGTCACGCCGGTCAGGAACGCTTTTCCATCCGGCCGTTGGGGTTGCCGCGCCCTGCGTGGGCTTATGACGCACCACGTTGCCCCCACGGAAGCCTGCCGCGATAGGAAAACTCTTGCTCCACCCCTGGCCCGCAGCCATCAAGGAGATTGTCATCCATGGCTCCCAGCCACCATCACCACCACGTGAGCTAGCCTTCCCTCCCGGGAAGGCCTGAAGCGCCTTGCCCGTGGCAGATGGAACCCCTTTCCAAAACCCCCGGCAGGTGCTACCGCCGGGGGTTTTCTTTTCCCCCCGACCCAGGCTTCCCCGGTGACACAGTCCGCCTGCCGCCCGCCTCGCCATCCTCCGCCATTTAACTTTCACTCCTCCGCCCGTCATGCCTCCTATCACCATTCCGAAAGACCGCCTCCGCCTCGCCATCCAGAAGAGCGGTCGGCTGTCCACCGACTCGCTCGACCTGCTCAAGAACTGCGGCATCCGTGTCAAATCACCCAAGGAGAAGCTCCTGCTCCACGCCGAGAACTTCCCCATCGACATCCTCTTCGTGCGCGATGACGACATCCCGCAGCTCGTCATGGACGGCGTGTGCGACCTCGGCATCGTCGGCACCAACGTCCTCGAGGAGGCCGCGCTCCAGCGCCGCACGGACGGCACCGCCGGCGGTTACTTCATCGAGCGCGCGCTCGACTTCGGCGCCTGCCGCCTGGCCATCGCCCTGCCCGAGGATAAGGCCTACGCCGGCGTGAAGGACCTGCAGGGCCTGCGCATCGCCACGTCCTACCCGAACCTCACCCGCCGTTTCCTCGACGAGCAGAAGATCCGGGCCGAAGTCGTCACCCTCAGCGGCTCGGTCGAGATTGCCCCGCGCCTCGGCCTCGCCGACATCATCTGCGACCTCGTCTCCAGTGGCTCCACTCTCGAGGCCAACAAGCTCCGCGCCGTTGAAACCATCTTCAAGAGCACGGCCGCCCTCATCCGCAACACGCGCGCGCTCAACCCCGAGAAGGCCCACGCCCTCGAGATCGTCCTCCGCCGCCTCGACGGCGTGCAGAAGGCGGCCGACACGAAATACATCATGCTCCATGCCCCCAAGGCCTCGCTCGAGCAGATCAAGAAGCTCCTGCCGGGCTCGGAGAATCCCACCATCCTGCCACTGGCGGGTGACGACACCAAGGTCGCCCTCCACGCCGTCTGCGCCGAGTCCGTCTTCTGGGAAACCATGGAGTCGCTCAAGAAGGCCGGCGCCTCCAGCATCCTCGTGCTCCCGATCGAGAAGATGATGCTCTGACTCCCGTGAGGCCGCTCATCTGGAAAAACCTGTCCGCATCCGCCCGCGCCGCCGCCCTCCGGCGGCCCGCGCAGGCGGCGCAGCCTGCGATCGCCGCCGCCGTGCGCGTGATCGTGTCGCTGGTGCGGCGCACGGGCGACCGGGGATTGCGCCGGCTGACTAAGCGTTTCGACCGCGCCGACCTGCGTTCGCTGCGCGTGAGCGCGGCGGAATTCGCCGCCGCGGAACAGGCCTTGTCGCGCGCCGACCGGGCCGCCTTGCGCCAGGCTTGTCGGAACATCCGCGCATTCCACGCCGCGCAGCAGCCCAAGCCCGTCCGCGTCGAAACGATGCCGGGCATCACCTGCGAGAAGACCGTGCGCCCCATCGGCCGCGTCGGCCTCTACGTGCCGGGTGGCAGCGCGCCGCTGCCATCCACCGCGCTGATGCTCGGCGTGCCGTCGCAGCTGGCGGGAAATCCGGTGCGCGTGCTCTGCACGCCCCCGGACCGCAACGGCCGCATCAACCCGTGGATCCTCTGCGCCGCGCGACTGTGCGGCATCACGGCGGTCTTCAAGGTCGGCGGCGCCCAGGCGATCGCCGCCATGGCCTATGGCACCGCGACCATCCCGAAGTGCGACAAGCTCTTCGGCCCGGGCAACGCCTTCGTCACCGAGGCCAAGCAACAGGTCGCCCGTGACGCCGCTGGCGCGACCATCGACCTCCCGGCCGGCCCGTCCGAGGTGCTTGTCATCGCCGACAACCGCGCGAATCCGGACTTCGTCGCCGCCGACCTGCTCTCGCAAGCCGAGCATGGCCCGGATTCCCAGGTCGTGCTCGTCGCCTTTTCCCGAAATTTCGCCACGCGTGTCTCCGTGGCGCTGGAAAGACAACTGTCCGATCTGCCGCGCGCCGCCATCGCCCGCCGGGCCCTGGCAAAGAGCCGCACTTTCCTCGCCACCGATCGCGCTGAGGCCGTGGCCATCGCCAACGCCTACGCGCCGGAGCACCTCATCCTGCAGGTGGCGAACCCGCGCGCGTTGCTGCCCAAGATCACGACTTCCGGTTCCGTCTTTGTCGGCGACCTCACGCCCGAATCGCTCGGTGACTATGCCAGCGGCACCAACCATGTCCTGCCGACTTACGGCTGGGCGCGCGCCTGCAGTGGCCTCGGCTTGTCGGATTTTCAGCGCACCATGACCGTGCAGTCCGCCGACGCCGCGGGCCTCAAGTTGCTCGGCCCGGTGGTCGAGCGCCTCGCGCTGGCCGAAGGCCTTGCCGCCCACCAGCGCGCCGTGCGCGTGCGCCTGGATCTGCTTTCCCGATGAGCGCCGTCGACTCCGTTCTCAAACTCGTCCGCCCCGACATCCTCGCGCTGTCGGCCTACAGCTCCGCGCGCAAGGAGGCCAAGGGTGGCCGCGTCTGGCTCGATGCCAACGAGAACCCCGAGACGCCCTCGGCGCGCCAGCCGTTGCTCAACCGCTACCCCGAGCCACAGTCGGCCGACCTCGTGGCGCAGCTGGCTGCGCTCTATTCGGTCCAGCCGGCGCAATGCCTTGTCACCCGCGGCTCCGATGAGGGCATCGATCTTCTGCTCCGCACCTTCTGCCGCGCCGGGCAGGACGCCATCCTCTTCACGCCGCCGACCTACGGCATGTATGTCGTCGCCGCCGGCATCCAAGGCGCGCGCACCGTCACGGTGCCCCTCATCCGCGAAAAGAACTTCGCGCTTGATGCCGCCGCCGTGCTCGCGGCCGTGGGCCTTGAAGTGAAGCTTGTCTTCCTTTGTTCACCCAACAACCCGACCGGAGGCCTGCTCGACCGCGCCGCGGTGTTGTTCGTGGTCAAGGCGCTCGCCGCACGCGCCGTCGTCGTCGTTGACGAGGCCTATGTGGATTTCTCCGGCCAGCCGAGCCTCGCCGCCGAAATCCCGTCCAACCCGAATCTCGTCGTCCTCCGCACGCTCTCCAAGGCCTACGGTCTCGCCGGTGCCCGCGTCGGCACGACCATCGCCGACCCGGCCGTCATCGCCGTGCTGCAAAAGGTCATCGCGCCCTACCCGGTGCCCACGCCTGTGCGGCAAGCCGCTCTCGCCGCGCTCAGCCCCGCCGGGCTCGCCGCGGCGCGCGAATCCGTCGCCACCATCGTGGCCGAACTTGCCACCGCGCTGGCGAAGTTGCCCGCCGTGAAAAAGGTCTGGCCGAGCGATGCCAATTACCTGCTCGTCGAGGTCGCCGATTCCGCCAAGGCGATGGCCGCCGGCCGTGCCGCCGGCGTCATCTGGCGCGACCGCAGCAAGGACGTGCCCAATTCCATCCGCCTCACCGTCGGCTCCGCCGCCGAAAACCAAGCCACCTTGGAGGTTTTGTCCCGTGTGTGACCCTGTCCTGTCATTGCGAGGAGCGCAGCGACGAAGCAATCCATCTAGCTGGATCGCCACGCCCGGCTTCGCCGGGCTCGCGATGACAAATTATTAAAGTCCCCATGAAAAAAATCCTGTTCATCGATCGCGACGGCACGCTCATCACCGAGCCGTTCGACCAGCAGATCGACCGCCTCGACAAGTTCGCCCTCGAGCCGGACTGCGTGCCCGCGCTCCTCCGCCTGCGCGACGCGGGCTGGACCTTCGTCATGGTCACCAACCAGGACGGCCTCGGCACCCCGAGTTTCCGCGAGGAAGAGTTTCGTCCCCTGCAGAAGCTGCTGCTCGACATCCTGTCGTCTCAGGGCATCGCGTTCGAGGCGGTGCGGGTCTGCCCGCACACCGCCGCCGACAAGTGTGATTGCCGCAAGCCCAAGCTCGGCCTGCTCACGGATTACGCGAAGGACATCTCCTGGTCGCGCGAGCAGTCCGCCGTCATCGGCGATCGCGAGACCGACGTGCAACTCGCGCAAAACCTCGGCATCTGCGGTATCCGCTACAACCCGAAGACCCTCGGCTGGACGGAAATCGCCCGGCGGTTCGTGGACGCCCCGCGCCGCGCCACCATCGTGCGCCACACCAAGGAAACCAAGATCACCGTGTCGGTGGACCTCGACACCCCCTCGCCCGCGCAACTCGCGACGGGCATCGGGTTCTTCGACCACATGCTCGAGCAGATCGCGAAGAACGCGGCCATCGGGCTCAGCATCAAGTGCGACGGCGACCTCGAGATCGACGAACACCACACCATCGAGGATGTCGGCATCGCGCTCGGCCAGGCCATCAAACAGGCGCTTGGCGACAAGCGCGGCGTGGGCCGCTACGGCTTCGTGCTGCCGATGGACGAGGCCCAGGCCCAGGTCGCCCTCGACCTCAGCGGCCGCGCTTATTTCACCTTCGACGGCAAGTTTGACCGCGAGTTTGTCGGCGAGATGCCCACTGAGCTGGTCGCCCACTTCTTCCGTTCCGTCAGCGACTCCCTGCTCGCCACGCTCCAGATGAGCGTGAAGGGCGACAACACGCACCACATGGTCGAGACGCTCTTCAAGGGCTTCGGCCGCGCGCTGCGGCCTGCCCTCGCCCGCGGCGCCGGCAGCGAGATCCCCAGCACCAAGGGAATCCTCTGATGCTGGCCATCGTGGACAGCGGCGGCGCCAACATCGCCTCGGTGCGCTTTGCGCTCGAGCGCCTCGGCGTGGCCAGCGAACTCACGGCGAATCCGACGGTGATCCGTTCGGCCGAGCGCGTCATTTTGCCCGGCGTCGGCTCCGCCGCCGAGGGCATGAAGCGCCTGCAGGCCAAGGGCCTCGTCGATTGTGTGCGCGGCCTCACCCAGCCCGTGCTGGGCGTCTGCCTCGGCATGCAGCTCCTCTTTGAAAAATCCGAGGAAGGCGACACGCCGACCCTCGGCGTCATCCCGGGCGAAGTGACCCTGCTGCCCGATTCACCCGGCATCACGGTGCCGCACATGGGCTGGAACACGCTCACGACGGGCCGCGAAGTCGGCCTGCTCGACGGCATTGCGCCGGAGGCCCGCTTTTATTTCGTGCACAGCTTTGCCGCGCCGGTGAACGCCTTCACCCAGGCGACCTGCCGCCACGGCACGCCCTTCGCCGCCATCGTGCAGCGCGGCAATTTTTCCGGCTGCCAGTTTCACCCGGAGCGCTCCGGGCCCGCCGGCGCCCGCCTGTTGCAGAATTTCGTGGAGGGCCGCGTATGAACCAACCAATCCCTTGTCATCCAATAGATGACAAACTTCCGGGGGAGATTCCCTCATGATCATCTATCCCGCCATTGACCTCCGCGGCGGACGCGTCGTGCGCCTGACTGAGGGCAGGTTCGACCGGGAGAAAACCTACGGCGACGACCCGCTGGCGGTCGCGCAGGACTTTGCCGCGTCCGGCGCCACCTGGCTGCACGTCGTGGATCTCGACGGCGCCAAGGACCCGGCAAGGCGCCAGACCGCGCTCGTGGAAAAAATCGCGCGCGTCAGCGGCCTGCGCATGCAGACCGGTGGTGGCATCCGCGAGGAGGCCCAGATCGCCGCCCTCCTCGAGGCAGGCGCACAACGCGTCATTGTGGGCAGCGTCGCCGTGAAGCAACCCACGCTGGTCCATGACTGGCTGCGCAAGTTTGGCCCCGAGAAAATCATCCTGTCGCCGGACGTCCGCCTCGATGCCGCCGGCACGCCGCGCGTGGCCGCCGCCGGCTGGCAGGAAAGCACCGGCGTGGCGCTCGATGATTTCCTCAATGGATTCCTCGCCTCCGGGCTCATGCACATCCTGTGCACGGACATCAGCCGCGACGGCAAGCTGACCGGCCCGAACACCGCGTTGTATGCCTCGCTGGTGAAAAGGTTTTCCACGCTGCAGATCCAGGCCTCGGGTGGCGTTTCGTCACTCGACGACCTGCGCGGCCTGAAGCCGACCGGCAGCGCCGGGGTCATCGTGGGCCGGGCGCTCTACGAGAAGAAATTCACGTTGAAGGAGGCGCTCGCATGCTAGCCCGCCGCATCATTCCGTGCCTCGACGTGCGCGACGGCCGCGTCGTGAAGGGCACACAGTTCCGCGACCACGAGGACGTGGGCGACATCATCGAGCTGGCCCAACGCTACCGCGACGAGGGCGCCGACGAGCTCGTGTTCTACGACATCACGGCGAGCAGCGACGGCCGCACGGTTTCGACCGAGTGGGTCACGCGCGTGGCGCGCGTCCTCGACATTCCTTTCTGCGTGGCCGGCGGCATCCGCTCGCTCGACGGCGCGCGCGCCATCCTGCACGGCGGCGCGGACAAGATTTCCATCAACTCCCCCGCCCTCGAGAACCCGGCGCTCATTGGCGAGCTGGCCGGCGAGTTCGGCTCGCAGTGCGTGGTCGTCGGCATCGACAGCCTGCAGGACGGCGCGGACTATTTCGTGAAACAATACACCGGCGACCCGTCCAAGACGCGTTCGACCCGGTGGCGCACGCTCGCCTGGGCCGCCGAGGCGCAGAAACTTGGCGCCGGCGAGATCGTGCTCAACTGCATGAACCAGGACGGCGTGCGCCGCGGCTACGACCTCGTGCAGTTGAAGGCCCTGCGCGCCATCCTGCACATCCCGCTCGTCGCCTCCGGCGGCGCCGGCGAGATTGCTCACTTCAATGACGTCTTCCGGATCGCCGGCGTGGACGGCGCGCTCGCCGCGTCGGTTTTCCACAAGGGCGTCATCTCCATCCCCAAGCTCAAGGAACAGCTCATCGCCGACGGCATCCCGATCCGCCTATGAAGAAGAACCTCAAAATCGACTGGAAGAAAAACGACGGGCTCGTGCCGGCCATCGTGCAGGACGCCGCCACCCTGCAGGTGCTCATGCTCGGCTACATGGACGCGGCCGCGCTAAAGAAGACCCTGCGCACGAAGAAGGTCACGTTCTTCAGCCGCAGCAAGCAGCGCCTTTGGACCAAGGGCGAGTCGTCGAAAAATTTCCTGCGCCTCGTGGACGTGAAGGTGGACTGCGACCACGACACCCTGCTCGTCACCGCCCACCCTGACGGCCCCACCTGCCACCGCGGCACGGTCAGCTGCTTCGGCGAGGCGGGTGCGAGCGGCGTGGGTTTTCTCGCGCAACTCGAGCAGACGGTCGTGGACCGCATCAAAAGCGGCGACAAGAAGAGCTACACGGTGCGCCTCGCGAAGGAAGGCGTCGCCCGGGTCGCGCAGAAAGTCGGAGAGGAGGGCGTCGAGACGGCGCTCGCCGCGCTGAAGGCCGACAAGCAGGAATTCGCCGGCGAGGCCGCCGACCTGCTCTACCACCTGATCGTCCTGCTGCGCGTGAAGAAATTGTCTCTGGCGGACGCCATTGCGGTCCTCGTGAAGCGGCACGGAAAATAGTCCCAGTCTGATCAACCCGGCGGCAGCTCGCGGGCCCCGCCCGCACGGCGCGCCTCAGCGCGGCGGGCGCGGCTTGGAAAATTCCGCCGCCGGCAGGCGGAGCGGGACCATCTCGCCAGTGTGATATTTGTGGCAGAGCTGGCAGCTCTCACCCGCCTTGGCCGGTTGATGGCAGGCGGCGCAGACGTCCTTCCGGAGCGGGGCAAAGTTGCTCTGGAACAGCGCCGGGGCGCGGTTGGCGCCGAAGGAGCGGGCGTAGTCGGCGCCGGTCGCGAGCGTGTGGCAGGTGCTGCAGCCCTGGGTGCCCATCAGGCTGAAGTGCGCCGTGTGCTTGAAGGTGGTGAAGGGGCGCACGCCCGGCAGCGGGCGCGCGGCGCGCCAGTTGACCACGGTGGCGCCGGCCGTGCGGTCCACGGTGTGGCATTTCATGCAGGCCCCGGGCGCGGTGGGGGCCGCGAGCTGGGTGAATATCCCCTGGGCGGTGGGCGCGGGATTGTTCACCGTGCCGTCAAGCCACGCGGTCAGGAAGGCGTCCTCGTGGCCGCCCGGCCGGTAGTGGAGCGTGTAGCTTTCATCCAGCCGATACCAGCCGCCGGTGGCGACCCGCTCCTCCGCCGGGTCAAACTCCAGTGTCGTCGCCGGCGGCGGGGCCGCGACCACGGCCGGCACTGGCGGTGACGGCGGGACGGGAGCCGGATCAGACAACAGATCGTCATCGGCGGCCACGGGGGCCGGTTGGGTGGCCGCCACCGGCGCGGCACTGGGCGACGCCGCGCGGGCGACGGCCGGCGCGACGGGCGGGATGGTTTCCCCGCGCCGGTGGGCGGCGACCTCCGTCAGCAGATTGGGCAGCCACGCCCGCTGGGCGGCGAGCGCAACATCGGCGGAAAACTGGCCGGTGCGGCCCGCGGCGGCACCAGTCCCGAGACGGTGCATGATGACCGGCTGGCCCTGTGTGACCAAGTTGGCGAACAGCCCCTTGATGCTCCACAGCAGTTGCGCGGCGGCGGCTTTTTGCGCCGCCGTTGCGCGGGACAGGTCGGCCAGATTCAGGTTGCCCAGGGTCGCCAGCGCGGCCCGCGCCGCATCATCCCCCTCCAGCAGCCAGCGCATGAAGGGCGTGAGGCCGCCCTCGCAATACGCCGGCCATTCGCCGATCGTGGCGCCGGACGCCGCCAGCGTGGCGACATCGATGTCCGGCAGGCGGAAGAACACCAGGCCTTTTGCCCCGGCCCGGCCCGCGCCGTCGATCTGGCCGGAGTGGCACGCGGCGCAGGTTTGCGCAAAGCCGCGCACGAGCATCTGCCGGCCATCCGCCGCGGGTTCGTGGCATTGGGCGCACGAGGTGGGGCCGGGCGCCGGTGCCCGCACGTCCGAGAAGTGTTTTTGAAAATGAGCCACATGATCGAACTGCAGGCGCGTGCGCCGCGCGTAGGGATATCCGGCAAATTCCGGGTGCCCCGCCGCGAACCCCGCGAACGGTGCCTGGTGGCAGACCTGGCACTGCCGGTCGGTCAGGTGCGCGAGATTGCGATCGGCGCCGCGGTGCTCGCGGTGGCAGGTGGCGCAGGCCAGATCCGCCGGCGGCCCCGCCGCGTGGGCGGCCGCCAGGGCGAGGGAGCGGGAAGTTGCGGACGGCGCCTGGGTGCGGGCGATGCCCAGGAGCTCGCTGGCGCTAACACCGTGGGGCGAATCGCTGTGCGGCCCGAGGTCATGGCATTTGAGGCAGAGCT
This sequence comes from Lacunisphaera sp., assembly GCA_039807025.1. Classification (GTDB taxonomy): domain Bacteria; phylum Verrucomicrobiota; class Verrucomicrobiia; order Opitutales; family Opitutaceae; genus Lacunisphaera. The sequence continues at coordinate 38,117 of JBDHQK010000003.1, forward strand.
GGTTGTGCTGCTTGATCCGCGCGGAGCTCAGCGGGGCGGCGAGCGAAAACGCGGGCGACTCCACATGGCAATCCGTGCAGCGGTGGGCCGACGCGGTGTGTTGGCTGGTCAGCGGCCCGGGGCTGGACCAATCTTCCCGCGTCCGGCCCCAGACCGCCAGCAGCACCAGGCCCAGCGCCAGGCTGACCGTCAGCCAGGCCAGCCGGCCGCGCTGGGCGCGCAGGCTGCGCTGAGGCTGGCAGGGCGGCACCGGACACCCGCAGGTGCCGTCGGGGCGCGGGCCGGGCTCACAGGCGGCCCCCAGTGAAATCAGCCGGGTGCAAACCCAGCGATCGCCTTTTTTCGCGGGCAGGCACTGGCCGGTGGCGCGGCATTCACCCTTCGGGCCGGGGCCGTAGATGCACGGGCAGCCTTCGGCCGCGCGCCCGCAGGTCCACTCGTCCTGCGGACGATCATAGAGTTTGCGGTTATGGATGATGCTTTGGAGCAGGCGGCGCATGGGGAAAGCGGCTCAGAGCCGGTGGGCGTAGTGCAGGACGAGCCAGACGTGCGCACCCACGAGGACGAGCAGCCCGTAGGTCAGCGGGATGTGCACGAAGAGCCAGAGCTTGAGCAACCGCTGGCCCGCCCACTGGGCGTCGAGGTTGCGCTTGGCCTCGAGCAGTTCCCCGAGCTGATCGGCCAGGATGCTTTCGCGCGGGTTCAGGAAACGACGCAGCGCCGCGAGTTCGGTGATCACCCGGTGGTGGCGGGCATCGTCCCCCGCCAGCGGGGCCAGCAGCGGCGGCCGCCGGGCAAAATAGCCCGCCAACACCCGCAGATAAAAATCCGCCAGCGTGGTGGATTGTGTCTCCGCCTCCGCCCGCCGCACCAGGGCGAGCACCTCCGCCTCCACCTCGTGGCGCAGCCGGGGAATCCGCTCGTAAACCAGGCTCTCGCCCGAGCGCGCCAGCCGGGGCGGCAGCCAGCGGCTGAGCCAGAGCCCGAAGATGCCGCTGAGGGCCACGAGCAGGAAGGTGAACCAAAGGATAAGCTCCAGCCGCCCGCCCGGCGGCCGCAGCCCGGCGTGCAGCGCGAACACCACGCACGCCAGCCAGCCGACATAGAGGTGGATTTGCAGCCAGGTGCTCGCCGCCAGCAACGGGAGAAAGGGCAGCTTTTTGCGCGCGTTGAAAAAGGCCAGGCCCAGCAGCAGCCCGAGCAGGAGCCAGCCGGTGTAGAGGTCCACCGGGCGCAGGGCGCTTCCCGCGAGCCACCAAGCCGCCGTGAGCGCGAGGGCGAGCAGGGCGGTCGTCAGCGAGAGCAGCCAGCGGCGGCGGGTCAGGGCTTTCATTGGTGCAGCCAACGGTTCAGGCTTTCGGAGGAGCGCAGGTCGGCGCGGACCAGCGCGTCGTGCGGGCAGGCGCTCACGCAGGCCGGACCCGACGGCTGGTCGATGCAGAGATCGCACTTGGTGGCGCGGCGGATGGGGGCGCCGGTCTCCTCCGTGACGACGGGCTGGCCCGCGGCGTCGTGCAGCGCGACCATCTGGATGGTGCCGTAGGGGCAGCTCTGCGCGCAGACGCTGCAGCCGATGCAGGTGTCGGGGTTGATGCCCACCTGGCCATCGAGGCCCTCCCGGTGGATGGCTCCGGTCGGGCAGCCGATCATGCAGACCGGGTCCACGCAATGCATGCAGGCGCTGGCCACCATCACGCCGTCGGATTCGGGGCCCTGGCGGATGAAGCGCGGGTTGTTGTCGTGGGTCGCCGCGCAGGCGCGCACGCAGTCATCGCACCGCGTGCAGCGGTCGAGGTCGATCAGCATGGCGGCGCGGCCGTTCATGAAGCGCTGGGCCACGATGAATTCGAGGAAGCTGTTCGCCTCGGGGGCGGCCGGCGGGGCGGCGGGTTCCGGTGCCAGACCCTTGGTCAGCGTGGCGAGCTGGGCCGGCGTGAGCCGGGGGAAGACGTGCTCCTCCAGCACGGCGGTGGGGATGAACAGCGTGTCCACGTAGCCGAGCGCGCGCAGGCTGTGGCGCAGCGGGCGGAATTTTCCCTGCCAGCCGGAGATGAGTTCGCCGAGGCCGAAGGCCTCGCCCTTGCCGAGATAGCTTTCGGTGCGCTCGCCGTGATTGTAGCGGCTGCTCACCCGGGCGAAGCCGCTGCGCACCAGCAGGAGGCCGTTGGGGTAGTCGCCTTCCCGGGCCATCAGCGGCTCCTGTTCCAGGCGCTCGCGCTCGCCGGCCTCGCGGCCCCGGTGATAGGCGTGGTGCCAGTCGAACTCGCCGAAGGTCTCGAACCGCGTGGCGTCGGCGATCCGGCCGAGGACCTCGTCGGACAGGTTCCAGAACAGGGCGGTCTCGGCGAGATGCCGGCGGAGGCTGCGTTCGCGGTAAAGCCGGTCAATCTGCTGCTTCCATTCGGGGGAATACTTGCGGATCTCGCGCAGGCCCTGCCAGCGGATCTCCAGCATCTGCGTCTCCTGGTCGGCGACGATCGTCGCGGTGCGGGGGGTGCGGCCGAGCGCGGCGATCTCGCCGAACATTTCCCCCGTGCCGAGCAGGGCGGTCCGGTCCGGGGCCAGCACGCCCGGGACGTCCTGCAAAAAAATGCGCGCCTCGCCGTCGCGGGTGAGCTCGAGCTCCGCCGCCGAACCGCGGTTGCCAGCCTGCTCGGCAAACCGGGGGCGCCGCCACCAGCGGGCGAGGCTGCCCCAGACGGACGGGCGGACCTGCCGGCGGTGGCCGAGCTGCTCCGCCGTGGGCTCCTTGAGCAGCACCCGGACCGCCCCGTCGAGGATCACGAAGGCTGAGTGGCCGTAGTCCCCCTGGCGCACGATGATTTCGCCGCGCTGGAAGCGGCGGACGCGCGCATCGTTTTTCAGAATCCCCCGGAGCGGAATCGACGCGGGGAAGCGCCGCGGGTCGGTCGCGACAAACAGTGGATGCGCGAGCAACAGGTCCACGTCCACCTCCTGCATGTCGGCGCTGAAGGGCTTGTCCCACCGCTCCGGCGCGGCATGGCGGCTCGCCACGCCCTGGGGCGGGATGGAGCCTGTCTGCACCGGGGCGCTGCTGACGGATTTGGCCATGGTGCGGACGGGGCGCTCAGGGCGCGCCGGGGACCTGATAGGGCTTGCCCTTGTCGGCGTCGGGCCCGGGCAGCAGCGGATCAACGCCCGCGAGCTGCGCGCCGGTCACCCGGGCGGCGAATTCCCGCCCCAGCGTGGCGATCTTGTCGGCGGCGGCGGTGAGCTCGGCGGTGTTGTTCAGGCGCAGGCCCGTCGCCCGGGCGACCGCGATGATGCCGGCCAGCTCGGGCGTGGGCGCGAGCGCCTGGATTTTTTCCATCAACCGGCGGGCGGCGTCGGCGCGACGGGCCTGCGTGACGCCGAAGCCCGCCTTCACGGTGGCGCCGGCCACGGCGCGGAAACAGAACTCCGTCTCCAAAATGCTGCCGACGACGAACAGCAGGCGCCGGTGCTCGGGGGTGGCCGCCGGGTTCGACCGGTTGCCGGTGTGCAGGATGGCGTGCCGGACCTCGCCCTGGGACCAGGAGAGCAGGTTGAAGCCCGCGCTGCCGGCCGGATGGCCGCCGACGTTGGCGAGCTTTTCGTCGGGCACGATGTGGCAGCCATAGCAGGCCGCGCCGAGCGCGTAGAGGTTGTCCCGGGTGATCATGCCGGCGGCGGCGGCCTCGACGCGGCGGGCGGCGCGATGGGCGGGGGTCTCGGTCGCCTGCTTGGCCCCCGGTCCATAATCGCCGTGGGTCTTGAGCCAATCCCGGGCCGCACCGTGGCAGGATTCACAGGCGATGCCGGCCACGGTCCGGTATTCCTCATCGATGACTTGGCCGAGAAAATGGCAGTCCTGGCACTGGCGTTCGCCCTTCATCTTGGTCAGGCCGAGCCGGAGGAGCATCTCGGCGGTGGCGGGACGGCGCGGCAGCTCGTGCAGGGTCTGGTTGTGCTTGGTGCGCTTCCAAGCCTCGATTTCCTCCACGTGGCACTCGGCGCAGGAGGCCGGCCCGGTCACTTTTTCCGCCAAGAGCGCGGTCGCGCCCAGTCGCCCCGGCAGGGCCAGCACCGCGAGGAGACCGGCCAGCGCCCCCGGGGGAAGACCGGTTGGAAAATTCTTCAGGCGCATGGGGAGTGGGCACGGCCCGCACGAGACGGCATAAACATGGGTCGGTTGGGGCGGGGTGCGTGGCTGCGTAACCTCGCCGCCAAGATTAAGCTGCGCATTTCCTGCGCAAGCCGATTCTCCACCATATTCGGTTTGTCTGTTGCCGGCCGCTCCCTGATAACGCCTCCCGCCCCGGCGCTCCCCGGCCCCTGAATCACCGCCATGCTCTGGACCACCCTCGGCCTCACTCTCATCGGCCTGGCGATCGGCCGGCTGCTCCTCGGCCTGATCGCCGCCGCGCAGCGGGTCCGCGCTGAGGCCGGCCGCCGCGAGATTGAAATGACACGCCTGCGCGAGGAGCTGGCCGCCGCGCGCGCCCACCGCCGCCGGCTCGCGGAGGATCCGCTCCCGTGGAACGGCTACCGCAAGTTTGTCGTGAGCCGCAAGACGGTGGAGAGCCCGACGGTCTGCAGCTTCCACCTGAAGCCGCACGACGCCCGGCCGCTGCCCGCCTTCAAGCCCGGCCAGCACCTGACCTTCCGCCTGCCCGGCGCGGCCGGGCAGGGACCGTTGGTGCGTTGCTACAGCCTGAGCGACCGCGCGCACGAGGGCCACTATCGCGTGAGCATCAAGCGCGCTCTGCCTCCGCCCGGCGCGGCGGCGGCGCCCGCCGGGCGCACGTCGGCGCTGTTTCACGATGTCATCCGGGAAGGCGACCTGCTCGACGTGCGCGCGCCGGCAGGCAACTTCTTCCTCGATCCGGCGGAGACGGATCCGGTGGTGCTGATCGGCGGCGGCATCGGCATCACGCCGCTCTTCAGCATGCTCGCCACGCTGGCACGGCAGCGCAGCCGGCGCACCGTCTGGTTTTTCCACGGCGCGCAAAACCGGCGCGAGCTGCTATTCGCCGTCGAGCTGGCGGCGCTGCTGCGCGACCACCCGCACTTCAACGTGCGCTTCTGCCTCTCCCGGCCCGATCCTGGCGACCGCCTGGGCACGGACTATCATCACGCGGGCCGGATCAGCGCCGAGCTGTTGCGGCGCGAGCTGCCATCCAGCAATTTCCGGTTCTACTACTGTGGCCCGGGGCCGATGATGGAGGAGCTCGCGACCGGGCTGAAAGCCTGGGGCGTGCCCGAAACCCACCTGCACTGCGAGGCGTTTGGCCCGTTGAGCTTCAAGCGGCCCGGCCCGGCCACCGGGGCCGCGCCCGTTGCGGGCAAGGTCCCGCTGGTGAGCTTCCGCCAGAGCGGGCGAAGCCTGCCGTGGGACGGGAGCTGCGCCACCCTGCTGGACCTCGCCGAACAGGCCGGGATTGCGATTCCCTCCGGCTGCCGCGCGGGCAACTGCGGGACTTGCGCCGTGGCGGTGCAGGCGGGCGAGACGGACTACCTCCAGCCGCCCGGGTTTTCCCCGGAGGCGCGCACCTGCCTGACCTGCCTCGCCCGGCCCAAGGGAGACCTGGTGCTGGAGGCGTGACGCGCACGACACGATGTGGCGGATCGGCCAGGTCCGCCCTGTCCTGTCGCCGGATTAGTCATGACCGCAACCCGTCATTGCGAGAAAGGCCACGGCGTGGCCTGACGAAGCAATCCATCTGGATCGCCACGGCCCGCGCTGCGGGCCTCGCGATGACAACAAGCCCTTGGCTTGGGCGGTGCCCTTACTTGGCCGCGGTCGGAGCGGTCAGGGAGACGCGGATCACGCCGCGCCATTCCTTGGCGCCGTATTCCACGGCCTTGTCCTCGGGATAAAGCAGATCAAGCGCCGCCTTCACGCCGGGGCGGAAGGTCGCGGGATCACCGTGGCAGGCGAGGCAGGACTGCGAGGCCGCGATCGGGCGATACACGCGCCACTCGACCGGCTGGCCGGCCCGCTCCACTTTTTGCACGATCATCTTGTCCGGGGATTCATCGGCCATGAGCTGGGCGTGGATCTTGTCCAAGGCCGCGGCGTCGGCGGCATCAGGGGCGTTGCGCGGGTCCCGCAGCATCAGGCTGGTCCGCTTGATGGCCGTGACGGTGGGCTTGCCCGCGACGGGCTTCGGCAACTCGAGGCTCTTGAGGTGCATGATGCTGACGGTCTGCGCAATTTCCCGGGTCGCCAGCTCCTGGTTGACCTCGGAGATCATCATGCCGCCAATGCGCTCGACCATCTTGAAGCCGTATTGGGCGATGTCCTTGACGGCGGGATCGTCGCCGTTGACGAAGGTGGCGGTGCTGCCGTCGGCCTTGGCGGCGGTATTCGAGCCGGCCGCGTCGAAATAGGTGACCGAGCCCTGGGGCTGGGCGGCGGGTTTCTCCGCGTTGTCCGCCGCGGACAATCCCGACAGCAGCAGGCTTCCAACCAGGGTGGTGACCAAGGCGTTCTGGGGCAGTTTCATGCGGAAAACTCCAACCGGCGGAGCCAAGAACGCAAGCCTGCTTTGGCTCCGAGGCTCTTACTTGGCCGGAACATCCACCGGAACGCCGGTGAACTTGAAGCGGACCTTCACTTCCGGCGACACGGTGAAAACGAGGGCCTTGCGGATGACTTTCAGGTTCCAGTTGCGGTAATCAATCGTCGTCTCGCCGGTGATGACGTAGGCATCGCCCTCG
>JBDHQK010000103.1:0-8922 GCA_039807025.1 Lacunisphaera sp.
GTTCTTCGACGCCCTCAAACCGCACATGCGCCGCAACCAGCGCGGCCCGGGCATGTCGGTCGGCACCGACTACCTCGCGAAGAAATGGGGCCTGGCCGAGGAGGACATCAAGGGCGCGCTCGTCGAGTGCGGCCTGCAGATCCCGGCCGACGAGAACGCCAAGCCCGCCTATGTCGAATACGACGGCGACCTTTATTGGGTGAACATCAACCGCCGCGGCGAGGTCTGGATCAACACCCGCGAGAAGCCGACCCCGGTTTTCCGCATCGTGGCCGGCAAGCGCCTGGCGGATGACGAGGTGCCGGCCGAGTTGGCCGCGTCCACCCCGCCGCCCCAGGCCCAGCCCGAGCGCCGGGACGACCACCGCCGCGAGGAGCGCCCGCCCCAGCAGCACTCCCAACCTTCCCGCGAGGACGCCGCGGCGCCCAAGACGCTGCTCGCCCGTATCCGCGGCATGATGCGCCACAACCGCCGCGGCCGCGGCTGGTCCGGCAGCTTTCCCTATCTCACCAAGGCCCTGAAGCTCGACGAGGCCCAGTTGCTGGAGCAACTCGCCGCGTTCGGCCTCCGCCTCGATGGAGGCGATGCGCCCGTCGTCGCGCAGGAAACCGGCTTCGCCTATTGGCTGAACCGCAACCAGCGCGGCGAGATCTGGATCAACGCCGAGGAGGGCGGCGGGCCTGTTTCCGCCGGTTCCGCCACAGCACCAGCCCCCGACACGACCCCGGCTCCGGCCGAGGCGAAGCCCCTGCCGCTGGAGAACATCCTCACCGCCGTGCGGCTGCTCATGCAGCCGAAGAAGCGCGGCGAGGGGGTGACGGCCCTGGTGACGGAGATGGCCACCAAGCTGGAAAAATCCGACGAGCAGCTGCTCGCCCTGCTGGCCTCGGCCGGCCTCCAGCTGCCCGCGACGCCCAAGGCCAAGCCGACCTTCGCCGAGCACGGCGGGGAAATCTACTGGCTCAACGCCAACGCCAAGGGCCAGGTGTGGCTCAACGCGAAGGTGGCCAAGAAGACCTCCGGGAAAAAAGCCGCCGACTAGGCCGCTTTGCTTCAGGGGTTTTGCAACCTGCACGGCACGCCCGCTGCCCCCCCACCCATGGCGCCGCTCCCGGTAATCTACGAAGACGAGGCGCTGATCGCCTTCGACAAGCCGAGCGGCTTGGCGGTCGCGCCCGACCGCCGGGATCCGAAGGCGGATCACCTGATGGGCCTCGTGCGCGCCCGATGGGGCCCCGATGTGGCCAACGTGCACCGGCTCGATGCGGACACCAGCGGCCTGGTGCTGTGCGCCAAGACGAAGCCGGCGCTCGATTTCCTCAGCGGGCAGTTCCAGTCCAAGACCGTGGTGAAGACCTGCCACGCGCTCACCGTCGGCCTGCCCGCGGCGGACACGTTTGCGGTGGACCTCGTGATCAAGGAGGACGAAGCGAGGCCCGGCGTGATGTGCATCGTGAAAAAACACGGCCAGACGAGCCACACGGGGTTCACGGTGCTCGAGCGCTACCCGCAACCCGCCGGCCGGCCGGGTTTCGCGTGGGTGGAGTGCGCGCCGAGCACCGGTCGCATGCACCAGATCCGCATCCACCTCGCTTCCGTTGGCACCCCGATCCTCAACGACCCGTTGTATGGCAATGACACGCGCCTGCTGCTCTCCGATCTGAAGCGCGGCTACAAGGGCCGGGCCGACGAGAAGCCGCTGATCGCGCGGCTGGCCCTGCATGCTACCGGGCTCACCTGCACGCATCCGCTCAGCCGCGAGAAATTCACCCTGTCTGCCCCGCTGCCCAACGACCTTGCGGTCGCCTTGAAATACCTGCGCAGATTCTCGGCGCCGGCCGGCCGGCGCTGAGACCGACCCGGGCTTTACTTCCACCCGGAAGCCGGTTGGATGGCGGCAACTCAATGACCCCATGAGCGATCAATCGCCGGTGACTCACAGTGTGGACACGGATGGTGTTGGCTGGCTGTGCTTCGACGACCCGGGCGGCCGCGCCAACATCCTCAACCCGCCGGTGCTGGCGGCCCTGCGCACTGCCGTGACCGCCTTGGCGGCCCAGCCGCTGAAGGCCGTGATCGTGCACAGCGCGAAGGAAAAGATCTTCATCGCCGGCGCCGATCTGAAATGGCTGGCGGCGCTGCCGGATGCCGCCGCCGCGCTGCAACTCGCCCGCACCGGTCAGGAACTCTTCGCCCAGCTTGCCAACTTCAAGGTGCCGGTGGTCTGCGCCATCCACGGCGCCTGCGCCGGCGGCGGCTACGAGCTCGCGCTGGCCTGCCACTGGCGGATCGCCACCGATGCGAAGGAAACCAGCCTCGGCCTGCCCGAGGTCGGGCTCGGCGTGATTCCGGGCTGGGGCGGTTGCGCGCGGCTCCCCAGGCTCATCGGGGCCCAGGCCGCCGTGGCGCACCTGCTCAAGGCCGCGCTCGTGCCGGCGGCGGCGGCACTCACGGCCGGCCTGGTGGACGAGGTGGTGCCCGCGGCCGACTTGAAAACCCGCGCCAAGGCGATGGCCTTGCGCCTCTCGGCCGAAGGCCTGCCGAACCGGGCGGTGCCCGCCGCGGCCCCGGCGGATTTCTTTGCCGGTCAGCGCCAGACGGTGCGCAGCCGGATGCGCGGCCAGCCGGCCCCGCTGGCGATGCTGGACGCCGTGGAACAGGGCGCGGCCTTGTCGGTGGCGGCGGCGCTGGAGCTGGAGGCCACCCTCTTCGGCGGCGTGGCCGCCGGCGAGGTGGCGAAGAACCTCATCCACGTGTTCAACCTCCGCGAACGCGGCAAAAAGCTCTCGCTGGACGCCTGGTTCCCGACGGAGCCGGCGGCGGGCACGCCGGAAAAATTCCAGATCGTCGGCATCATCGGCGCCGGCGTCATGGGCTCGGGCATCGCCCAGTGGTGCGCGTCGCGCGGCATCGGCGTCATCATGTGCGATGCCGACCGCGCCGCCGCCGAGCGAGGCATCGCCGTCATCCGCGGTCTCTTCAAGCAGGCCGAGGCGCGCGGCAGCCTCACGCCCGCCGAGGCCCACAAGATGATGGGCGGCATTGGCGTCACGACCACTCTGGAGGATTTCGACATGTGCGATCTCGTGATCGAGGCCATCGTCGAGGACGTGAGCGTGAAGCAGAAGCTCTACGCCGAGCTGTCGCAGGTCATGGCCCCAGCCTGCGTGTTCGCCTCGAACACCTCCGCCCTGCCGCTGGAGGATCTGGCGGCCAAGGCCACCCACCCCGGCCGCTTCATCGGCCTGCACTTCTTCAATCCCGTCGGCCGGATGCCGCTGGTGGAGCTGGTGCTGGGTAAGGAGACGACCCGCGCCACGGCGGAGCGTGCGCTGGCCTTTGTCAGATCCCTGGGCAAGACGCCCGTCGTCTGCCGGTCGTCGCCCGGCTTCCTGGTCACGCGGGTGATGTTTTTCTACCTCAACGAGGCGTGCCGGCTCTGGGAACAAGGCGTGCCGACGGAGGCCATCGACCGCGCCTTGCACGAGTGGGGCTGGCCGATGGGCCCGATGCGGCTGATCGACGAGGTCGGCGTGGATGTGACCGACTTCATCTTCGGCGAGATGCAACACTACTTCCCCGACCGGTTCACCCGCACGACCATCACGCAGCGCCTGCTCGCGGCCGGGCTGAAGGGCCGCAAGAACGGCGAGAGCGCGGGCTTCTACGAATACACCGGCGGCAAGGAGACTCTGAACGCCGCGGCGGCCGCGTTCGGGCCAGCCGAAAAAATCTCCCACGAGCCCGCCGCCATCACCGACCGGCTCAACGGCGTGATGATCGACGAGACTAGGCGCGTGCTGGCCGAGGGCGTGGTCAAGACGGCCGACGAGGCGGATTTCGCGCTCCTGCTCGGCGCAGGCTTCCCCGCCTGGCGCGGCGGCCTGCTGCGCTACGCCGCGAGCCGCGGACGCTAGGTGCGCAGGGCCTCAGCCAAAGGTTGTAAACCCGGACGGGGTGGGTTTCTCGGCCGATAAATGCGTTGCAGGCCACCCCTTTTGGCGGGAAATTTCGGCAACCTCCCATGGCCACCGCCGTCACCCTGAACCAAGAGCAGAAGCGCCATCTGTTGCTGACGATGCTGGAGAGCCGGCACGGCGACCTGCGCGAGGAGAGCCTGAACCGGCAGGGCAAGGGGCATTTCCACGTCTCGGGCCGCGGCCACGAGGCGCTGGCCGCCATCGGCGCGCAGCTGCGCGACAGCGACTACATCGTGCCGTATTACCGCGACCGTGGCCTGTGCATGGGCCGCGGCCTGACCACGCGCTACCTGGCGCTGGAGTATTTCGCCAAGCGGGACTCGGCCTCCCGCGGCCGCATGATGCCGTCGCACTACTGCTCGCGCGAACACAACATCGTGAGCGTGCCGACGCCGACGGCCTCGCAGCTCATGCCGGCCTGCGGCATCGCCTGGGGTCTGCAGCTCGACCAGAAGGACGGCGTGGTCGTCACCACGATCGGCGACGCCGCCTCGCGCCAGGGTGATTTCTACGAGGCGCTCAGCTTCGCGCAGGAAAAGAAACTCCCGCTGCTGCTGCTGGTCGAGGACAACGGCTACGGCATCTCGACGCCCACCAAGACCAGCAACCCGCTCGCCCTCGGGGTGATCAACCCGGCCCAGTGGCGCATCATTGACGGCCGCGATCCGGAGACCGTCCACGCCGCCGCGCAACAGGCGCTCGCCGACCTGCGGGCGGGCCGTGGCCCGGTGTTCTTCTGGTTGAAGGTCGAGCGCCTCTCCAGCCACACGAGCTCCGACGACCATGCGCTCTACCGCTCGAAGGAGGATCTCGCCGCGCTGGAGCAGGCCGATCCCATTCGTCACCTGAAGGAACGGATGATCAAGGATGGCGAGCTGACGGAGAAGGACTACGCGGCGATCGACGCCGAACTGAAGGAGAAGGTGCGGCGCGATTACGCCGCGGCCGAGACCGCCGAGAACCCGCGGGCGGACGAGCTGTTCGTCGAGACCGTCGGCCCGTCGCCCGAGCTAAACGAGGAGCTTTTCAAGCCCGGCAAATACCGGATGGGCGACCTCATCAACCGCACGCTCCGCGCCGGGCTCGACGCCGACCCGGGCCGCCTCATCTTCGGCGAGGACGTCGAGGATCCGAAGGGCGGCGTGTTCCGGCTCACCCAGAAGCTCACGGTGGATTTTCCCGGCCAGGTGTTCAACTCGCCGCTGGCCGAGTCCACCATCATCGGCCTGGCCGGCGGCCTCGCTCTCTACGGGCGCCGCCCGGTGTTCGAGATCCAGTTCATCGACTTCATCTATCCCGGCTTCAACCAGCTTGTCGCGAACCTCGCCAACCTTCGCTGGCGCACGAACGGCGAATGGAAGGTGCCGGCGGTCATCTACGCGCCCTACGGCGCCTACCTGCCCGGCGGCGGCCTCTGGCACTCGCAGGCCAACGAGTCGGTCTTCGCCCATTTCCCGGGCATCAACATCGTAATCCCGAGCACGCCGGAGGACGCTGCCGGTCTCCTCTGGACTGCGATGCACGCGGAGGACATCACACTGGTGCTCCTGCCGAAGCACATGCTCTGGGCCGAGCGCGAGAGCGCGGGCCCGGTCGTCTCCATCCCGCTGGGCGTCGCCCGGCGCTGCCTGGAGGGCGACGACCTCACCCTCGTGGCCTGGGGCAACACGATGGAGAAGTCCCTCGAGGCCATCGCCGAGTTGAAGGGCGAGGTCGGCGTGGACCTGATCGACCTCCGCTCCATCGTCCCGTGGGACAAGGCCATGATCGAGGCCTCCGTGCGCAAGACGGGCCGTCTCGTCATCGTGCAGGAGGACACGGAGAACTGCTCCGTCGGCCAGATGATCATCACGCACATCATGAGCCAGCCCGACCTGTGGGCCGCGCTGAAGGCCCCGCCGGTGCTCGTGTCGAAGGGCAACGTGATGATCGGCTACAACCCCATCTACGAATTCGCCGCGCTGCCCGACGTGCCCCGCATCCTCGACGCCATCTGGCGGACGGTGTCCATCAATGTCGCGCGCGGCGAAAATGTGGGAGCGAGCTTGCTCGCGGCTGCACCCGCCCAACTTGTCGCGACCAAGGTCGCTCCCATAAACGAAAGCCATGCCCCGCAGAACACCCTGGTGGCCGGCACGAGCGACATCATCGTCCGCGTCCCGATCATGGGCGAGGGCCTGCGCTCGGCGCGGGTGGTGGCGCTCAACAAGAAGCCCGGCGACGCCGTGAAGCACGACGACGTGCTCTGCGAAGTCGAGACCGACAAGGCCGTTTACCCGATCGAGGCCTCGTTCGCGGGCATCTTCAAGGGCTGGCAGATCAAGGTGGATGACACCGTCCTGATTGGCCAGGAGATCGCCCTCGTCACCGGCGATGCGGCCAGCACCCAGGGCCTGGCCACCGAGGGCGCGGCCAAGCCCTCCGGGCCGGCGCCTGCCGCCGCCAAATCCGCCCCCGCCGCGCCCTTCGTTTCCTCAACTCCCGTTCCCATGAAAGGCAATGCCCGCCCGCCCGCTTTGCATCCGGCCATCACCAAGCGACTCGATGCCGTTGTCCCCGCCAACATGCTGATGGATGTCCGCTGGGACGGCTTGCGCGCCGCGCGCGAGGAAGCGAAGCAGAAGCACGGCAAGGCCGCCGCGTCGCCCTCGGCGATGATGGCGTGGTGTGTGGTCCGCGCGCAGGAGAAGCACGCGGCCTTCCGCTGCATCGTGAACAAGGACGGCACCATCCTCGAGCAGGCCGACTTCGAGCTCGGCGTCGCGGTGGCGCTGGAGGGTGACCGGCTCGCCACGGCACCCGTGGTCAACGCCAACAAGCTGGCCTGGGCGGAGTTCGTCGCCACCTACAACCGGACGGTCGAGGACACGCGCGTCGGCAAGATCACCGAGGTGCAGGCCCCGGTGAACCTGACCAGCCTCGGCGCGTTCGGCGTCGAGAGCGCCACGCCGATCGTCGTGCCGCCGGCGATGGGCACGCTGTTCGTCGGCTCCGCGCATGAGCGCCTGATCAACGACGGCGGCGTCATCCATCCGGTGGAGGTCGTCACGCTCTCGCTCACCTTCGATCACAAGGTTGTCAACGGCACCACCGCCGCGGCCTTCCTGCAGGAAGTGCGCCGCCAGATGGAAGACTTCAAGCTGCCGGGGTGAGGCGGTGAGTTTGCCGGTGCGGCAGAGGCCGTGGATTGTCACACCATCGGCCGGAATTTACCCACCACGCCGGTGAGGCAGGCGGTGATCTGGCCCAAGGAGCAAACCTCGACGGTGTTCACGAGCTCGCCGAAGACGTTGCCGCCGGAGCGGGTGACATTCTCGAGGCGTTGCAGGGCGTCGGGCGCCTTCTTCGCGTGCTTCCGCTTGAAAGCCTCGAGGCGTTCGACTTGCAGGCGCTGCTTCTTCGGCGAGGTGCGGGCGAGCGGCACGCTGGGCATCGGCTCGTGGGAGATGTATTTGTTGAGGCCGATGATCGGGCGCTCGCCGGAATAGATCTGCGTCTCGATGCGGTGGCCGGATTCCTGGATCTTGCTGCGCTGGTAGCGCTGCTCCATGGCGGGGATGACGCCGCCGAGCGTGTCCATCTCGCGGAACACGTCCATGATGGCCTTCTCGACCTGCCGCTCGAGCATGAGCAGGCCCGGGGCGCCGCCGAAGAGGTTCATGGTGTGTTTGAAGAGGCCGGACTCCTCGAGGAGGATGGACTGGCCGTGCGAGGCGAGCAGGGCGTATTTCTCGGTCGGCGTGGTGAAGGGCTCGTCCGCCGAGTTCGAGTGGCATGAATTGGTGTAATTCATGTAGGCGAGCATCAGCTCGGCAGCCGTGCGCGTGAGGTTGTTCTGGAACTCGGCGGCGATAAGCGAGCGGCCGGAGGTCTGCGTGTGCAGCTTGAGGGTCTGCGCCTTGGCGTTGGCACCGAAGACGTCGCGCATGCCGATGGCCCAAATGCGGCGGCAGACGCGGCCGAGCACGAGGTATTCGACGTCGAGGCCGCAATCCAGGAAGAAGGAAAGCCGCGGGCCGAAGGCGTTCACGTCGGCGCCGCGCGCCTTGAGCAGCTCCGCGTAGGTGAAGCCGTTGGAGAGCGTGAAGGCCGCCTGCTGCACCGGCGTGGCGCCGGCCTCGGCGATGTGGTAGCCGGAGATGGAGACGGGATACCAGCGGGGCATGTTGGGCACGCACCACTCGATCATGTCGCAGAGAAAGCGCAGCGAGGCGTCCACCGGGAAAATGACTTCGTTTTGCGCCTGCACCTCCTTGAGCATGTCGGCCTGGATGGTGCCGCGGAGGTTGCCGATGCAGTTCGGGCCGAAACGTTTTTTCGCGGCGGCGATGAACATCGCGAGGATGACGGGCGCCGGGGCGTTCATCGTCATCGAGACGGAGGCGTCGGGGCGCGTCAGGTCGAAGCCGGCGAAGAGCCGGCCCATGTCCTCGACGGTGTCGATGGCCACGCCGCCCTCGCCGACTTTGCCGAGCAGGCCTTCGTGGTCGGAGTCGAGGCCGTAGAGCGTGGGGCCGTCGAACGCGGTGGAGAGGCGCAGGCTCTTCTGGTGTGTGTTGAGATACTTGAAGCGCGCGTTGGTGTCCTCGGCGAGGCCGAGCCCGGCGAAGAGGCGCATCGGCTCCTCGCCCGTGCCGGTGTCCTTGTCGAGATACATCTCGCGGTAGGCGGCCGTGGCGTAGGGGAACTGGCCGGGGAAGCCCTGGCTGAGCAAATACTCGGCGATGGCGCCGGGCTCGTCGGTGTCGGGCAGGGCGAGGCGCGGCAGCGGCGTGCCGGCGGGCGACTTGGTCATCTCGACTGAGGCGTGGAGCTGGGACCACTTGGCGCGGAGTTCAGTGGCGAACGTTGCGTCGGCGCGTGCGCGCTTCACCTCGGCGGCCACATGGGCGTTGTAGGCGTCGATCGAGTCGGCAATTTTTCCGAGCTGGCTCATGACTTC
>JBDHQK010000104.1:0-8737 GCA_039807025.1 Lacunisphaera sp.
GCTCCGGCTTAATGCACCCGGTGCAGCACGATGCGCGATTCGCCCACGCGCTCCGCAGTCACATCACCACCGTTCTCCAGCATGCGGACGAAGGTCGCGACGTCATCGTGGCGGAAGGTGCCGCCCACCACCCGTGAGCCAAGTTCCGGGTCGGCCAGTTGCAGTTGCACGCGGTTGCGCGCGTTGAACTCCTCCACCACCTCCGCCAGCGTCGCCTCGACGAAGACGAAGCGCGGTTCCTGCCAGGCCAGCTCGGCGCGGATGGCCTCCGGCCGGACCTTCTCAACTGCGGGCTCGCCGGCCCGGTCGGCATCCGTCGGCACGGACGTGCGCTCGTTGGCTGCCAGCACCAGGGGCTCCGGCGCGCCGTCGCGCTCGATCCGCACCACCCCTTCGGTCACCAGCACGTCCACTGCGCCGTCCACCAGCCGCACATTGAAGGCCGTGCCAACGGCGCGCACGCGCACCCCGTGCGCCTCGACCACGAAGGGCCGCGCGGCATCCTTGGCCACGTTGAAATGGGCCTCGCCCCCGGTGAGGGCCACCCGGCGCTCCCGCGGGGAGAACTGGATGCGCAACTGCGTGCTGGCATTAAGCTGCGCGATGGAGCTGTCGGGCAGCTGCACCCGCTGGTAACCGTCGGTCGACGTGGCGACCTCCTGCCGCACCACCCCACCCGGCCACCAGCCCCCCTGCCAGGCCACGAACCCCAGCGCCAGGGCAGCGGCGAGGCCCGCGACGTAAGGGAGCCAGCCACGCCTGCGCCCGCCAGAGCGAGCCGCGCCCGGCGAGGCGGGGCGATCTGCTTCGATATTAGTAAATCGCGCATCGCCGGCCAGCTCCGGCAACTGCCCGAGCAGGCCGATGGTCTCCTCCAAACGATCAATCGCGGCCGCATGGCGGGGGTCAACCAGCCGCCAGCGCAGGAAGCCGCTTTCCTGTTCGGGTGTGAAGCCCTCCTCACGCTGCGCCAGCCACGAAGCGGCGGCGGCTTCGATGGTGTCGTCGTTGAAGGGAGAATGGGAGCCGGAGCGGTTCATGACGCGGAATGGGGGGCGGAGATGCGGCCCTTGAGCAAGCCGCGTTCCGCGAAATAGTCGGCGCAGCGGCGCAGGCCGCGCGCGAGGTGGACCTTGATGGTTTCGGGTGAAAGCTGGAGCTGCGCCGCGATCTCGCGGCAGGGCGCACCGTCGCGGTAGCGGCGGAGCATGACCTCGCGGCATTGCGGTGGCAGGGCGGCCATCGCCTCGGCGAGGAGGTCGAGTTCCTGGCGGCGGCTGACACTCTCCGCCACATCGGGCGTGTCGGCGAGCACACGATCGGCATGCTCCGGGGCCAGCGGTTCCGCCGGGCGCACCCGGCGGCGGCGGCAGGCGTCGAGCGCGGCATTGCGCGCGGTGGTGAAGAGCAGCGACTTGGTCGAGCGGATGGCTCCCGCCCCATGGGCGCGAAGCATCCGCACATAGGTTTCCTGCACGATGTCGTCCACCTCGCCCAAGCCGGCAAAGCGCGCCTGCAGATAGGCGCGCAATGCCTCCTCATGCGGCCGCACCTCGTCCGAAAACCAGCGGGTCTGGTCGGGATCGGGGGTGGACACCGCGGGCGGCGCGGATTGGACGGATGGCTCCATGGGGCAATAGCCGGTAACCTATGACGCAGCGGAGTCGGCAATGGGTTACTCGGCGCCGACTCTTTTTCAAGAAGGGCTGCTGGGCCGCAGCTGGCAATCGCGATTTCGCCAGCCGCCGGATAATCGGGGCGGAGGCCAATTGGTTCGCCCCCCTGGGGCACTTCATCCTTTCGGCCTACGATTGCACCCTTGTCGCCCCTGGCGGCTGGGGTTTTTCTTGGCACCCCACCCCGCGCGCATGACGTTCCAGACCATCATCGAGCCGTTCCGCATCAAGACGGTTGAGCCCATCCGCTTCACCACCCGCGAGCAGCGCGCCGCCGCCCTCGCCGCCGCCCACCACAACCTTTTCCTGCTCAAGGCCGAGGATGTCATCATCGACCTGCTGACCGATTCCGGCACCGGCGCCATGTCCGCCGCCCAGTGGTCCGGCATGATGTCGGGCGACGAGTCCTACGCAGGCGCGCGCTCCTTCTTCCGGTTCGAGGCCGCCGTCCGCGAGGTCACCGGCTATCGCCACATCATCCCGACGCACCAAGGACGTGCCGCCGAGCGCATCCTCTTCGCCACCGCGTGCCGGGCGGGCGACATCGTGCCGAACAACACGCATTT
Organism: Lacunisphaera sp.; assembly: GCA_039807025.1. GTDB lineage: Bacteria > Verrucomicrobiota > Verrucomicrobiia > Opitutales > Opitutaceae > Lacunisphaera. The sequence continues at coordinate 2,243 of JBDHQK010000104.1, forward strand.
CGACACCACCCGCGCCAACCTCGAGGCCGTCGGCGCCACGGCGCTCGACCTGCGCTGCGCCGAGGCCACGCAGCCGGCGCTCGCCGCGCCGTTCAAGGGCAACATCGACCTCGTCGCCCTCGAGCGCTGCCTGGCCGAGCACAAGGGGCGCGTGCCGTTCGTGATGATCACCATCACGAACAACTCCGGCGGCGGCCAGCCGGTCAGCCTCGCCAACATCCACGCCGCCTCCTGCCTGTGCAAGGCTCACGGCGTCCCCCTCATCCTCGACGCCTGCCGCTTCGCCGAGAACGCGTGGTTCATCAAGCAGCGCGAGCCCGGTCAGGCCAACCGCACCCCCGCCGCCATCGCCCGCGAGGTCTTCGAACTCGCCGACGGCTGCACCATGTCGGCCAAGAAGGACGGGCTCGTGAACATCGGCGGCTTCCTCGCGATCAACAGCGATACCCTCGCCGCCCGGTGCCGCAACAACCTCATCCTCACCGAGGGCTTCCCCACCTACGGCGGCCTCGCCGGCTACGACCTCGAGGCCCTCGCCGTGGGCATCCGCGAGGTGCTCGACGAGGATTACCTGCGCTACCGTATCCGCTCCGTGGCCTATCTCGGAGACAAGCTCACCGCCGCGGGTGTCCCCATCGTGCAGCCGCCGGGCGGCCACGCCATCTACATTGATGCCCGCGCCATGCTACCGCACATTCCCCAGAGCGAATTTCCGGCCTGGGCCCTCTCCCTCGCCCTCTACCTCGAGGGCGGCGTGCGCTCGGTGGAGATCGGCTCGGTGATGTTCGGACGCCAGCCCGACGGCACCGAGAAACCCGCGCCCATGGAACTCGTGCGCCTCGCGTTCCCCCGCCGCGTTTACACGCAGAGCCACGTGGACTACCTCGCCGAGGTCATCCTCCACGTGCATGGGCTGCGCGACCGGCTCCGCGGCATGACGATCACCTCCGCTCCCGAAATGCTCCGCCACTTTACGGCGCAACTCGCTCCCGTCGGCGGCCGGCTTTTGGTGGACTAACTGCGCAGGCCACCTTTGCTGGCCGCATGAAACCCGAGATCAAATACGGCCTCGTTTGTGGCGCGGCCCTCTGCGCGTGGATCGCCCTGGAATACCTGGTCGGTTTCCACACCACGCGTCCCGATCTCGGGGTCTACACCGGGCTGCTCTCCAACCTGATTCCGCTGGCCGTGCTGTTCCTGCTGCTGCGGAAGAAGCGCGCCGCCCTCTTCGACGGCCGGCTCAGCCTCGGGACCGGCATCTGGGCCGGGCTCCTGACCTCGTTCGTCGCCGCGCTCATCGTCTACTGCTTCCTCGCCTGCTACACCACCTACATCAATCCCACGTGGATTGACCAAGCCCTGGAGCACAAGGTCGCCTTGTGGCGGGCGGAGCAAGTGGCCGAGGTGGACATCCAGGGCCGCATCGTCCGCTACCGTGGCGCTTATACGCCGCTCGGCCTGCTCGGCAACACCCTGGTCGGCATGACGCTCCGGGGCGGCCTGCTCGGCCTTGGCCTCACCGTGCTGCTGCGCCGGCTGCCCCACCGGCCGGACTAGGTTACCCTTTCTGCCGGCACGCTGCGCCAAGCTCTCTCCAACTGCGGCGATGGTCCGCCACCGACTATCCGCGCCTTTCGTCCGCCTACTCTCCGGGCGGCCTCTTCCTCTCCGCCATCGCGGTATGCCCTCGATGGGCAGGCTCCTCGCCCTGGCCCACACCCCGCTCGTGCGCCCGTCGCCGCAGCCAGAAAGTCCTGAACGGTTGGCAATACAATAGTTTGCACGTTCGAATACAGAATACTGGACGAGCTGGCTCCCGCCTGATTGCCTTCCTGCGACCGTCAACCCGTCAGGTTTTTCTCAAAAATTGTCTATGAAAGCATGCCTCACTCACGCCGCCGCGCGTATTTTCGCGGCTACCCTCTGCGGGCTCCTGCTCGCGCTCACCCCGGTCGCTCGCGGCCAGGGTATTGTCTCCGCCGGCGCCACCGGTGTCGTCACTGATGCCGGCGGCAAGCCCATCGCTGGTGCCAGCGTGCAGGCTGTGCATCTCCCCACCAACACCAGCTACACCGCCACCACCGGTGCGACTGGCCGCTACACCTTCCGTTCGCTCATCGTCGGCGGGCCCTACACCTTCTCCGCGTCCGCGTCCGGCTTCAAGCCTTCGGAGCAGCATGATGTCTCCACCCAGCTCGGCACCGACATCGACGTGAGTCTCGGTCTCCAGGCAGCGGATTCCGACACCATCACGCTCGAAAAATTTGTCGTCACAGGCCAGAGCGACTCGCTCGACTCTGCGGCGGCCGGCGCCTCGTCGATCATCACGGTCGCCCGCATGGAGGCCCAGCCCACGGCCAAGCGCTCCATCGGCGACATGGCCCGCACCAACACCCTGATTACGTTCCGCCAGGCCATCACCGATCGCGACGATCAGATGATCACCGCTGTCGGCCAGAACAACCGCTACAACTCCATCCTGCTCGACGGCGCACGCATCAACGACCAGTTCGGCCTCAATGCCTCGGGCATCCAGTCGTTCTTCAACCCCATCTCGCTCGACACGGTCGAGCAGTTCTCAGTCTCGGTCTCCCCCTACGACATCCGCCAGAGCGGCTTCACCGGGGCGGCTATCAATGCCGTCACCAAGTCCGGCACCAACCGCTTCTCTGGCAGCGCTTACACCTTCTACACCAGCGGCCGCCTCGCCGGGGAAAACATCTCCGGCACCTCCGCCACGCCGATCAAGGGCATCAAGCCCCTGGACACCCAGAAGACCTGGGGCGCCACCCTGGGCGGCCCGATCTGGAAGGATCACATCTTCTTCTTTCTGAACTACGAGAAGTTCAACCGTGAGTCCGCCGCGAGCGTGCCCGGCTTCACCCCCGCTGGCGGCGATCTCTCCATCATCAACACCCGCCTCTCCGCCATCAAGACTGCCCTGGGCAGCAAGGGAGTCGATTTTGGCACCTTTGGCGGCTCCGCGCTGATCACGACCGAGGAGAAGAAACTCGCCAAGGTCGACTGGAACATCACCAAGGAGCACCGCCTCTCCGTTCGTTACAACGAGACGGTGGGCACCCTGCCCCAGTTCGGTCGCTTCAGCACCACCACGAGCTTTGCGCCCACCACCGCACTGGCGAACAGCGCCTCCGCCGGCACCAACCTCTCCTCCAACTTCTACACCCAATCCCGCACCGAGAAGGTCTGGGCCGGCTCGCTCTTCAGCAGCTGGACCGATAACCTCAAGACCGAGCTGCGTTATTCCAAGACTTCTTACGAGCAGCTGACCTCCTCCCCGGTAAATTTCCCCGAGGTTCGCATCTTCGGCGTGTCCGGCGTCAATAGCGCCGGAACCAATATCACCAACGGTGTCCTCTTCGTCGGCACCGAGCAGTTCCGCCACGGCAACATCATCCGGGTCAACACCGAGAGCTACGGGGCCAACGCCGATTATATCTGGAAGAGCGTCACCTTTAGCGGCGGCCTCGATCGCGAGGACAGCAACTTCTACAATCTCTTCCGCCAAGGCTCCTATGGCCTCTTCGAATACCCTGACCTTGCGTCCTTCCTCGCCGACACCCCCAACGCCTTCCGGCGCGAATACTATGTGCAAGGCACCCCGGCGGCAGACGTCAGCCAATTCGCCATCACCGGCGTCTATGGACAGGCCAAGTGGAACGTCAATCCCCGCCTCAATCTCACCTTCGGCGCCCGCGGCGACTTCATCGGCTCCAACATCCGCCCGCCGCTCAACAACAACTTCCTGGCCACCTTCGGCGTGCGCAATGACGGCCTGCCTGACGGCGTGACCGAAGTCTCGCCCCGCCTTGGCTTCAACTGGGCGCTGGAAAACACGCGCACCACGCAGCTGCGCGGCGGCATCGGCCGCTTCCTTGGCCGGGCCCCTTGGGTGTTTTTCTCGAACTCCTTCTCTAACCCCGGCGTCGGTCGGTTCGGCATCAGCCAGATCGGCACCGGCGTGGCCCCCGGCCTGGTTAATTACATTAACGCCCAATTCGATCCGGCCAACCCCATCGGCGTGGCCGCGACCGACGGCGACCCCAATGCCCGCCGCACCATCAACTTCATGTCCGATCGCATCCACCTGCCGTCGGTCTGGCGCACCAACTTCGCGGTGGATCGCAAGCTTGGTTTCCTCGATAGCACGGTGTCGCTCGAATACGTCTACACCAAGACCGATCAGGCGCTCTTCTCCGACAACATGAACATCAAGCCGCTCATCGTGACCCCCACTTCCGGTCCCGCCATCGGCCTCGATGGACGCCAGCGTTTCAACGGCTCCTCCACCGGCGCCGGCGCCTTCAGCACCGCCTTCAACGAGGTTATCCGCATCCGTAACACCGGCGCCGGCCGGAGCAATTACCTCACGGCCGTCTGGGATCGCCCGATGAAGTCCCACTGGGCCGCCAATGTCGCCTTCACCCGCGGCAGCTCGACCGAGGCCCAGTCCTCGGGCCAGACCGTCGCCGTCGACGGCTGGGTGCGCAACTCCGTGTTCAACCAGAACACGATCGAGGTCGCCCGGTCCGACTATGAGGTCAAGAACCGCATCCAGGCCACTTACACCCGCGAATTCGAATTCGCCAAGAAGTGGACGACCCTCACCTCCCTCTATTACGAGGGTCGCTCGGGCAACCCCTATTCCTTCACCTATACCAGTGATGCGAACACGGATGGCGTGGCCGGCAACGATCTCGTTTACGTGCCCACCGGCCTCGGGGATGCCAAGGTTGACTTCAGCGGCCTCACCGCCGCGCAAGCCTCCGCCTACATGGCCTACATCGACCGGACCGAACTCGCCAAATACAAGGGCACCTACACCCCACGCAATTCCTTCACCCTGCCCTGGCAGAATCGCCTCGACATCCGCGTCAGCCAGAAGATTCCCCTGCGCTCCCTCGCTCAGCTTGAGATCTTCGCCGACTTCATCAACTTCGGCTACTGGCTCAGCCGGGATGTCTTCGGCTACGTGGAGGAGCTCGGCAACAGCAATGGCGTCTACGCGCGCCGCTTCCTCGGCTCCGCCACCTACGCGACGGACGGCACGGGCCGACTGCGCCCGGGCGGCATCGCGCTCGATTCCGCCGGCAATTATAATGCCGCTGGCGCCACCATCAACCCGCTCGCCTCCCGCTGGCGCATCCAGTTCGGCGCCCGCCTGAAGTTCTGAGCGCTCGAGCCCTCTGTTTGCAACGCCGCATCCCCCCGGATGCGGCGTTTTTTATTGGCGCGACATGGCGACGAGGCGCACCAACCGAATCAACACTCCCTAGGCAAAGAGATCGTCCGGGGTGGCCGCGCCGGCATCCACCAGACGGTGCGGCGGCAGCTGGGTTTTGAACCATGTGCGCTGCTTTCGCACCAGTCCGCGCGTGTTTTTCACGATGGCTCCAGCCAGTTCCGGCTCCGGCAGCCGGCCCTCGATGAAATCAACCGTTTCCCGGTAGCCGATGGCGCCCGCCACGCTGGGATTTTCCCTGAGCCCCTGCGCCAGCAGCCCGCGCACCTCGGACACCAGCCCGGCCGACAACATCGCGGCTACGCGCTGGGCGATGCGGGCATCGAGGTCGGCCGGCTCACGCACCAGCTCGCACAATTTCACGCGGCAATCCGCGAACGGCGGCGGCAGCGCGTCGAAGTCCGCCTGCAACGCCGCCAGCGTGCGGCCCGAGGCGCGGCACCGCTCCAGCGCCCGCAGCACGCGGCGCGGGTTCTGCACGTCGAGCGCACCGAGCCCCGCCGGGTTGAGCCGGTGCAGCTCAGCCACCAGCGCCTCGAGCCCGCCCGCCTGTTCCAGCCGGCCCCGCAACTCCTCCCGCAGCTCGGGCGGCACGGCGACCTCGTCGGCCACCGGAGCGAAGAAAGCCTTCAGGTAGAACCCGCTGCCCCCGGTCACGAGCACGCGCCGCCCCCGCGCAAAAATCTCTTCCACCGCCGCCCGGGCCTGAGTCGTGTAGTGCGTCACGTCCATCCGTTCCCTCAGGTCGCGGATGTTTATCAGGTGATGCGGCACCCGGGCGAGCTCGGCCGGCGTCGGCTTGGCCGTGCCGATGTCGGCACCGCGGTAGAAGAGCAGCGAGTCGCACGACACGATCTCCGCGCCGTTGGTCTCCGCCCAGCGGATCGCCAGCTCGGTCTTGCCGACGGCGGTGCAACCGGTGAGGACGTGAAGGGTGCGCGGCATGGCGCCAGTGCAAGCGGGCATGGCGGAATTGTCACAGGAAAAATCCGTGCAATCGGCGTCCCCTGCGGCTTTCCTTCCCCACTCCCCCTTGAAAGCCCGGTTCATCTTCAACCCGTATTCCGGCAGCAACCGGCGCAACCCCTGGCTGCGCGACCGTGCCGCGGCTTTCATCCGGGAGCGCGGGCTCGACGCCACGGTCGTGGACACGGCGCGGCCCGGCCACGCCACCGAGCTGGCGGCGCAGGCGGTGGCCGACGGCTGCGGGCTGGTCGTCGCCATCGGCGGGG
>JBDHQK010000004.1:0-43578 GCA_039807025.1 Lacunisphaera sp.
ACCCGCCTTCAGGCCCGCCTGCAAGACCACCCGCACGCCAGCCTGCCGCGCCGCGCCCTGCAGGCAGTCCACGATGGTCTGCGAGTTGTCCGTTACGGGAAACATGCGGCCGTCCGCCTCGGTCTGCAACGGCACGCCGCGGGACTCGAACCACGCGACGGTATCGCGCGGCTGCCAGCGATGGAAGGCGCCGAGCAGCTCGCGCCCGCCGCGCGGGTAGCGCCGCACCAGCTCGCGCGGCTCGAAGCAGGCGTGGGTGACATTGCAGCGGCCGCCGCCCGACACCTTCACCTTGGCCAGCGGGTGCGCCGTGGCCTCGCAAAGCGTGACCACGCAATCCGGATCCGCCTCGGCGCACGTGATGGCCGCGAAAAATCCCGCCGCCCCGCCGCCCGCAATGATGATTTGCCGCCGGCTCATAAGACGTCAGTCAAAGTGCCGCCGAAGTCGTGCTTTCCGGATCTCCGGACTTTATCGCGTCTTTCACCCATGGCCCGCGAGCGTGCGGCCGGCCCCGGGGCTTGTCCAAAAATAAAAGCGCCGTGGCCCCACGCCACGGCGCTTTCTCTGCACACACTGCCACCCTGGCAGCGAAAGTTACTTGCCGCCCTTCTTCTCGCCCTTCGTCCGGCGCTCGCCCATCTTGGCGCGCTGCTCGTCGAACTTCGTGGCCTGCTCGGGGGTGAGCACGGCCCGGCGCTGGCTGGCAAAGCTCTTGTTGAGCTCCAGTGCCTTGGCGCGCTTGTCTTCCTTGGCGATCGAGGTGTCGTCGTGCAGCGCCTTCAGGGCGGCCCTTTCCTGCTCGCCGATGGCCTTCCATTTGGCCTCCTGGTCGGCGTTCAGGCCGAGGGCCTTGATGGCGTGTTCCTGCATGGCACCGGGGCCGCGCCTGTGGGCGGGCTTGTCCGCCGGTTCATCGGCACGGAGAGCGGAAACCGCCAGCAGCGAAAGGCTGGCGAGGAGGATGTATAGTCGGGATGGGTTTTTCATGAGGAATGTTTGGGTTGTGGGGATACGACGCGGGGCCGGGACGTCGGTTTCATTCATATCCGCCAATCTTTCGGTAAAAAATATTGCTCGCCCGGTAACTTTCGCCCGCCGGTCGCGTCGCGGGGGCGCTTTACTCCCGGCGGTTTTCGCGCAACGTGACGGCCGCCCGATCGCATGGACTTCCCGCAACTCACCGCCCTCGCCGCCCCCGTGGTGGCCGCCGCCCAGCGGCGGCTGCCGGCCGCCGTGCGCGCGGCGGCGGCGCAGGTCCCGGTCTGCTACGAACCGCAACCCGGCCCGGCGCTGCTGGCCGAGGGTTGGGAACCGGACATCCTCGGGATGTTTGTCGGCCACGAGCACCGGGGCGAGTTTGCCGAGGGCTCTCCGCTGCCTCCCCAAATCCTCCTCTTTCTCGAGAATCTCTGGGACTACGCGGAGGGCGACGAGGCCGTGTTCCGCGATGAAGTCCGGCTGACTTATCTCCACGAGCTGGGCCACTATCTCGGCTGGGATGAGGAGGAGATCGCGCAACGGGGGCTGGAATAAGCAACCGTTTCCCCCTCCGGTGGGTCCCGCGCCCGCACCGGGCCCAGCCGCCGCCCAACTAGGGCTTTCATTCCCACCCTGAATCTGCATATACCCGTCTTGGAAAACAGCTTTGCGCTCCTCCCGCGCGGGCCCATTCTCCGTCCCATTCCAACATGAAGAAGTTTCTCACCGCCCTTTTTGGTCTGACCGCCCTCGCGGCCATGCTCCCGGCCGCGCCCAGCCTCACCCGCGAGACCGTCATCAGCCACCTCGACAGCTGCGAGGCCATCCTGCAGGAAATCCAGGGCAACGCCAAGACCGCCATCCCCGCCGACATCCTGCACCGCGCCAAGGGCCTCGTCATCGTCAACCAGTTCCAGGCCGGCTTCATCCTCGGCATCAAGGACGGCTACGCCGTCGCGATGGTCCGCCGCCCGAACGGCAAATGGTCCGTGCCCGCCTTCCTCAAGGCCGGCGAGCTCAGCTTCGGCCTCCAGGCCGGCGGCAAGTCCATCACCGCCGTCTACGTCCTCATGGACGACGACACCGCCCGTCTCCTCCTCAAGAACCGCATGAACCTCGGCGCCGAGGCCAAGGCCGTGGCCGGCATCCGCGCCGCCGAGCGCGAGGCCCTCTCCAGGACCCTGCCGGGCGACGCCAACGTGCTCGTCTATTCCACCACCGAGGGCTTCTACCTCGGCGCCGCCGTCAAGACCGGCTACATGTCCCCCAGCGAGGAATCCAACCGGCTCTTCTATAATACCAACCACCGCATGCCCGAGCTGCTGTTCAGCGATTGGGTCAAGCCGCCTGAGGAAGCCCGCTACCTCATGAACTACGTGACGCGCCTCACGCAGTAACCGCGGATAACCTCTTGCCCGAAAACCCGTCCCGCGCCCGCGGGGCGGGTTTTTTATTCCTCCCGCCACGCCGCCACGTGCGCGACCAGCAGGCCGACCACGTCCTCCGCGATGCGTGCCTGCGCCTCGGTGCGATTGGCACCGGGCACCTCGATGGTGCCGGAATTCAGCGCCAGCCGGCCGTTCGGCAGGCGCTGGCAGATCGCCCACCACGCCATCGGCGCCCGCACGCCGGCCGCCCGGTCGGGCTCGGCATAGCCCGTCGTCGCCGCCGCGAGGTCCGCGCCGAAAAGCTCCATCGCCCCATGGGCCATCTCCACCGCCACGCGCTGCGACACGCAGTTGACCCGCCGCGCGTGCGCCCGGTTCACGCCGAGCAGTTTCACCTTCTGTTTCAGGCTGTAGGCGGTGACCCCGCCGAGAAAATAATTCGACGCACCCGGCACCGCCGCGATCCGCGCCTGCACGTGCCCGGCCGTCAGGCTCTCGGCCACGGCGAGGGTGAGCCGCGGCTGGCGCATCATCAGTTGCTTCAGGCGGACTTCATGATTCATGCCCGCAGACTGGCCGGCCGCACCGCGAAGAAAAGCCTGCTTTGCGGGCCGGGCCCGGATCAGCGACCCCGCCCCGCCCGCTTCCTCCCGGCCCTCTCCGCCGCCAGCGCCCGCCGCACCCGCCAGTGCTGGCTGCGGTTGACGATGTAGCCGACGCACTCCCGCGCCCCGCAGCGACAGGGATGCTCCCGCCACTCCGCGAAATCGAACCGGTAGTCGTAGGTCAGCTCCTCGCCGGCCGGGATGTCGCGCAGCGCCACGATCCAGATCCGGCCGCGCACCACCTGCGTCTCGCAGTTGGGGGCGCAGGCATGGTTGATCCGCCGCGCCAGGTTCCACGGCACGCGGCCGTCGATGTCGTGCCGCTGGTTCAGCTCGTAGATATACACGCAGCCGTCGCCGCCGGCCTCCAGCCGGGCCCGCCGCTGCTCGTCCCGCCGGTCCGCCTCGGCTTTCGTGATGCGCTCGCCGACATACTCGATGATCCGCGTGCCGCGCGACAGGGCGGTCCGGGCGAACAGCCCGTAACCGTGCAGGCCGGACCGGCCCAACCGCACCGTGGCCGGGGTTCTCACCCGGCCTTTGCTCCCACCCGGCGCGCGCTTCACGGCTTCAGCTCCACCCCGACCGGGCAATGGTCGCTGCCGTGCACGTCCGCCTCGATCCACGCGCGCTTGAGCCGCGGCTTCAGCGCGGCCGAGGCCATCACGTAGTCGATGCGCCAGCCGACATTGTTGGCGCGGGCGTTGGCGCGGTAGGTCCACCAGCTGTAATGGCCCGCGCCCTGCTCAAAATGCCGGAAGGTGTCGATGAACCCGGCGCCGACGAAATCGCGGAAACCAGCGCGCTCCTCGTCGGAGAAGCCCGGGTTGCCGACGTTCTCCTTCGGCCGCGCGAGGTCGATCTCCTCGTGCGCCACGTTGAGGTCGCCGCAGAAGAGCACCGGCTTTTTCTTTTCCAGCTTCCGCACGTGCGCCAGCAGCGCCCGGTCCCAAGCCTGGCGGAAACCGAGGCGCGCCAGCTCCGGCTGCGCGTTGGGCACGTAGACCCCGACCACAAAATGCCCGTCAAACTCCGCCGTGATGGCGCGACCCTCGGCGTCGTGCTCCGGCGAGCCGAGGCCGAGCGTGACCGACAGCGGCTTGGTGCGCATGAACAGCGCCGTGCCGCTGTAACCCTTTTTCTGCGCGGCGTTCCAGACCAGCTCGTAGCCCTTCGGCCAGGCGACGCCCTGCACGTCGCCGGGCGTCGCCTTGACCTCCTGCAGGCAGATGACGTCGGCCTGGGCCGCGCCCATCCAGTCGAGCAGGCCCTTGCCGAGGGCGGCGCGCACACCGTTGACGTTCCACGAAAGCAATTTCATGCGCGCCTAGTTCGCCCGTCCGACCGCCGACCGCAACCTGTTTTGTCTTCCGCCGGTGCCGCCGCCGCCCACACTCCGGCCGCATGCCGGCCTGCACCCTCGAGCTCAAGACCATCCCCAACGCCCCGCGCGACGAAATCGCCGGCTGGCTGGGCGGCGCGCTCAAGGTCAAGGTCCGCGCCCCGGCCGTCGAGGGCCGCGCCAACGACGCCCTGCTGGCTTTCCTCGCGGCCAAACTCGGCGTCCCCCGCCGCGCCGTGACCCTGATCCGCGGCGACAAGTCCCGGCACAAGGCCGTGCGCATCGACGGCATCGACCTGGCCGCCGTCGAATCCCGCCTGCGCGCCGCCACATGACACGCCCCGCCGTTGCTTGACCCGCCGTTGCCGAGTGAGCTTGCTCCCTCCCCACCCATGTCCGCCTTCTCGCCCATCCCGCTCGGCCAGCGCATCCCCGGCAGCCCCCATTCCGTGGCCTGCAGCCTGCCAACCATGGCGGATGTCATCGGCTACGAGGAAGGGCGGCCCGAGACCACAAGGCACATCTCCTCGGGGTATCCACGCTTCGTCGTCCACGCCCACGCCAAGCGCCTGTGCGAATACCTCGGTCGCCGACCGGAACTCGCCCGCCGATCGCTCTGGCTCGTGAGCTCCGCAAAAATGGCCGGTGCCCTCGCCGACCACCTCGGGCGCACCGGCGCGGCCGCCGCCGCGCCCTTCGCTATCGACGGCATTGACGGTGTCGCGCACGCCGACACGCCCGCGCTGAATTCCCGCGCCAAGGTTTATCTCCAGAACATCGGCGGCTTCCTTTCTTCCCGCGCCGCCGAGGACCACCTCGTCCGCCTCGGCGTGCTGCCGGCCGCCGCCCCGGAGAAACTTTTCTCGGGCGACGCCACCGCCGAGATCCGGCGCGCACTCCGGGCCGCCTTCCCCGTCGCCGACGCCGACCTGCTGCTCGCCCCGAGCGGCATGAACGCGCTCTATGCCTCCTTCCGCGCCATCAGCACGGTGCAGGCCCGCGCCGGCCGCACCGCCTGGGTGCAACTGGGCTGGCTCTACCTCGACAGCATCGCGCTGCTCAGGAAATTCACGCCCGACCCGGCCCGCGACTACCTGCACCACGGCGACGTCACCGACCTCGCCGGCCTGGAAAACCTCCTCGCGACCCACGGCTCGCGCCTCGCCGGCCTCATCATCGAGGCTCCGACCAACCCGCTCATCCAGACGGCCGACCTCGCCGCCGTCACCGCCCTCGCCCGGCGCCACGGCGCCAAGGTCATCCTCGATCCGGCCGTGAGCTCGCCGTTCAACGTCGATCTCCTCCCCCACGCCGACGTCGTGGCCACCAGCCTCACCAAATACACCGCGCACGAGGGCGATGTCATCGCCGGTGCCGCGGTCGTCAACGCCGCGCGCCCCGGCGCCGCCGAGCTTCGTGCACTCATCGCCGCCCACCTCGAACCCGTGCACGGCCGCGACCTCGCCCGCCTCGCCGCCCAGATCGGCGCCACGCCGGACGTTGTCGCGCGCATCAACGCCAGCACCCTCAAGGTCGCCGCGTTCCTCGAATCGCACCCCGCCGTCGCCCAAGTCTGGTGGGCGCACCAGCCGGCGACGAAGGCCAATTACCTCAAGATATCCCGCACGCCCACTTCGCCCGGCTGCATGATTTCGTTCACGCTCAAGGGCCCGCTCGCGCAATTCTACGACCGGGTGCGCCTGCCCAAGGGCCCGAGCTTCGGCATGTCGACCACGCTCATCTCGCCGTTCGTCTATCTCGCGCACTACGACCTCGTCACCAGCGAGGCCGGCCGCGCCGAGCTCGCCGCCCACGGCCTCTCGCCCGACCTGCTCCGCCTCTGTATCGGCACCGAGCCCGCCGCCGACATCATCGCCTGCCTGCACGAAGCCCTCGCCTGACCCCGCCACCGGAAATGTGTAATATAATACGTTACACATTTCCGGCCCCATCCGGCGGTGAAAACACCCCCGGGCCAACTCGCAAGCGTGGCCGGCGGCCCGTCCGGTCCCGGAAACTTGTAATATAATACGTTACAAACTTCCGGGCAGGGTCAGCCGGTGAAAACGGCGGCCGAGCAGCACCGCCGCGCAGCCGAGGCCGATCGCCAGGCCGGTCCAGAGTCCCGCCGGACCCATCGTCGTCCTGAACGCCAACCAGTAGCCCAGCGGCAGCGAGATCACCCAGTAGGCGATGAAGGTCAGCACGGTCGGCACGCGCACGTCGTGCAACCCGCGCAGGGCTCCGGCGCTGATCACCTGCGCGCCGTCGAACAGTTGGAAGATCGCCGCCACAAGCAGCAGTTGCGCCGCCAGCGCCGCCACGTCCGCCGCCGGCGTGAACCAGCCCGCGACCGTCCGCCCCGCCAGCGCGAACACCAGCGCGAACACCAGCATGCCGCCCACCCCCGTCGCGAAGGCCCCGAAGCCGATCGGGCGCAGCGCATCCAGCCGGCCCTCGCCCCGCGCCTTGCTGATCCGCAGGCTGGTCGCAATCGACAGCCCGAGCGGCACCATGAAGGTCAGCGCGGCGCAGCCGAGCGCCACCTGGTGCGCGGCCAGCGGCACGGTGCCGAGCCAGCCCATCATCAGCGCCGTCATGGCAAACGCGCCTCCCTCGAACAGCAGCATGCCGCCCGTGGGCACGCCGAGCTTCAGCAGCTCCACGAACCGGCTGCGCTCCCATCCCGCCCACGGCGCCGCGCGCACCGGGGCGAAGGTCGGCGAAACCTTCAGCCAAATCCCGAGCGCGATCACGGCGGCCGTGCGCGCCACCAGCGTGGCCCAGCCCGAGCCAACCAGCCCCAGCGCCGGGAAGCCCCCGTGCCCGAACACGAACAACCAGTTGAGCAGAGCGTTGAGCCCGATGTCCGCGATCATGATGCCCATCGGCACCCACGGGCGGCCGAGCGACTCCGCGAACTGCCGCTGCACCTGGAAGAACAGCGCGGGGATGAACGACGCGCCGATCAGCAGCAAAAACGGCCGCGTGATCGCCACGACCTCCGGCGGCTGGCCGTAGTGATGAAGCTGCGTCGAGAGGAGCACGATCAACCCGAACGTGCCCGCCCCCACCGCCAGCGCCAGCGCCCGGCCGTGGCGCAGCCAGGCCGCGCAACCCGCCTCGTGGCCCGCGCCGTGGTCGCGCGCCGCCAAGACCCCGGCACCCATGAGCAGGCCGATGCCGATGATGTAGAAGATATGAAAGGCACCGTGCGTGAACGCCGCCGCCGCCAGCTCCACCGTGCCCACGCGCCCGATGAAGGCGTTGTCCGTCACGCCGATCAGCATCTGGCTGACCTGCCCGACGATGATCGGGAAGGCCAGCGCCAGCGTCGGGCGCAGCTCACGGCGAACTGACTCGTAATCCACCACGCAGGCACGAAGCCCGCGATACGCGCCGGGCGCAAGCCTGCCGGGATGCATCGGGCGGTTGGGCAGCGAACTGTATGGGGTGGTCGCCGATTTCCACATCGTGACATGTCGTCGGCATGGAAACCGACGACCACCTTTCCGTCATCCTGAGCGCAGCGAAGGATCCAGCAACACGACCGCCGGCGATTATCGTGCTGGATTCTTCACTTCGTTCAGAATGACACTTCGGACGCCTTTTCTCTTTCAACATGTCCGCCCTCGCCCTTGGCATCATCCTCGTCGCCGCCTTCACCCACGCGACGTGGAACTACGCCGCCAAGCGCTCGAGCGGTGGCCTGCCCTTCGTGTGGCTGACCGGGCTCGTGTCGCTCTGCTTCTACGTGCCGTTGTCCCTCGCCTACCTTTGGTGGCAGTCACCGGTCATCCCGCCGGGCGCGTGGCTCGTCGTCATCGGCAGCGGCCTGATCAAGATGGCCTACGCGCTCCTGCTGCAACGCGGCTACCGGCACGGCGATTTCTCGCTGGTCTATCCGCTGGCGCGCGGCACCGGGCCGCTGTTCTCCACGCTCACGGCCATCGCCCTTTTCCACGAGCGGCCCACGCTGCTCGCGCTGGCCGGCGGCGCGATCATCATCGGGAGCATCTTCGCGCTCACCGGCGGCATGAAGCTCTTCCACGCCGACCGCGCCCACTTGCGGCAGGGGTTGCTCTACGGCTTCACCTGCGGTTGCTGCATCGCGACGCTGACGGTGTGGGACAAGCACGCCGTCGCGCACCTGCGCCTGCCGCCGCTGGCCTATGACTGCAGCTCGCAGGCCGTGCTGTGCCTCGTGCTGACGCCGTTCGCGTGGTCACGCCGTCCCGAGATCGCCGCCACGTGGCGCGACCACCGGGGGAAAGTCTTCACCGTGGCCTTGCTCGCGCCGCTCGGCTACATTCTGATCCTGACGGCATTGACGTTCACGCCGGTCAGCTACATCGCCCCGGCGCGCGAGATCAGCATCCTCATCGGCACGTTCTTCGGCGCAAAGTTGCTGAAGGAGGCCGACGCCCCGCGCCGCCGCCTCGCGGCCGGCGGCATGGTCGCGGGCGTGATTGCGCTGGCGCTGGGTTGAGCCGGGCGTAGTTTCCCGCCGTGCGCCTGCCGAAGGAAGTCGTGGTCCTC
This sequence comes from Lacunisphaera sp., assembly GCA_039807025.1. GTDB lineage: Bacteria > Verrucomicrobiota > Verrucomicrobiia > Opitutales > Opitutaceae > Lacunisphaera. Next base: position 8,856 of record JBDHQK010000004.1, read on the forward strand.
CTCGTCCTGCTCGCCGTGATGATCATCGGCGTGTCCTGGTATGTCGTGGATCGCCGCGCGAAAAACCGTTTGTCGGCGGATACGCCCCCGGCCGGAACGGGACAACGCCCGTGAACCCGCCGTCGCCATGCTGAAGGGTAGCTTCGACCTGCCGGTGCTGTTCGACCTCGGGGCGACCTTTGCCTTCGCCCTGACCGGCGCGCTCGCCGCCATCCGGCGGCACTACGACATCGTCGGCGTGCTGGCGCTCGCGCTGGTGTCGGGCATCGGCGGCGGCTTGATCCGCGATGGCATCTTCCTGCAGGAGGGGCTGACGCCGCTGCTCACCACGCCGGCCTACATCTACACGGTCATCGCCGCGGTGGTGGCCAGCTTCTTCTTTGGCCGGCATGTCCACCGCTTCCAGCGGCTCATTGCCTGGGTGGATGCGCTCGGGCTCGGGGCCTACGCGGCCTTCGGCGTGCAGAAATCCCTCACCGCCGGCCTGCCGCCCTCGGCCGCCGTGCTCATCGGCGTCATCAACGCCGTCGGCGGCGGCCTGCTGCGCGACGTGCTCACCCGCGAGGAGCCGCTCGTGTTCAAGCCCGGCCAGTTCTACCTGCTCACGGCGCTGGTCGGTGCCGTCACCTTCATCTGCGCCGGCGTTTACCTCGCCATCAGCGCGACGCAGGCCGCGTTCCTCGCCATGGCGGTGACCTTCCTTTTCCGCTCCGTCACCATCGCCTTCAACTGGCGCACGGCGCCGGTTTCCTCCGGCGCCATCTTCAAGCAGGGCGACGACACCGCGCCGCCGTTCCCGCACAAGGACTGAGCCATGCGCCGCTTCATCCTCGCGCTCGACCAGGGCACCACGTCGTCGCGGGCCATTGTCTTCGACGGGCGCGGCCGCGCCATCGCCACGGCGCAGCAGGAGTTCGCGCAACACTACCCGCGGCCCGGCTGGGTCGAGCACGACCCGCGCGACCTGTGGGAAAGCACGCGCCGCACCGCGCTCGGCGCCGTCGCCGAGGCCAACCTCACCGGCCGCTCCATCGCCGCCCTCGGCCTGACCAACCAGCGGGAGACCACGCTGCTGTGGGACCGCCGCACCGGCCGGCCGCTCCATCGCGCCATCGTCTGGCAGGACCGGCGCACCGCCGACGCCTGCGCGCTACTCCGGCGCCGCGGCCTCGCGCCGCTCTTCCGCCAAAAGACCGGCCTGCTGCTCGACCCGTATTTCAGCGGCACCAAGCTCGCGTGGCTCCTCGATCACATCCCCGGCGCCCGCCGCCGCGCGGAGAAGGGCGAACTCGCCTTCGGCACCGTGGACACCTGGCTGCTCTGGCAGCTCACCGGCGGCCGCGTCCACGCCACCGACGTCTCCAACGCCTCGCGCACCCTCCTGCTCAACCTCCGCACCGCCGGCTGGGACGACGAGCTCCTGAAAATCCTGCGCATCCCGCGCGAAGTGCTGCCGGAGGTCCGCGCCAGCAGCGGCGTCTTCGGCGAGGTGTCCGCCGTGCCCGCCCTCAACGGCCTCCCCATCAGCGGCATCGCTGGCGACCAGCACGCCGCCCTCTTCGGCCAGGCCTGCTGGTCCCCCGGCATGGCCAAGAACACCTACGGCACCGGCTGCTTCCTGCTGATGCACACCGGGCAAAAACCGGTCGTCTCGAAGAACAACCTGCTCACCACGATCGCGTGGCAGATCGACGGCCGCCTCGAATACGCCCTCGAGGGCTCCGTCTTCATCGGCGGCGCCGTCGTCCAGTGGCTGCGCGACGGCCTCGGCCTCATCGCGAAATCGGTGGATGTCGAAAAACTCGCTGCGCAGGTCACGGACAACGGCGGCGTCTATCTCGTGCCGGCCTTTTCCGGGCTCGGCGCCCCGCATTGGGACGCCGCCGCGCGCGGCGTCATCACCGGCCTCACCCGCGGCAGCAACGCCGGCCATCTCGCCCGCGCCGCGCTCGAAAGCATCGCCTACCAGAGCGCCGACCTGCTCCGCGCCATGGCGGCCGACTGCGGCCGCCAACTCCGCGAACTCCGCGTGGACGGCGGCGCCACGGTGAACAACGCCCTCATGCAGTTCCAGGCCGACCTGCTCCGCGTGCCGGTCGTCCGCCCGTGCACGACGGAGACCACCGCGCTCGGCGCCGCCTACCTCGCGGGTCTCGCCGTGGGTTTCTGGAAAAACCGCGCCGAGATCGCGTCGCTCTGGTCGGCCGACCGCACCTTCCGCGCGCGGATGCCCGCCGCCACCGCCCGCCGCCTGCTGGCCGGGTGGCACGCAGCCGTCGCCCGGGCGAGGGATTGACCTCAGGTGCGTAAAGCCCCGGTTAACAGGTGTTTTTTTGACTTGGGGGGCGCAGGGCGGGCTTGCAGCCGGGGCGGCACTCGGGCAAGAGTGCCCGTCTCCACACCCGCCTGCCGCATGAAAATTTTTCGCCCACTGGCCGCCGTTTTCCTCATGTCCTCGCTTGGCTTGGCCGCCCTCGCCCAGGACAGCAGCGAGCTCGCCGCGCTCCGCGCCAAGGCCGAGAAGGGCAACGCCATCGCGCAATACAATCTCGGCCTGGTCTACGCCGAGGGCCGCGGCATCGCCGCCGATCCGGTCGAGGCTTACGTGTGGCTCTCCCTCGCCCGGGAAAACGGGGCCCGCGGCCGGGCCCTCGACGGCGTCATCGCCGTGCTGGACAAACCCGCTCTGGAGCTCGCTCAACAGCGCACCATCGACCGCAAGGCCGCCCTCGGTTCCGGGCGCGTGCCGGCCGCCAGGCCGGCGACCCCAGCCACGGCCGATACCGGCGAGGACCTCACCATCGCCCGCCTGCGCAAGGAGCGCGATGCCTACTCCGCCAAGGTCGGTGAAATCGCCGCCGAAATGGCCGTCCTCCGCACCGAGCGCGACCGCCTCGCCGAGCAGGCTGCCGAGCTGCAAAAAAATTCCCAAGCCTTCAGCCGCGGCCTGCAGGAAAAGGCGCAGGCCGCCGAGGCCCGCGCCGCCGACACCACGGCGCTCGACGCCAAGAGCCGCGAGCTGACCGCCGCACTGGCCGAACTCGAGTCCGCCCGCCAGTTCGGCCGCCAGGTCGAGGACACCCTCAACAAGGTCAACGACGACAAGGCCCGCGTCGCCGCCCAGGCCGCCGCCGAGCTCGAGTCCGCCCGCCAGTTCGGCCGCCAAGTCGAGGATACCCTCAACAAGGTCAACGACCAGAAGGCCGCCGTGGAAGCCCGGCTCGTCACCCTGTCGGCAGAAGCCGGCCGCCACCAGCAGGAGCTCGCCGCGCTCGCCCAGGCGAAGGATGCCGCCGAAAAAGCCCTCGCCAACGCCCGCAGCGCCGCTCCCTCCTATCCCGACCTGCGCGACCGTGTCGCCAGCCTCACGGCAGAACTCGCAGCCGCCCGCAGCGCGGCTCCGGCTTACCCCAACCTCTCCGGCCGTGTTGCGGAACTGGAATCAGCACTCTCGGCCGCGCGCAACGCCGCTCCCTCCTACCCGGACTTGCGCAGCCGCGTTTCCGAACTGGAAGCCCAACACTCCGCCGACCGGTCCGCCCTCGCCTCGGCGCAGGCGGAAGGCGCCCGCGCCAAGGAGCTGGAAATCGCACTTGCCCGGGCCAAGGCCGCCGCCCCGGCCTACCCGAACCTCGCCGACAAGGTCGCCAGCCTCGAAGCCGCCCTCGCCGCCAAACCCGCCGCTCCCAGCTATCCCGACCTGACCAACCGGGTGAGCCAGCTGGAAAGCGAACTCAATCGCGCCAGCTCACAACTGTCCGCCGAAGCCTCGGCGAAGGCGAATCTCTCCGGCAAGGTGCGTGAGCTCGAGACTTCCCTCGCACAGACCAACACCGCCCTCGCCAGCGCCCGCAACGCCTCGGGCGCAGAAGCCGACCGCACCAAGCAACTTGAAGCCGCGCTCGCCTCGGCGAAGGCGGCCGCCCCCGCCTATCCCGACCTGCGCAGCCAGGTCGGCGAACTCGAGACGAAGGTTGCCAGCCTGACCGCCTCGACCGCGCAGGCCCAACAGCAGGCCGCCCAGCTCGCCGCCGCCCGGGACGCCGCCGAAAAGGCCCTCGCCAGCGCCCGCAGCGCCGCTCCCGCCTATCCCGACTTGTCCGGCAAGGTCGCCAGCCTCGAAGCCACCCTCGCCGCCAAACCCGCCGCTCCCAGCTATCCCGACCTGCGCAGCCGGGTCTCGGAACTCGAAACCTCCCTCGCCACCGCGCGCAACACTGCTCCCGCCTATCCCGACTTGTCCAGCCGCGTGAGCGAGCTGGAAACCGCCCTCGCCGACAGCAGCCGCCAACTCGTCGCGCTCCAGAACTCCAAGCCCGCCGCACCCGCCTACCCCGACTTGTCCGGCCGGGTCGCCGAGCTCGAGGCCGCTGTGGCCACCACGATCCAGAAATTTGGCGCCTCCGAACAAGCCCGCGCCGACCTCGGCCGCCAGTTCGACGACTACAAGAGCAGCACGGCCGCCGCCCAGCGCGAGCGCACCACGCTCCTCTCCAACCTGAAGATGCTCGAGTCCGACAAGGCCGCCCTGCGCCGCCAGGTGGACACCGCCGCCACCGAAACCAGCCAGCTCCGCACCCAGGTCACCGCCCTCAAGGCCCAGTCCGCGAACCTCAAGCCCGCCACCCCGGCCTACCCCGACTTGTCCGGCAAGGTCGCCGAGCTCGAGGCCGCCCTCGCCGCCGCTCGCAACGCCGCTCCGGCTTACCCGAATCTCGCCAACCGCGTTTCCGAATTGGAAGCCCAACACTCCGCCGACTTGTCCGCCGTAGCCTCGACGAAGGCGGAAGCCGCCAGCGCCAAGCAGGAGGTGGCTGCGCTCGCCCAAACGAAGGCGGATCTCTCCGGCCGCGTGAATGAGCTCGAAACCGCGTTGACGGCCGCCCGCAACGCCTCGCCCGCCTATCCCGACCTGCGCAGCCGGGTCTCGGAACTCGAGACCGCCCTCGCCGCCGCCCGCAACGCCACCCCGGCTTACCCGAATCTCGCCAACCGCGTCGCTGAACTGGAGACCAAGCTCGCCACCGCCGAGCAGTCCCTCGCCGCCAAACCTGCGACTCCCAGCTATCCCGACCTCTCCGGCCGCGTGGGCGAACTCGAGGCCTCTCTCGCTCAGGCCAACACCGCCCTCGTCGCCGCCCGCAACGCCGCTCCGGCTTACCCGAATCTCGCCAGCCGCGTTTCCGAACTGGAAGCCCAGCACTCCGCCGACTTGTCCGCCGTAGCCTCGGCGAAGGCGGAAGCCGACCGCGCCAAACTGGAAGTGGCTGCGCTGGTCAAGGCGCAGGCGGGCAAGCCCGCCGCCCCGGCTTATCCCGATCTCTCGGGCCGTGTCCGCGAGCTCGAGGGCCAGCTCACCTCCGCCCAAGCCGAGCTCGTCGCCGCCGGCCCGGCCCGGGCGGAGCTTTCCGGCCGCGTCGCCACGCTCACCGGCGAGGTCACCCAGCTCCGCGCCGACCGCGAGCGCATGCAGAAGCTTGTCGCCGACACCGGCCGCCAGCTCAGCGAAGCCCAGCAAGCCGCCCGCAACCACCCCGCCGCCCCGTCCTATCCCGACCTCTCCGGCCGCGTCCGCGAGCTCGAGGGGCAGCTCACCACCATCGAGGACAAGCTCGCCGCCGCCACCACCGCCGCGCAAGGCGCCACCCAGGCCGGCACCGAGGCCACCCAGCTCCGCCGCGAGCGCGATGAATTGTCCGGCCGCGTGACCACCCTCGCCAGCGAGGTCGCCCAACTCCGCACCGACCGCGAGCGTATGCAAAAATCCCTCGCCGACACCGGCCGCCAGCTCCGCGACACCTCGGCCGACTCCACCCGGCTCAAGGAACTCGAGACCCAGCTGGCCGCCTCCCAGGCTCAGCTCGGCGGCATCACCAGCGAGCGCGACGCCTTGTCCGCCAAAGCCACCCTCGCCGAACAGGAAAAGGCTGCCTTCGCCAAAGCGACGGCGGACGCCCGCGCCGCCCAAGGCGAGCTCCGCGCGACCATCGCCCGCCTCGAGCAGGAGAAGACGGCGCTCGCCGCCAACCAAGCCGCCCCCGCCACGCCGCCCGCCGCCCCGTCCTACCCGGACTTGTCCGGCCGCGTCCGCGAACTCGAGACCGCCCTCGCCGATTCCCGCGCGCAACTCGCCTCGGCGCAGGCCGCACCCGCCGCCACCGCCACCGCCGCCGCCAGCGGCGATGACAGCGAGCTCGCCAAGAAACTCGCCGCCACCGAGGACCGCCTCGCGACCTCCCTCCGCGGCTACGCGCAGCTCCAGCGCGAGCGCGACACGCTCGCGGACAATGCCCGCGCGGCCGCCGCCACCGCCACCGCCGAGCGCGAGACGCTCACCGCGCAGATCGCCAGCCTCACGGGCCAGGTGGATCAGCTCCGCACCGCCGCCACGAGCAGCGCCGGCAGCACGCAAGCCGAGCTCGCGCGCCTCAACGACGCCGTCTCGGCCCTCCAGCGCACGCAGGCCCAGGCCTCCAGCGAGGCCGCCGCCGCCCGCGCCCTCACCCAGCAGCTGCAGGGCGCCAACGCCGTGCTCGCCGGGGAGAACTACCAGCTCAAGACGATGCTCGCCCGCACCACGGGCGGCGCGACCCCGACCGCCGCCGCGCCAGCCTCCACCCCCGGCGCCCGCACCCATGTGGTGGCCAACGGTGATTCGCTCTCGCGCCTCAGCCAGCGCTACTACGGCAACGCCAATCGCTGGCAGGACATCTACAACGCCAACGCCGCCCTCCTCGGACCCAACGGCATCCTGAAAGTCGGCACCACCCTGCGCATCCCGTAAGGTCCGTCGGTGGGGGCATGGCTGGTCTACGCCCCCGTCTTCAACCTAGAGCGGTTCCAAAGAAGGTGTCGCCACCGGCGGTCGGAGTGTGGGAGCGAGCTGGCTCGCGACTCGGCCGGGCCCCGCGCCTCACGCCACCGCCAGGATCGCCGCGAGCGCGGCGACCGAGGCCAGCACGCTGAGCACGATCGCGCCCGAGGCGAGCGCCTCGTCGCCCTTCAGCTCGAGCGCCACGGTGTAGGACACGATGGCCGTCGGGCACGCCAGCAGGATCATCACCAGCTTGAGCTCCAGCGCGGCGAGGCCCAACGCGCGCCCCACGACCCAGCCCAACCCGGGCGCGAGCACGGTCTTCACCAGCGCCGCCGCCAGCGGGCGCGGCCAGTGCGCGCCGAGCCGCACCGTCACCAGCGAGCCGCCGACGCCGAGCAGGCCGAGTGGCAGCGCCATCTGGCCGAGCGCGGCAAAAGCCCGGTCCACGGCGACCGGCAGGGTCCATCCCGACAGCGCAAACCCGATGCCGGCAAACGTCGCCAGCAGCGGCGGCGTGGTGGCGAGCTGCCGGGCGAAAGGCCGCAGCATGCGCCAGCTCAGCGTGTGCTGGCTGAGCAGCAGCACGACGACGCCCCCGATGTTGTAGAGCACCATCATCGGGGCGATGGTCACGATCGCCGCCGTGCGCACGGACAGGCCGCCGGGCAGCGGCGAATCCGGCAGCGCGTAGATGATCGGCAGGCCGACAAAGGCCAGGTTGCCGCGAAAAGCGCCCTGCACGAAGGTGCCGACCGCCGCGCCCGGCACGCGCCATAGCCACGCCACGGCGTAGGCCGCCACGATGGTCGCGCCGGTCGCGCCGAGCATCACGCCGAACATGAGCCCGGCCCCGTCGGACCGGTGGAACGAGGCCGCCAGCTGGGAGAACAGGAGCGCCGGCAGGCCCACCCAGTAGGTCAAGCGGTTGGCCTCCTTCAAAAAATCCGGCGCCACGAAACCGCTGCGCTGCAACCCGGCACCCACCGCGATCAGCAGGAAGACCGGCGCCAGGGTATTCAGGATTTCCACGGCGGCCACGATGCGTCGCCGCTCTGCACCCGTCTAGGCGAATGTGGGAGGAGCTATAGGCCTCGGCGGAGGATATTTTGCCCCAGCAAATCGCCAAAACCTGTCATTCTGCGCACCGCGCAGGATGACAAACCGGAGGCCCCGGTTTTCGTCTCGCCCCTTTCACTCTCCCTCGCACCTTCACTGCCATGGCTTCCTCGATCGCGTTCATCGGCACCGGCGTCATGGGTCGCAGCATGGCGGGCCACCTGCTCAAGGCGGGCCACGCGCTGCATGTCTTCAACCGCACGAAGGAGAAGGCCGCGCCGCTGCTCGCCGCCGGCGCGCGTTGGCACGACACCGCCGGCGCGGCGGCGGCACAGGCGGACTTCGTGTTCACCATCGTCGGCTTCCCCACCGACGTGGAGGCAACCTACTTCGGCGCGGACGGCGTGCTCGCGGCGGCGAAGCCCGGCGCGGTGCTCGTGGACATGACGACCTCCAGCCCGCGGCTGGCGGAGAAAATCGCCGGCGCGGCGGCCGCACGGGGCCTGGCGGCGCTGGATGCGCCGGTGTCGGGCGGCGATGTCGGCGCGCGCGAGGCGCGGCTCGTCATCATGGTCGGCGGCGACGCGGCGGCCTTTGCCCGCGCGCAGCCGCTGCTCGCGCTCATGGGCCAGAACATCGCGCTCCACGGCGGGCCCGGCGCCGGCCAGCATTGCAAGATGGCCAACCAGATTTCCATCGCGTCCATCATGATGTCGTGGTGCGAGGCGCTCACCTACGCGCAAAGGGCCGGCCTCGATCCGGCGCGCGTTATCGCAAGCATCGGCGGCGGCGCGGCCGCGAGCTGGTCGCTCAACAACCTGGCGCCGCGCGCGCTGCAGGGCGACTTCGCCCCCGGCTTCTACGTGAAGCATTTCCTGAAGGACATGCGCATCGCGCTCGAGTCGGCCGAGGCCATGCAGCTCGACCTGCCCGGGCTGAAGCAGGCCAAGCGACTCTACGACGAGGTCGCCGCGCGCGGCTGGGCCGAGGACGGCACGCAGGCGCTGCTCAGGCTTTACCAGCAGCGGGCCTGAGCGTCGCCCAGCGCACCGCGAGCGATATCGCCAGCCCCACGCAGACCAGATGCACGCCAAACTGGCCCCAGGCCAGCCGGGGCACATGCGGCTTCGTGCCCGGGATATACAGGCTGCGGAACTGCGCCGCGAGCGGCAGCACCGCGTGGTTCATCGCGAGATAGACGAGCGCTCCATACGCGAGTCCGCTGGCCACGGCGTGTTGCGTCAGGAATTGGACGCGCCGGCTGAGCAGGTAGAAAACGGTCGTCCACGCGAAGGCCACGACGAAGTGTAGCAGCAACCCGAAGACCGCGACGCCGGGCCCGCCCTGGAGCGCGTCCGCCCCGAGCAGGCCGCCCGCCACCGCCTGGAGCACCCGCACCGGGCTCATGCCGGCATTGACCCACGCGGTGAGGAAGGCTCCGTTGATGTCGAGCATCCCGCAAGCCAGGCCGCCCGCGAGGATGGCCGCCCCGGCTCGGGACGGGGTGGCGGCAACCGGCGGCGTGCTCATGCCGCCAGTCAGGCACAACCCCGCCTCCGGGTGAAGCCAGCAAATGAGTGTCATGCGCGCGCCGCCGGATTGACTCGCCCCGCCACCCCCGCCTTCACTTTCACCCTCACTCTCCCTCATGTCCCTGCCCACCTCGTTCCCCGGCGTCACCGTCCACACCAAGGCCAATGTCTATTTCGACGGCAAGGTCGTCAGCCACACCGTGCTGATGCCGGACGGCGCGAAGAAGACCCTCGGGCTCATTTATCCGGGCAGCTATCACTTCGGCACCGGCGCGCCCGAGCGCATGGAGATTATCGCCGGCGCCTGCCGCGTCACCCTCGACGGCGCGGCCGGGGCGAAGGATTACCCGGCCGGCACCGCCTTCGACGTGCCGGGCAAGAGCGGCTTCACCATCGAGGTCCAAAGCGGGATCTGCGAATACATCTGCTCGTTTCTCTGAGCGGCGGAATCGGGCTCGCGCACCCGGCTCGCGGTGCTAGGGTGCCTCCATGCGCTTGCCGAAGTTCCTCCTCTTGGCTGCCACCGTCGCCTGCGGCGGCCTGTTGCCCGCCGCCGAGCCGCTCGCCGACGGGCTTTACGCCGAGTTCACCACCCCGCGCGGCGCGTTTGTCACCGAGCTGTATTACCGGCAGGTGCCGGCCACCGTCGCCAGCTTCGTCGGCCTCGCCGAGGGCACGCTCTCGCCGCGCGGCGGCCAGCCTTTCTACACCGGCCTGACCTGGTATCGCGTCGTGCCGGGTTTTGTCATCCAGAGCGGCAACCCCGGCCTGAAGGACACCGGCGACCACATCATCCCGCACCGCTTCAACGACGAATTCGTGCCCGGTCTGCGCCACCGGGATGTCGGCATCCTCTCGATGGCCAACGCCGGCCCCGCCACCAACGGCTGCGAGTTCTTCGTCACCCTCGGCGACTGCACGCGCCTGAACTACCTGCACGCCGTCTTCGGCCGCACCATTCGCGGCCTCGAGGTGCTGCCGCTCATCCAGCCCGACGACAAGTTCTCCATCAGGATCCTGCGCGTCGGCGCGGAGGCGCAGGCGTTCAACGCCGACCCCGAGGCGTTCCAGGCGCTCGCGGCGAAGGTGCCCGCCTACTCCGGCGCGGCCGAGCCCGGTCCGGCGGCCCACTTCGACGATCCCGCCGGGCTCATCCCCACCGAGCCGCCGCGCGCGAAGAATTTCAACTACAAGCTCGCCAACTTCGAGCACGCCACCGGCGTGCGCATCGTCGCCCGCCTGTTCGCCAAATCCCCCACCGCCACCGAGGACGCCGTGCCCGGCGCCTGGATGCGGGCACTGGCCGCAAAGCTCGGCGTCGCGCAGCGCGGCGCGCTCGCGGTCTATTTCGCCGATGAGGACGACTGGCGCGTGTGGATCGGCGACGGGTCCACCGCCGCCTTCCTCGGCCGGCCCGCCACCAAGGACGACCTCGCCGACGGCGGCGCCCTCCACGCCGCAAAGGAAGCCTTCCTCGCCGCCACGCGCGCCGAGGGTGACGCCGCCTACGCCAAGCAAAAGGCCGACTCGCCCGCCGACCGCCAGCCGCCACCGGCCCAGCATCTCAAGCTCCAGACCGACGCCGTCCTCGACCACCTCATCCTCACGCTCGAACCCAGAAACCAATGAGACTTACCCAAAAAAGTTACTGGTTTTGTCATCGCGAGGTGCGCGAAGCGCGCCGTGGCGATCCAGCTGGATTGCGTCGTCGTTTCACTCCTCGCAATGACAGGTGGGCGTGACTACTTTGGGTAAATCTCAATAATTCCCAAACCCGTCATCCTGAGCCAGCGAAGGATCCATCAGGAATCGCCTCCGCCACTGGATTCCTTGCTCCGCTCAGAATGACAACCAGCCATATGAAAAATATTGTAGGCATCCTCGCTCTCGCGCTTGCCGGCCCCTTGGTCGCCGCTGACGACGCCAAATCCCTCGTCGCCGCCAAGCTCGCCGCCGACTATCCGGCGCTCGACGCCCTCTACAAGCACCTCCACACCCACCCCGAGCTCTCGCTCATGGAGGAGAAGACGGCGGCCCGGATCGCCGCCGAGCTGCGCGCCGCCGGCTACGAGGTCACCGAGAAGTTCGGCGGCACCGGCATCGTCGGCGTCCTGAAAAACGGCCCGGGGCCGACCGTGTATTTCCGCACCGACCTCGACGGCCTGCCCGTCGCGGAGGAGACCGGCCTGCCCTACGCCAGCACGACCCGCGTCACCAACCTCGCCGGCCAGGAGGTCCCCGTCATGCAGGCCTGCGGGCACGACATCCACATGACCGTCTTCACCGGCACGGCCCGAATGCTCGCCGCGCTGAAAGACCGCTGGTCCGGCACCGCGGTGTTCATCGGCCAGCCCGCCGAGGAGATCGGCGTCGGTGCGCGCGCCATGCTCACCGAGGGGCTCTACCGGAAGTTCCCCAAGCCCGACTACGTCCTCGCCGTGCACGACAGCGCCACGCTGCCCGCCGGCACCGTCGGCCTCCTGGAAGGCTACGTGATGGCCAACGTGGACTCGGTGGACATCACCGTCCGCGGCCGCGGCGGCCACGGCGCCTACCCCAACACCACCATCGACCCCGTCGTGCTGGCCGCGCGCATCGTGCTCACGCTGCAGACCATCGTCAGCCGCGAGACGCGCCCCGTGGATCCGGCGGTCGTGACCGTCGGCTCCATCCACGGCGGCACCAAGCACAACATCATCCCCAACGAGGTGAAGCTGCAGCTCACGCTCCGCTCCTACTCGGACAGCGTCCGCCAACATACCATCGCGGCCCTCCGGCGCATCTGCCGCGGCGAGGCCCTCGCCGCCGGGGTGCCCGACGACCTCCTGCCCGTGATCAGCATCAAGGAGGACGAGTTCACGCCCGCCACCTACAACGACCCGGCGCTCACCCGCCGCGTGCGCGGCGCCCTCGTCAGCTGGCTCGGCGCGGACCAGGTGACCACCATCGATGCCGAGATGGGCGGGGAGGACTTCAGCCAGTTCGGCCGCACCGTCGAGAAGGTGCCGATCTGCCTCTTCCGCGTCGGTGCCGTGGATCCGGCGAAGGTGGCGGAGAGCCAGCGCACCGGCGTGCCGCTGCCCTCGCTGCATTCCAGCAAGTTCGCACCCGTGCCCGAGCCCACCATCAAGACCGGCGTCACCGCCCTCACCGCCGCCGCGCTCGACCTGCTGGCGAAAAAGTAATCCCCATGCGCCAGTTCGGCATCCTTTTCCTCCTCGGCTTCATCCTCGTGTTCATCGCGTGGCAGGCGCGCACCGGCGTCTTCCGCCGGGCCAATCCGGGCGAGCCGACCAACAAATACATGCGGCAGGCCATGGAGCTCCCGCAGCTCAGCGAGGCCGACGCCGCGCTCCTGCGCGAGCGCTATGGCAACGCCCATCGGAACCCCTCCGGGCTGCGCTACATCCTGCGCCGCCCCGGCGCCGGCCCGACTCCGGCCCCCGGCAGCCAGGTGTTCGTGCACTACGACGGCTACCTGCTCGACGGCACGAAATTCGACAGCTCGCGCGACCGCGGCGAGCCCTATGTCTTCCGCGTCGGCACCGGCAGCGTCATCGCGGGCTGGGACGAGGCCCTCGCCGCCATGAAAGCCGGCGAGCAACGCACGCTCATCATCCCCTGGTGGCTGGCCTACGGCGCCGCCGGCCACGGCAAGATCCCGCCCAAGGCCACGCTGCGGTTCGAGATCGAGCTGCTGGAAATCAGGTAATACCAAATGCCCGTAGCCCGCGCGGGCGGACCCAAGGTCCGCCCCTACAGTGCCAATTCACGACGCAACTGGTTTTAGCCCTTTGTCATCGCGAGGCCCGCAAAGCGGGCCGTGGCGATCCAGCTGGATTGCTTCGTCACTCCGCTCCTCGCAATGACAGTCGAAAAACCAAGGGCTGTTGGTATCAGGAAAGAGGCCGACGTTTTTTCCTGATTCCCTGAGTTCCACATTTTCTGTCCCGGGCTCACAGCCCCAGCAGGCTGCCGTTGCGCTTGAGCCACTGCTCGGCGTCGCGCCACCCCGGGCAGACCTCCTGCACGCGGGCCCAGAAGCGGTCGGAGTGGTTCATCTCCCGCCGGTGCATCAGCTCGTGGTAGATGATATAGTCGCGCACGCTGTCCGGCGCCTGCACCAGGCGCCAGTTGAGCGAGATCGTGCCGCGAGCCGAGCACGAGCCCCAGCGCGAGCGCTGGTTGCGCACCGTCACGTGCTTCATGTCCACGCCGGTCTCGGCCGCCAACTCCCAGGCGCGCGCCGGCAGCTCGATCCTGGCCCGGCGCGCGAACTGCGCCTCCAGCCTCGGCCGGAGATCACCGTCAACGGCAGCCACCGGGAAAACGTCCGCCGCCACGCACACCGCGGGTTTGCCCGTAAATCCGGCGGAGCGCGGAGTTTTCGGGACAGACGCCGGGATTCCAGCAGGAATCAACGGTGCTTCTGTCGCGAGGCGGATCTCCACCAACTCCCCGCGCCACAACACGACGGTGCCGATGCTCCAGCGAGCGGCCACCCGCGGCTTCCGGGCCTGCCGCGCCCGCGCCCGCTCGAGCCAGTCGCGGTTCTGATCAACAAAGGCCCGCGCCTCCCGCTCCGATCCCCGCGCGGGCACCGTGGCCACCGCCACCCCATCCTTGCGCAGGGTCAGCCGATAATGCCGGGCGCGCGGGCTGCGGACAAACACCAGGTCGGCCGGGGCTTCGCTCCGGGTTTCGAGGTATTCCTGTTGATCGTCGGTCACGCGAGCCAAGGGGCTAAAGGGTGCCGCGGGCCGACGCCAGCCGACAGTTCTCCCGGTGCCAATCCCATGCCAACCACGCGCTTGCACCGCGGCTCGCGTGTCTTACGCGTGGCAACTCTCAAATATGCCCCACCCCTCACCCTTTTATCTGAATGCTTGCACGTTTCATATATGCTGGCAGGATGCCACTTAACGCTTAACCAGTTGAATGCCGCCTGATTCCTCCATCATCCCGATGTCTCGACGCCAATCTCGGGCGTTCACCTTGGTGGAGATCATGGTGGTGGTGGTGATCATTGGTCTGCTCGCGGCGGCCGCTCTGCCCGCGTATCGGCTCATCACCCTGCGCTCTCGCGCCGCCAGTGTCGTCAACGACCTGCGCACCTTCTCCACCGTCTTCATCACCTACAGCCTCCAGAATGGCCGCTACCCCGATGACGGCGATCCGCAGGTCGTCCCCCCGCAGGTGGCCGGCCAGCTGCCCGGCAATTTCACCCAGCGCACGCCCATCGGCGGCGTCTACAAGTGGAATTTCAACGTCCCCGCCGATGGCGTCCCGGCCAAGGCCGCCCTGATCATCCAGGCGGAATCCGGCAACCCCATCATGGACGACCTCGAGCAACTCGAGGCCGTGGACAAGCAGATCGACGATGGCAACCTCGCCACCGGCAACCTGCAGCTCGGCTCCACCAATTCGCTGGTGTTCATCATCGAGAAATGAGCGCCACCTACCGCATCACCCTTGTCCAGCTCAAGGCCGGCGCCTCCGCCGTCGGCGGCGCGAGCGACAAGCTCGAGCACGGCGTGCACCCGGTCGAGGAAATCATCCGGCTGGCCAGCAAGCTCCACCAACTCGACCTCTCGAGCACCAAGGCCGAGCCCGGCATCATCATCCAGCGCGGCGACAAGGGCTGGCGCATCGGCGTCCACCAGGGCGGCCTGCGCATGCACAAGAGCATGTCGCTCTTCGATGATTTTTGGACGATTGCGCAACCGGCGGACATCGCCGGGCTCCCCCCCTTCGCCACGACCAGCAGCCCTGCCACCACCGCCCGCCAGGCCACCACTCCCGCCAGGAAATCGCCGGGCGCCGTGCGCACCGTCATCGAGACGGCCGGGCTTTTCGCCGCCGCCCTCGTGCTCATCGCGGTCGGCCTCCACTTCGGCCTCCCCCAGCGCCGGCTGAGCGACAAGCCGGCGGGCTTCATCCTCGTCACTTCCGCCAGCGAGAGCGCCACCATCTTCCAAGCGGTCGCCGGCTCCTATTCCACCGGCAAGACCGCCGGCAACAGCCTCGTCGTCATCACGCCGGAGGGGCAGGTCACGATCAGCACCATCGGCAAGGACGGCAAGGCCACCAAGCCCCGCCTGCAGGAGCAGGGTCGCGCCGGCCGCCAGGCCGGGATCCCGTGCGTCCTCACCTCCACGGGTGTCCTCATCGCCGGCATCGAGCCGCCCGAGACCGTGAAGGTCGGCAACTTTGCCTGGCGGAAGGCGCCCGCCTCGGTGACCGGCATGAATTGAGCCGCCCTGCGCCCCGGGGCGACCGGTCAGAGCAGTTCCAGCCGCCAGTCGGGCGGTGCGTCCTTGGCCAGCGTCAGCCAGCCGAAGCTCGCCGGGGCTTGGCGGTTCGGCCGCGTGATGCAACCGGGATTCAGCCACCGCACGCCGCGCGCGTCGGTCTCGTCGCGCGGCACGTGGGTGTGCCCGTGCAGCACGATGTCCGTCCCGGCTGGCGCGCGGGCCGGCGGGATGTGGACCAGGAAACACCGCGCGCCCGCCCTTTCCAGCCGCAGCTCCAGCGGCCAGAGGCGGTGCCACTCGTTGTTGCCGAGCACCACGTGCAACGGTTTGCCCAGGCCCTGGAACTCCGCCAGCGTGTCCGGCTCGCACACATCGCCGAGGTGCCAGATCTCGTCGGCCGCCGCGAGCCGCGCGGGCAGCCCCGGCGGATACCGGTCGTGGGTGTCGGCGATGACCGCGATGCGCGTCACTTGGCCGCGGCGGGTTCCACCAGCGGCACGTAGGGCTCCTCGCGCAGGTCCGGGGCGCGCTTCCCGGCGAGCAGTTGCCACCACAGCCGCGCGCTGGCGGCCACGATGATGAGCACCAGCACCAGGAACGCCCCGGTCACGGCCACGTCGATGTGGTTGTTCAACACCTGTGATCTCCACGTCGCCAGCTCGCCCGGCGTGCCACCCGCGGCGATCTTCGCCTCGAAGCCGCGGGCGATGGCCAGGAATCCCACCGGGGCCGGGCCGAAGATCTTCATCCACCCCGCCGTCATCGTCGCCGCGAGCAGCCAGGCCAGCGGCGCGAGCGTGACCCACGCATAGCGCCGGCGGCCCATCTTGATGAGCACCGTCGTGCCGAGGGCGAGCGCGATGACCGCGAGCAGCTGGTTCGCCACGCCGAAGATCGGCCACAGCGAGTTGATGCCGCCGAGCGGATCCACCACCCCCTGGTAGAGGAACCAGCCCCAGGTGCCGACAAAGAGCACCGTCGCCACCGTGTTGCCGGCGAACGAGCTCGTGTCCCCGAGCTTTTTGGAGAAAAGCCCGAGAAAATCCTGCACGAGGAACCGGCCGACGCGCGTGCCGGCATCGATTGTCGTCAGGATGAACAGCGCCTCGAACATGATCGCGAAGTGATACCACAGCGCCAGGGCGCCCTTTGAGCCCAGCACGCCGGCGAACATCTGCGCCATGCCGACCGCGAAGGTCGGCGCCCCGCCGGTGCGGCCGATCATGGTCTTCTCCCCCACGCTGGCCGCGAGGTCCGCCATCTGCCCCTCCGCCACCGGGTAGCCGAGGGCCGTGGCCCGGGCGACGACCGCCGCCGGCTCGCCCTTCATGTTGATCGCGAAATACTCGCCCGGCTCCATCGCGCAGGCGGCGATCAGCGCCATGATGCCCACGACCATCTCGGTGACCATCGCCCCGTAGCCCACGATCCGGATGTGGTTCTCGCGCGCCAGCAGCTTGGGGGTCGTGCCCGAGGCGATGAGCGCGTGGAAGCCCGACACCGCCGCGCACGCGATGGTGATGAAGACGAAGGGGAACCAGGGTCCGGCCACGACCGGCCCGGTGCCGTCGATGAACTTCGTCAGCGCGGGCATCTTCAGCATCGGCGCCAGCGCCACGATCGCGATGCCCAGCGCCGCCACCGTGCCGATCTTCATGAACGTGCTCAGGTAGTCCCGCGGCGCCAGCAGCAGCCAGACCGGCAGGATCGAGGCCAGCAGGCCGTAGCCCATGATCCACCACGCCAGCGTCGTGCCCTTCATCGTCAGCCAACCCTCCAGCGCCGTGCCGTGGACAAACTGCCCGCCCCACACCGCCGCGAGCAGCGCGCCCACGCCAAAGATGCTGATGCCGAGCAGCCACTTGCCGCTGGTGCCGCCGTAGCGCATCGCGCAGCCCATGATGACCGCGATCGGCATCGTCGCCGCGATGGTGAACACGCCCCACGGGCTCTCCGCCAGCGCGTTGACCACCACCAGCGCCAGCACCGCAAGCAGGATGATCATGATGGCGATGATGCTGATGAGCGCCACCAGCCCCGCGAACGGCCCGACCTCCTCGCGCACCATCTGCGCCAGCGATTTGCCGCGCCGGCGCACCGAGCAGAACATGATGACGCTGTCGTGCACCGCGCCGCCGAGCGTCGCGCCGATGAGCATCCAGAGCATGCCGGGCAAAAAGCCGAATTGCGCCGCCAGCACCGGGCCGACCAGCGGCCCCGGCCCCGCGATGGCCGCGAAGTGGTGGCCGAATACGACCCACTTGTTCGTCGGCACGAAATCCTTGCCGTCCTCGTTCACCCGGGCCGGCGTCGCCCGCAGCTCGTCGAGCGTCAGCACCCTGGCCATGAGCCACGCCGAGTGAAACCGGTAGGCCACGGCAAACGTGCACAGCGCCGCCACGACCATCCACAGCGCGCTGACCGGCTCGCCCCGCGCCATCGCCAGCACCGCGATGGCACCGACGCCCAGCGCCACCACCAGGGCCCAAGCGCCCGCCCGTAACCAAGAGGGAAATTTCATGGGATAAGGCCCTCCACTAGAGCGGGCCGCCGCTGCTTTTCAACCCCTTCCCGGCCGTTCAGCCGATTACCTTCGCCCCGTCCGCCGCCTGCAGATGGATCATTTCGGGTTCGCGGCCGTGGGTGGCCTGGTAGGCCTGCGCGACTCCGGCCGCATCGTCGGCGGTGAAGTTGTCCCTCGTCAGCGCCATCACCGCGCCGCCGAAGCCGCCGCCGGTCAGCCGCGCGCCGAGCACCGCCGGGTGCGCCGCCAGCAGGTCCACGAGCTGGTCCAGCGCGGGCGTGCTGTTCTCAAACAAATGCTGCGAGCTGCGGTGCGAAGCCGTCAGCAGCCGGCCGGCCGCCGCGAGGTCGCCGCGCCGCAGCGCCTCGACCGTGTCGCGCACCCGCGCGTGCTCCTCGACGATGTGCCTGGCGCGCCTGGCCAGCACCGGCGTCAACGCGCCGTTCTTTTCCGCCAGCTGCGCCGGGGTGAGATCGGCGAGAAAGGCGACGCCCAGCGCCTTGGCGGCGTCGAGGCACTCCTTGTGGCGCGTGGCATAGAAGCCGTCGATCAGCGCGTGTTTTTCCCGGGTGTTGAAGATCCACAGGTGCGCGTTCGCCGGAAACGGCACGCGGGCGAACGCCGGCCCGCGACAGTCGATATGCACGAGATGCCCGGCCCGGCCAAAGGCACTCGTCCCCTGGTCG
The DNA here is from genome assembly GCA_039807025.1 of Lacunisphaera sp. Taxonomy (GTDB): domain Bacteria; phylum Verrucomicrobiota; class Verrucomicrobiia; order Opitutales; family Opitutaceae; genus Lacunisphaera. The sequence continues at coordinate 27,725 of JBDHQK010000004.1, forward strand.
AGGATGCCGCAGGGCACGCCGACGTATTGGTTCTCGGCGTGGCGCCCCAGCGCCGCGAGCCGGTCGGCCGGCAGGTCGGCTTTGCCGGCCAGCTCGAGCAAGGCCAGCGCCGTGGCCAACTCGAGCGCCGCGCTGCTGCTCAGGCCCGCGCCGGGCGGCAGGTCGGACTCCACCAGCAGGTCGAAGCCAGCCGGCTGCGGCAGGCCGAAATCCTTCAGGCTGCGCCAGACCCCCAGCGGATAGTTGGCCCAGGAATCCGAGCCGGTGATCCTCGCGCCGGGATCGGACGGCAGCTCGAGCACGGATTTTCCGCCGACGCTGAACAGCCGCAGCCGCCCTTGGGCATTGGGCGCGGCCGCCACCCACACATAGCGGTCGATCGCCGCACCGAGCACGGCGCCGCCGTTGTAGTCCGTGTGGTTGCCGATGAACTCCACCCGCCCCGGCGCGCGCGCGATGACCGCCGGCGCGCGGCCGTAGGTCGAAAGAAACCGGGCGGTGATGCTCTCGCGGGCTGGGCTGCTCACGGCGACGACGCTGAAAGAAATTGCCCAATGTTCAACCGCCCTTCGCGCCGCCCGACGAAACCCGCGTCATATTTTTCCCAAAACCGGCGGATGCACCATCTGCGTCCGGCGACCGCCGCCGAGCCCGCGATTTCAGGATGCGCGCGCCTTACTTCAGCGCGGCTTGCACCAACTTCTCGTATTCCTCGGCGGGAGTGGCGCCGGTCTTTTGGTGCAGGATGCGTCCTTCGCGGCTGATGAGAAACGTGGTGGGGATGGCCTGGATGTCCCCGAAGGCCTCCACCACCGCCTCGTCGCCCATGGCCAGCGTGTAGTTCATGCCCTTGGCCTGGGCGAACTGCCTGACGTGGGCCGGGCCCCGGCGATCCAGCGAGATGCCGACGATCGCCAGGCCGGCCGGGCCGTATTTCTTCTGCAGGGCGATGTAGCCGGGAATCTCCCCGATGCACGGCCCGCACCACGTGGCCCAGAAATCCACCACGACCACCTTGCCCTTGAACTGGTCGGAGCTCACCTCGCGGCCGTCCAGATCCTTGAGTTTCCACGCCGGGGCCGGCCGGCCGGCCGCCCCGGCCGCGCCCGCTCCCGTCGCCCGGCCGGTGGAAAAGAGCAGCGCGCCGGCGGTCAACAGCACGACGGCACCGAGGGCGGAGACGACACGGAGGGAATTCATAACGGTTGGGCAGTGGGAGGAGCCAGGCGCGATATTGTTCCCGGACAAATGGCGCCGCGCGCCTCAGACCCCGGATTGCTCGATGCTGAGGATCTCGATGAACTTTTTCATGGCCGGCGTCAGCACGCGGCCCTTGCGGTGCAGGATGGCGAGCGGGCGGGTGAATTCCTTCCCCTTGAAGCTGATCGCCGCCAGCGTGCCCTGCTTCACCTCCTGGACCACGGTCGCCTGCGGCACGATGGCCACGCCGTGGTCGATCTCGACCGCGCGCTTCACCGTCTCGATGTTGTCGAACTCCATCACCGGCACGATCTCGAGTTTGAAATCGCGGAAGATCTGGTCCACCGCCTTGCGGGTCGGGATGTCCGGGTCGAAACCGATGAACCGGTGGCCGGCCAGCGCCTTGATGTCCACCTCGCCGGCCTGCGCCAGCGGGTGCTGGGGATGCGTGATCAGCACCAGCGTGTCGTTGCGGAACGGGATGTTCTCGATCTGCCGGATGCGCTGCGGGAAGGCGACGAGGCCGAAATCGACCGAGTTGTGCAGGATGTCCTCGTAGACCAGGTTGGAGCGGCGGTATTCGACCCGGACGTTGACCGAGGGGTAGTCGTGCAGGAATTTTTTGATGTAGGGCGGCAGCTCGTGCAGGCCGATGGAGTAGATGGTCGAGATGCGGATGGTGCCGCTGATGACCTTCTTCATCTCCTGCAGCTCGCTCTCCAGCTTCTCATAGACATGGAGGATCTCCTTGGCCGCCTCATAGATGCGCTGGCCCTCGCGGGTCAGGTTGAACTGCTTCTGGCTGCGGTCGATCATCAGCGTCTTGAAATTGCGCTCCATGGAGCGCGCCTGCTGGCTCACGGCCGACTGCGTGATGCCGTTCAGCTTCGCCGCCTTGGAGAAACTCTTGGTCTCGACCAAGTCCGCGAAGATTTTGAAGTTTTCGATTTGCATACGGCCGGAGGGATTGGGTTCAGCATAAACGATGCTTATCGGCACGCCACTCTAAAAGCTGCCCTCATAGCGGTTTATCGATTATGAAATCTTCCGGATGCGGTGCCGGTGCCCTGCTGGCGCGAATAGCCGGGTCGCGGCCCGGGGGCCGCGCGGACCATCTCCCCGACTCCAGAAAAATCGGCGGGCGGCCGAAAACTTTACGCGTTGCGCCGCCACCGCAAGCGCCTTGGCTGCCTTCCCGTGGAAGGGAAAAAATACACGGCCGCGCAGCGCCAGGCCCTGGCGGGGTTGCTGGATGATCCGTCGCCCGCCGTGCGCGCCGCGCTCCTCGCCCAGTTCGCCCGGCACGGGCGGGAAAGCGTGGAGCTGCTCCGCCACCTGGCCAGCCAGCCCAACCGGGTCCTGGCCCTGCACGCCGTCTCCTATCTGCGGGAGTTGAATTTCTCCGATCCGGTCACGGAGTTCCGCGGCTTTATCCGCTCGCTCAACTATGAGCTGGAAACCGGCGCGCTGCTGCTCAGCCGCACGGTCAATCCCGACCTCGATGTCGGCGCCTGCTGCCTGCAATTGGACGCGCTGGCCGCCCGCTGCCGCCAGCTGATCGCCGAGCCCGCCACCGCGCGCGAAAAATGCCGGGTGTTGAACCGCGTGCTCTTCCACGAGCACGGCCTGCGCGGCAACACCGACCACTACACCGACCCGCTCAACAGCCACCTGGACCAGGTGCTCGTCCGCAAGAAGGGCATCCCGATCTCCCTCTCGATGGTCTATCTGCTGGTCGCCGAGCGCGCGGGGCTGGAACTCGCGGCGGTCGGCCTGCCCGGCCACTTCCTCGTCGGCTGCTACGAGGAGAAGGTGCCCTTCTTCATCGATCCCTTCAACGCGGGCCTATTCCTGAGTGTCGGCGAGGCCTTCGCCCTGCTGCGCGCGGGCCACCCCCAGGCCGTCGTCACCGAGCTCGCCCCGACCCCGGTGCGCGAGGTGCTCTGCCGGTGCTGCCGCAACCTCGTGAACCACTACGCCGCGGCGGGGGACCCGGACCGCGCGCAGCTGTTCGCCGAATTTGTCGCGGAGTTCGAGGCCACCCACGAGCGGCACGCCCAGCCGTAAGAGCCTATCGGAATAACCTATTCCCGGCCGCCTGGCTTTCTGTAGCGGCGGTCTGTGACCGCCGTCGAGCGTGGTGTGGTGATCGTTCGGCGGTCATAGACCGCCGCTACAGGACAGGCTGTTATTCGGATAGGCTCTGAGACTTCTCCCGAGGCGGAACCCGTCCGGAGGCCCGGCTCCGCCTTTTCACGCAAAACAAAATCGGGCTCGTTCTCCGGGCGGAATCGGGCTTTGCTGCCGCCGCCCGATGAGCGCCGTTGCCGAATCCATCCACACGCTGGCCGACCTGGAGGCCTGGTCCTTTCCCGGCACCGCGCTCGCCGTCATCGGCCGCCCGGTCGCGCACTCCCTCAGCCCGGCCATCCACAACGCCGCGCTCGCCGAACTCGCGCAGGCCGCACCGCGGTTCGGCTCCTGGCGCTACTTCAAGTTCGACATCGCTCCCGGTGAGCTGCCGCAGGCGCTGGCGCTTTTTCACCGGCACAATTTCCACGGGCTCAACCTCACCGTGCCGCACAAGTCGCTCGCGGTGGAACACCTCGCCACCAGCGACGCCCTTGTGCGCGCCGCCGGCGCCGCCAACACCCTCACCCGCACCGAGGCCGGCTGGCGCGGGGCCAACACGGACGGCCACGGGCTGGCCACCGCCCTGCGCGAGGAGCTGGGCGCGGAGCTGGCCGGGGCCCACGTGATTTTGCTCGGGGCCGGCGGGGCCGCCCGGGGGGGCGCCATCGAGTGCCTGCGCGCGCGCGGCGCATCCCTGTGGATCGGCAATCGCACCGCGGCCACCCTCGCCACCCTTCTGGGCGATCTCCAGCCGCTCGCCGGCAAATCGTCCGTCCGCGGCTTTGACCTGCACAATCCCCCGCCCGGACTGCCGGCCGGCGCGATCGTGATCAACGCCACCTCGCTCGGTCTCAAGCCCACCGACCCCGCGCCCATCGACCTGAAAAAAATCCCCGCTCCGGCCAGTGTTTACGACATGATCTACCGTCCCTCCCAAACCACCCTGCTGCGGCAGGCCGCCGAACTCGGCCTCGCCCACGCCAACGGCCTCTCCATGCTGATCCACCAGGGTGCTCGCTCACTCGAGATCTGGACCGGCGCGACGGCACCGGTGGCCGTCATGCAGGCCGCCGCCCGCGCGGCGCTGAACACCCCCTGACCATGGATGCCTTCCAGGAAGTCGCCGTGTCCTTTCCGTGGCTGTATCCGCTGTTCGCCGCCGCGCTCGGCGCGTGCGTCGGGAGTTTCCTCAATGTCTGCATCTACCGCATCCCAAAGAACGAATCGGTCGTCACCCCGCCCTCGCATTGCGGCTGCGGCCGACCCATCGCCTGGCATGACAACATCCCGGTGCTCAGCTGGCTGCTGCTGCGCGGCCGGGCGCGCTGTTGCGGTCGGCCATTCAGCTTTCGTTACCCGGCGATCGAGCTGCTGACCTCCCTGCTGTTCCTCGCCTGCTGGCTGCTGTTCCCGGCCGGCAAGGCGGTCGCCGGGGCGGTGTTGTGCTCGATCGTCGTCTGCGCGCTCTTCATCGACCTCGACCACATGATCATCCCCGACGTCTTCACGGTCGGCGGCGCCGCCGTGGGGTTGCTGTTGTCCGTGCTGTTGCCCTCGCTGCATGGCCAGAGCCATGAGATCTTCGCCCTCGCCAGCCTGCGGTCGGGGCGCGACGCGCTGCTGGGGCTGGGGCTGGGTTCCGCCCTGGTGCTGTGGATCGCGCTCTGGGCCGAGGCCATCCTGAAGAAGGAGGCGATGGGGTTTGGGGACGTGAAATTCCTGGGCGCCCTCGGCGCCTTCGTCGGCTGGAAAGGCGCGGTCTTCGGCATGTTCGGCGGCGCCATGCTGGGCTGCGCCTGGTTCGTCGTCGCGCTGGTGTGGCAGAAGATCACCGGCCGGGCCTCGCCGGTCGCACCACCGGCGGAAACACCGGAAGGCCAGCCGGCCGAGCTCGGGCTCGGCGTGCATGTGCCTTTCGGCCCCATGCTCGGCGTGGCCGCCCTGATCTATTTCTTCGGCGCCCACCGCTGGGTGGACGCCTACTTCGCGGAATTGTCCGCCTTGCTCTGAGCCGGCGTGGGCGGCTGGAATTCCCGGGGGACCTCCCCGTTGCGGCCCTGCGCGACCAAGCGGAGGAGATACGCCATCGCCTCCTCGCGAGTCTGGCCGCGCGCGCGGACAAGCTGGTCCGCGCGCTTGCACAATTGCCGCGCCATCGCCCCGGCCTGCGCCGGCGCGGCGCCGAGGTTGCGGCACAACTTGGTGAGCTGGGCCAGCTCATCCATGGGGAATGAGGGAGAATTCCGCCGGTCCGTCCGGCGCGAGGCTGAGCCCCTCCGCAGGATTGAGGTTGATCAGCGAAAGCATGGCCAGCGCGACCACGGCATCTCCGCGACTGGCCGCGGAGCGGATTTCGCCCACCTTTTTCCCGCCCTGATACAGCGCCGACCGCGAGCCCGGCGGCGTGCCGCGACCGGTGAGCCCGTGCAACCGCCGGCGCACCTGGCCCAGGTTCTTCAGCCGCGCCATGACTTCCTGCCCGAGATAGCATCCCTTGGTGTAGGAGACGGCCGTCGCCTCCAGGGCGCCCTCGTTGGGCAAATCTTCCGGACCCAGGTCCATCGGCACGGCGGGTATGCCGGCGGCGATGCGGACAAAGTCGGCCTCCGCCGCGCTCATTTCTGTCGCGCCGTGCGACATGAGCTCGCGACGGATTTTTGTCACCGCCGCCTCCGTCCCGAGAAGCTCAAAATTCTCGTCCGGCAGGAGGCGTCCGGCAAAGGCCAGCAGTTCGCCGGAGCGCACGAACCACCCCTCCGCGGGCGCCGTGCCGAGCAGTTGTCCCAGGGTCCCGCCGCTGCCGGCTCCGCTGAAAACCAGCGCGTGCGTGATGCCCGACTCATCCGCCAGCTCCACCTCGTCAGCGATGATGTAGTCTTCGAGTCGCTGCCGAATGATGTCCGCCGCTGAATGGACACTGGTTATCAGGAACTCGTTTTCTGAAATTCTCAGCACGTGGCTGTCGGCAAGGACCTTCCCTTTTTGATTCAGCCAGAGGCCGTGGGTCACGCTGCCCGGCGGCGGCCGCAAATCATTGCTGAACTGTCCTTGCAGGAACGTAAACGCGTCCTGCCCGGTCACCCTAATCAGGGTTTTCAGTCGAGGCGACTGCGTGTATTTCAAACTAAAAATCATATTTTTATACGACTTAATACGCTCACAATGATTGACTTGTCACAGAATTTAAGAATCTTATAATCTTCTGGTTGACCGTCGGATGGAACTGAGTAGGTATTATGCAGTCAATCAACACTTCTCCCCGCTTAGCGGGGAGTTTTGGGGTAACTAAGAAAGCAATGGCCGGTCGCTTAGGGGTAGGCGACCGGCCTTTTCTTTGCCCAAATTCGTAGCACACGGCAAGGGCTTGATGCGAGGCACCATGCCCCCACAAGCTGGCTTTTCATGCAAAAGACTTCGGACATCAATGTCGTCGAAACCCGCGCCTTGCCCTCGCCCACCGTCCTGCTGGCGGAGCTGCCGAAGACCGGGAGCCAGGGCGATTTCGTGGCGCGCGCGCGCCGGGAGATTCACCGGCTAATTTTCACCGACGACCGCCGCTTCCTGCTGATCATCGGCCCCTGTTCCATCCATGACCTCGCGGCCGGCCGCGATTACGCGCGCCGCCTGGCCGCCCTCGCGCGCGAGGTGAACGACCGCGTGCTGATCGCGATGCGCGTCTATTTCGAGAAGCCCCGCACGACGGTCGGTTGGAAGGGACTCGTGATGGACCCGCACCTCGATGGCTCGCACGACATCGCCGCCGGCCTGCGCCTCGCCCGCGCCTTCCTGCGCGACGTGCTCGACCTCGGCCTGCCCACGGCGACGGAACTGCTCGATCCCATCACGCCGCAATACATCGCGGACCTCGTCTGCTGGTCGGCCATCGGCGCCCGCACGACGGAGTCGCAAACCCACCGCCAGATGGCCTCCGGCCTCTCGATGCCGCTGGGTTTCAAGAACGGCACGGACGGCTCGATCAGCTCGGCGGCCAACGCCATCAAGGCCGCGGCGCAGCCCCACACCTTCCTCGGCATCAACCTCGACGGCTCCGCCTCGGCCATCGTCACCCGGGGCAATCCCGATTGCCATGTGGTCCTGCGCGGCGGCTCGGCCGGGCCCAACTATTCGCCCGCCCACATCGCGCAAACCGAGCAGTTGCTCGCCAAGGCCGGCCTGCCCAAGTCCATCCTGGTGGACTGCTCGCACGACAACTCCGCGAAGCAGCCCGAGCTGCAGCCCGAGGTCATGCGGCAGCTGCTCGCCCAGATTGCCGCCGGCAACCATTCCATCATGGGCGCGATGGTCGAGAGCAACCTCGGGGCCGGCAACCAACCCTTCCCCCAGCCGCTGGACCGGCTCAAATACGGCGTGTCCATCACCGACGGCTGCATCGACTGGCCGACGACCGAGGCCTTGGTCCGCGAGATCCATGCCGCGCTCGCCCCGCGGTTCAAATAATCCCCATTAGGCGGCCGCATCGCCCCGCTTCGGGTTCTAAACATCCATCCCCCGCGACTTTTCTTCCGTGTATTCCGTGCATTCCGTGGTTAACTCCTCCTCCCTATGAAAGCCCCCATCCGTGTCGCAGTCACCGGCGCCGCCGGCCAGATTGGTTACTCCCTCCTCTTCCGCATCGCCTCCGGCGCGATGTTCGGCCCCGACCAGCCGGTCATCCTCCAGCTGACCGAGGCCCCCATCGAGAAGGCCCTCAAGGCCCTCGAGGGCGTCGCCATGGAGCTCGACGACTGCGCCTTCCCGCTGCTCAAGGGCATCGTCCAGACTTCCGACGCCAGCGTCGGCTTCAAGGACGCCAACTGGTGCCTGCTCATCGGCGCCAAGCCGCGCGGTCCGGGCATGGAGCGCGCCGACCTCCTCAAGGACAACGGCCGGATCTTCATCGAGCAGGGCCGCATCATCGATGCCGTGGCCGCCGCCGATGCGCGCGTCGCCGTCGTCGGCAACCCCGCCAACACGAACTGCATGATCGCGGCCTCGCAGGCGAAGCGCCTGCCGGCCGAGCGCTTCACCGCCATGGTTCGCCTCGACCAGAACCGCGCCCAGACCCAGCTCGCGAAGAAGGCCGGCGTGGACCTCACCGCCGTGAAGGACATCTTCATCTACGGCAACCACAGCCCGACCATGTTCCCGGCCTACGGCCACGCCACCATCAGCGGCCAGCCCGCCGCCAAGGTGATCAACGACGATATCTGGCTGCAGGGCCCCTTTTGCGAGACCGTCGGCAAGCGCGGCGCCGCCATCATCGCCGCCCGCGGCCTCTCCTCCGCCGCCTCGGCCGCCAACGCCCTCGTGGACCACGTCCGTTCGCTCGTCACGCCCGGCGCCATCCACTCGGTCGCCGTGAAGTCGAACGGCCACTACGGCTTCGACGCCAATGTCTGGGCCGGCATGCCCGTGAAGACCACGACGCCCGGAAGCTACGAGGTCATCACCGGCTACACGATGGACGCCTTCGCGAAGACCAAGATCGCCGCCACGAATAAGGAGCTCGTCGAGGAGCGCGCCTTCGTGGCCGACATGATTAAGTAATCGTTCTCGTTCTCTTAATCCTACTCGTTTTCAAGGCGGCCCGTTTGGGCCGCCTTTTTCATAGCAGCCCCGCCAGCACGCGGTTCCTCGACAGCGCAAAGGCCGACCTGACCGCCGCGAACGCCGCAACCAGCTCCGCGGGCGCGCCCGGCTTCGGAAACCGCATCTCCAGCGTCGCCCCGTCACAAATGACTTCCGCCGCGACGCCGTCCACGATGAGCACGCAATGCCGGCAGTCCGACGGATAGCTGACCGCCAGCCCGTCCTCGCCGCCCCGCGCCTCGATCGCATCGATCACGGCCTCGACCTTCACGCCCTTGGCCAATCCGAAGACCATCCCCGAAAACATCGCGACAAAGAGCTCGTTGAACTCCGGCCGTGTCACCAAGCTGCCGTCGCGCAGGCTGTGCAGCGTGCGCGTCACCTCGTAGCCCGCCGCATTCGATCTCTCCAGCGCGTAAGCCAGCTCCAGGGTGAAGTCCTTTGCCGTCAGCACCGCCGTCGGGCTCGTCACCTCCAGCGACAGGTCGGTGCGCTTGTAGGCCAGCGCCGCCTTGCTCCGCTGAAAGAAGCCCTCGGCCTCTTCCGCCAGCTCGCTGGCGCACAACTTGCCGAGAAACGCCGTCGTCACCGCATTGACTGCATCCGGCACCGTGTGGTGCTGCTTGCGGAAGCCGGACAGGCTCTTCACCAACCCCGTGCTGCGCCCCACGAGGCTGAGGCGGGAAACATACGGGTTGGACGAAGCAGCCGACGGTGGCATCCGCCGAGTGAGGCAGCGGGCCCGCTCCATGGCAAGGAGCCGGGCACAAAAAAGCGGCGCCGTTGCCGGTGCCGCAGGATGCGGAACCAGCAGGCGTCAGGCTGCGGCCATCGGCGGCACGCGCTCGTCGCTTTTCCGAAAGAGGCTGACGAGGCCCATGATGACCAGCACCGGGATCCAGATCGGCGAGAGGGCGACCGCGAAGGCCACCACCACGGCGAGCAGGGCCCCGACCAGGGAGATTCCGACCGCGCCAAGCACCGCCGCCACGACCAGACCGACCAGGGCGCCGACAAAAATCACCGGGCTGAACTTGATGGCGATGATGAGGATCGCCGCCATCAGGAGGACCTTGAGGAAAGTTTTCATGCCTGAATAACCCCGCAGGATCGAAAATGTCGCAAGAATGCATCCGGCCTTGTCGCCGGCATTCTTCCGTGCGTTCTGTGTGCGCATGCCTGCCTCGCCCATCCCCGTCGTCTGCGCCGTGATCGAGCATGAGGGCCGGGTGCTGCTGGCCCAGCGTCCGCGCGACAAGCACCTGCCGCTCAAGTGGGAGTTCGCCGGCGGCAAGGTCGAGCCGGGCGAGGATCCGGCGGCCGCCATCGTGCGCGAGATTCGCGAGGAACTCGGCTGCGCCGTCGTCATCGCGCGCGCGTTGCCGCGCTTCGAATACGACTACACTCGGGTCGTCATCGAGATGATCCCCTTCGTCTGCACGCTGGCTGCCGGCTCGCCGCCGCCGCATCCCCACGAGCACGCGGCCATCGCGTGGGTCGCGCCGGACGAACTGCTGCGCTACGATCTCGCCCCCGCCGACCTGCCGGTGATCGAGAGTTACCGCAAGCGCTAGACGATGCCGTGCTCCACCCAGCGGTGGTCGCCGGCGATCACCTGCTGGGCGAGGTCGTAACCGTGCTGGTCGGCGTTGTCGCCGATGCCGCGGAAATTCTGCCGGATGCGCTGCATCGCCTGCGCGCGGAAGTCGTCCACCAGCACAAGCACCTTGGCGGAGGACTCGCCGTCGTTGATCAGCTTCTGCGCAAAGATGCAGCTCGCCGCGATGGCGAAGAGGTCGGTGCCGATGTCGGCGATGCGGCCGAGCAGCACCTGGCGCTTCTCGAGCTTGGGCCCGAACTTCACCATCTGGTGGAACAGCGTGCGCGCCATCTTCCGGCTGAGGGCGCCGACCCCGGCCATGTGCCCGGCCAGCTGCGGGTGCATGCCCGCCGGAGCGTCGCCGCCCAGCGGCAGCCACTGCCTCAGATACCAGAAGGGATAGAATTTCGCCGCCGCCATCAGCGACTTCAGCCGCTCGCCCCACGGGCGCTCGGTGTTGAGAAACACGCCGGCGATCTTCAGGTGCGGGTCAAGCGCCTCGCGCATGATGAACAGCCGCATGATCTCGGAGGAGCCCTCGAAGATCATCGAGACGCGGTTGTCGCGCATCATCCGCTCGACCGGGTAGGGTTTCTCGCCGCGGGCCTTGAGCGACTCGACATTCTCGTAGCCACGACCGCCGCGCAGCTGCATGAGCTCGTCGAGGCACATCCAAGCCTTCTCCGTGCCCCACATCTTGCACATCGAGGCCTCGAGGCGGATGTCGGCCTTCTTGTCGCGGTCCACCAGGCGCGAGGTGGTGATGAGCATCGCCTCCATGGCGAAGGCGTGTGCCGCGATGCGGCGGATCTTTTCGGCGACGGCGGCATGCTGGCCGATGGGCACGCCCCACTGGATGCGGTCCTGCCCCCACTCGCGCGCGATCTGCAGCGAGCGCTTGGCCACGCCTATGGACGAGGCGGGGATGGACAGGCGGCCCGAGTTGAGCGTGCTCAGCGCAACCTTGAGCCCACGGCCTTCGCCGCCGATCACGTTGGCCTTGGGCACGCGGACGTTGGTGAAGCGGATGACCCCGTTGTAGAGCGCGTGCAGGCCCATGAACTGGCTGCGGTGCACGACCTCGATGCCGGGCGACTTGGCCTCGACGACAAACGTGGTGATCTGCGTGCGCGGCTTGCCGTCCACCAGCTTCGGCGGCGTCTTGCAGGCGACGATCAGCAGGCCGGCGCGGGTGCCGTTGGAGCACCAGAGCTTCTCGCCGTTGAGGATGAAATCGTCGCCCTCGGGCTTCGCCTCGGTCGTAACCCGGGCCGGATCGGAGCCGACGCCTTTCTCCGTGAGCGCAAATGCGGCCAACTCGCCCGCCGCGGAACGCGGGAGGAACTTCTGTTTCTGCTCCTCGGTGCCGAAGAGCAGGATCGGCTGCGCCACGCCGATGGATTGGTGCACGGAGAGGTGCGCGAAGGTGTTGCCGCAGTGGCTGGCCATGAGCAGGCAAGCCCGGCAATACGTCGTCTGCGAGAAGCCGAGGCCGCCGTATTTCTGCGGCACCTTGATGCCATAGGCGCCGAGCTTCCGGAATCCCGCCTGCACCTCCTCGGGAATCTCGCCCGTGCGGTCGATCAGGTCGGCGTCCACCTTTTCCCGCAGGAACGTCGCGAGGTCGGCGAGGAATTTTTCCGCACGGGGCTTCTCCTCCGGGTCGATCTCGGTGAGCGGATAGAGCTTCTCCGGTTTCCACCGTCCCATGAAAAGGTTCGCGACAAAACTGATGTCGTCGTGCGACTCGCGCGCGGCCTCCGTGACCTGCAACGCGGCGCGCTGGCCCTCGTTCATCTTCGACATGTCGATGACGGACTTGCCGTCATCGGCGGGCTTCTGCGGGGTCGGGGTCTCCATGACGCAACGATAAACCTGCCCCGACCGGCCGCGTCAACGGACGCACGCCGGCGGCCCCGGTTTTCAGCCTTAGGGAGTAGCCGCTTACCTGTTCAAACAAGAGGCTTTGCCCAAAGCCGCTTGTTGGCGAACGCCTGACCGGAATGTGATTTTAGATACCGTTCGAACTCCAATGCCGACGGTTTGTCGCTGAAGGCAAGGTAAGTCTCCAATTTCCAAGGCCGGTGTTTTCTGGTGTGAGGACTTCCACCGGTGTTGTGAGTGCGAAACCGGGTTTTCAAGTCGGTTGAGTATCCGACGTAGGTCTGTCTGGGCTCGGCCAAGCTGCGAAGCAGGTAAACATAGTGCATAGCGTTGCCGGCCCGGCTTCGCCGAAGCTACGCCGGGCACCATGCTTCGCAATGCAAATGGCTGCGCCGTGCGTAGCCCCCGGAGGGGCGAAGCATGGTGGAGGTGAGGGGAGTTGAACCCCTGTGTCCCGGGCCTTCACGCACAGCATCTACCTGCATAGCGTCGGTTTGGATCTCGCCTCAAGGGACGCGTGGACGCGCGCTTCCCTCCCGGCCAGCCATGGTTGAAGATACGGCGGCGAGGTCATGACGGCCCTCACCGCTATTCCTGCTGTCGACGTTCCCATCCCCTAGCAGGAGTCAAAGTGGGAACGTGTCTGCACTTAGGCAGCCATTAGCATTTCTTCGTTATTGCCGTTTGTTTGTTTCGAAGGGGGATTTACGAGAGGCCTTCGGCTCTCGACAGGCAGCTGCACGCTCCAACCCAGGGTCGAATCCGGAACACCCCCATAAGATGGGAAGCGGGACGACCGTGCCGAGCGCACCATCAAAGAACGTGAGGTGCGGAACGTGCCATATCACCGCGGGAAAGCAAGTCGGCTATGGGCCGCCTCGCCCAACCCTTAGTTCATCACCGCGTTCACGATGGTGTTGAGGATGCCGACGAGGGCGGCGCCGGAGATCAGGCCGGCGCAGATCGGCTCGCAGCACTCGACCCACAGCGCGTGACCCTTGGTGCCGGGCGTCGGGTATTTGCGGCCGAACCACCAGAAGGCGAACGCACCGAGGAACATCATGAAGCAGGCGTCGGGCGGCAGCACCACGCCGAGGCCGATGCCGACCGACGACAGCGGGAAACGCCCGCGCGTCCTGATGCGCAGCACCTCGATGATGACCGCCAGCACCGCGGCCGTGCCCATGGCCCAGAGCGCGGAGGCCGGCAGGCCCTTGAGGCCCGAGGCGACAAGATCGGAAACACCCTTCCACTCCAGTGCCTTCGGGAAGGGGAACCTGTCGGTCAGCATCGCCTCAATCGAGCGCGTGCCATCCGCCGACTTGGGCAGGAAGAGCAGGAAGAACAGCGGGGTGGAAACGAGTGCGCCGGCCACAATGCCGATGCAGTGCCCTATGGCCTGCTGGCGCGGCTTGGCGCCGAGCATGTAGCCGGGCTTGATGTCGGAGAGCAGGTTCGCGCCGTTGAGCGCCACCTCGCTCGTCATGCCGCCGCACATGAGATTGGTGGCCGGGTTGCTCCGGTCGATGGCACCGAGCGTGAACTGCGTGATCTTCGCCATCACGCTGGTCGAGGTCCACGACGTGAGCGCCATGGAGTTCGTGCAGATGATCGTGAGCAGGAAGGTCATCGGCACGGCCGCCAGCGCCAGCAGCCACGGCACGCCGAAGAACCAGTGCGTGAGCCACACGCCGACCGCGCCGAGGACCGGGATGCCGATGAAGGAGACCCAGAGCGGAAGCTCGATGCCGCGCAGCACATCACTGCCGCCGGCGGCGGGTGTGTCTTTTTTCCGACCGAAAATGCGCTGCCAGGCGCTGGTGAAGATCTCGGGCTTGGCGCCGAGCGCCACGAGGGAGCCCACGACCATCATCGTCACGCTCCACCAGATCGACCATTGGGTGACGATCTCGCCGCGGCTGATGGCCACGGTCTTGCCGGCGGCCGTCAGGCGCGGGACGATGTCCCCGCGCTCGATCATCCACGGTGCGAGGATGGCGAAGTTGACGATCGTGCCGAGGATCATGCTTGAGGCCATGCGGATGCCCATCAGGCCGCCGACGCCGATCATGGACATGTCGATGCCGACGCGCAGCCCGAGGGTGCGGATGTCGATGCCGCCGATCGTGGGGATCCAGGCCGAGGCCTTGGTCGCCCACACATAATAATAGTCGTCGAGCCGCTCGCGCAGGTGCCAGGGCTTGGCCCAGCCGAACCACCGGTCGAAGCTGAGCAGCTTGAACTGCAGGAGTTTTTGCAGGCCGTCGCTGATGAGGAACTGGACGAACGCCGCGAGGGCGGCCACAGCCGTCAGCACCTTGGCCTGCATCATGCCCTTCTCGCTGCCCTTCTCATAGAGCGTGTCGAGCACGACGCCGCTCGCACGCCCCTCGGGGAACGGGAGCTGGTCCTCGTTGATGAAGCGCCGCTTCAGCGGGAACGCGAACAGCACGCCGAGCAGCGACATCACGCCGTTCCACGCCATCATCTGCCACCAGGGGATGACCTGGTTGGTAACAAGCATGTAGGCCGGCATGATGCCGATCAGCGGCATGATCATGTAGCCGGCAGCCGAGGCGATGGACTGCGTGCAGTTGTTCTCAAGGATCGAGATGTCGCGGCCGAGGCCGACGCGATCGAGCATCTTGAAGAGCGCGAAGGCGAGGATGACGGAGGTCAGGCCGACACCGATGGTGATGCCGGTCTTGGCGCCGATGTAGAGCGCCGTGGCCGACAGGATGCCGCCGAGGAAGAAACCCGACAGGCCCGAGCTCCACGTGAGCTGCGGCGTGTCGCCGCGATAGATGTTCTTAAACCACCACTCGTCCTTCTGCGTGCGCGTCCACGTCCGGATCTGTTCCTCGCTCAGCTGTTGGATGGCCATGGGCGGGAATCAGACGGCGACACCCGGCCAGAGGGGGAAATCACGGCGGTTCATGGGTTAAGGCTAGCCCCCGGGCCGGGCCGCGCGCCAGCCCATTTCCGCAAACCCCGTAACCCATCCGCCCCGGCCAGTATTACCCGCCGCACACCCCAGGACTTCCCTTGTTGGGGCTTACCCAAAGTAGTTACTGTTTTGTCATCGCGAGGTGCGCGCAGCGCGCCGTGGCGATCCAGCCCCTCGACAGGCTCGGGGCCTTGAGCTTGTCGAAACGGCTGGATTGCTTCGTCGCCAGGCTCCTCGCAATGACCGTCAAAACCGGAACGATGCAGTCGGGAAATGTGGGAGCGAGCTTGCTCGCTACATCGCCGCAGAAGTCGCGAGCAAGCTCGCTCCCACAGTCAGGCACTGAAAGGTGAACGGAACCTCGATGGCCATGCCGGAGGGCTCCGATTATCAGACAGCAGGTTATCTGTGGTTGCAGGAGCCCCGCTGCATAGCTTCGTCCAAAAACAAAAGGGCTGTTGGCATTACCCGTGGCGGCTATCACGGCCAGCCTCTTGGTAA
>JBDHQK010000105.1:0-8509 GCA_039807025.1 Lacunisphaera sp.
CCGCCGCATCGAACATATCTGGCAGCACCTTTACCGGGGCGCTTTCTACCGGGGCGGCCCGATCCATTGCTCGGCGCTCTCGGGCATCGACATGGCGCTCTGGGACATTCTGGGCAAATCCCTCGGAGCGCCGGTTCATCAATTGCTCGGCGGACGCGTTCGCGACCGGATCCGAATGTATGCCTGGACCGATGCCGGCACGGCGGATGACTATGTCAACTCGGTCCGCGATCTGCGGGTCAACCGCAGCCTGACCGCCTTTAAATACAATGCGACCGGCATGATGCGGGCGCTGTCCACCCCCGCGGCTCTGCAGGTCGCGGTTGCGCGCCTGGCGGCCCTGCGCCAGACCGCCGGTCCCGAAGTGGACATCGCCGCTGATTTCCACGGCCGCGTGACCTTTCCCGACGCCAAGCGGCTGGTGAAGTTGCTTGAGCCCTACCAGCCCATGTTCATCGAGGAGCCGATCCTGCCCGGCGATGCCGACGGGTTGCGCGAGATCGCCGAATCCACCACGATCCCCATTGCCGCCGGCGAACGCCTGTTCACCCGCTGGCAGTTTCAGGAACTGCTGGAGAAGCGCGCCGTGCGCATCGTGCAGCCCGACCTCGCGCACGCCGGGGGCATTTCCGAGGTCCGCCGCATCGCGGCCATAGCGGAATCGCGCGACATCCTGCTCGCCCCCCATTGCCCGCTGAGCCCGGTGGCGCTCGCTGCCAGCCTGCAAATCGCCGCTACCTGTCCGAACTTCCTGATCCAGGAGCATGTGACGCTCGGGGAGACGCTGCTCACGGAACCGTTCGTGCTCGAGTCGGGCTATCTCAAGGTGCCGGACCGTCCCGGCCTCGGCATCGAGATGGACGAACGCAAACTGGCCGCCGAGCGCTTCGACGGCGTCTGGGACAATCCCCGTTTCACGGCGGAGGACGGCAGCTTTGCCGAATGGTGAGCCACCCAAAGCCATGACCCGTTTCATTTCCTGCGACTGGGGCACTTCGCGCCTGCGCCTGCGCCTAGTCGACCGCGCTTCACAGCGCATCCTCGCCGAACATGTCACGGACCAAGGAATCCAAACCCTAGCCGCGACCCATCCCACCCGAAACGGCCGACACGAACTCCTGAGCGCGGTGTTTGAGGACGGCATCACCGCACTCGGTGTCGGCGATCAGGCCGGAATACCCGCAGTGATCTCGGGCATGGCCTCCTCCACCCTCGGCTGGCAATCACTGCCCTACGCCCTGCTGCCGGTGCCGATCGACGGCCGGACCCTGCGCTTCGTCGATTTCCAGCAGGCCGGCCGCCGGGTGCGGCTCGTCTCCGGCCTGCAGGCGACCAGCGATGTGATGCGCGGGGAGGAAATGGAGTTGATCGGAATTTTTGCCGATCCCACCCGGCGTCCGTTGGCGGATAACTGCACCGTCGTGCTGCCCGGCAGCCACTCCAAGCATGTGCAAGTGCGCGCCAAGCAGATCGCGGGATTCACCACTTACCTGACGGGCGAGCTCTACGGCCTGCTCTGCCGGAACAGCACGCTGGAGACACCGGACGACTCCGTTTTCGATGTGAGGGCCTTTGTCGCCGGCGCGCAGGCCAGCAAAACCCACGGTCTGAGCGCCGCGCTGTTCCAAACCCGCGCCCGGACCGTGCTCGGACATCTGGCCGCCAACCACAGCCGTGCATTCCTCAGC
Organism: Lacunisphaera sp.; assembly: GCA_039807025.1. GTDB lineage: Bacteria > Verrucomicrobiota > Verrucomicrobiia > Opitutales > Opitutaceae > Lacunisphaera. The sequence continues at coordinate 1,689 of JBDHQK010000105.1, forward strand.
GGTGTGCTGATCGGGGCCGAGATCGCCGCCCTGACCGGCCCCGAGACGAGCGCGATCGTCCTGGCGGCGGGCGAACGGCTCGCCCGCCCATATGCTCTGGCGTTTGGCGAACTCCTTCCGCGCGCCACCGTGGTGCAGATTCCCCCGGCCGATCTGGCCGCCGCCACCGTGGCGGGCCACGCCATGATCCTGTCCCATCCGTGAACACCGTAGCCCGTTTCGACGCCACCCGGTTCGCAGCGATGCCCTTGATCGCCATCCTGCGCGGCCAGCCCATCGGCCTCATCGATCCCGTCGTGCAGGCCCTGGCCGACGGCGGTTTCGTGGCTCTGGAAATCACCATGAACACGCCCGGTGCTGCGGCCCAGATCCGGACGGCCGGCGCCTGTGCCGGAAACCGCTTGGCCATCGGCGCCGGCACCGTAACCAGCCTGGCTGAACTCGATGAAGCTCACGCCGCCGGCGCTAGCTTCATCGTCACGCCGGTCGTGGTGCCGGAAGTGATCACCGAATGCGTGCGGCGCGGGTTGCCGGTTTTTCCGGGGGCTTTCACTCCCACTGAGATCCATCAGGCCCACCGGCTTGGGGCGACCATGGTGAAGTTGTTTCCCGCCCACCGGCTCGGGCCCGGCTACGTGCGCGACCTCAGGGCCCCCTTGTCTTCCATCCGTCTCCTTGCCACAGGCGGCATCACGCCGGAAACCCTGCCCGGCTATGCGCAGGCCGGCGTCGCGGGTTTCGGCGTGGGCAGCCCGCTGCTCGCGCCGGCCCGGCTCGCAGCAGGTGAGTGGGACTGGCTGCGGCAACGGGCCCGGGAATTCTGCGCGGCGTGGGCAGCTTCGCGCCCGGCCACCGACGCATGATGTTCCGGGCCACGCGCACCTTGGGGGCGATCCTGCTTCCTTGGGCGGGGCTGCGGCCGCCTGGCCCGCCGATGCAGCGTTGGATCGGGGCTTTGCCGATCCGCCGGCGGAAGCCCGGCCGTGGGTGCTGGCCGTGGCCTTGGACGGCAACCTGTCCCGCGAAGGGATCACCGCCGATCTTGAGGCGATGGCGCGCGTCGGTCTCGGCGGACTGGTGTTCTACGAGGTTGAGCAGGGCACGCCGCCTGGTCAGGTGCGTTTCGGCTCCCCGGCCTGGCGGGAGACGTTCCGACATCTCATCACCGAGGCGGACCGCCTCGACCTCCGGGTCAACCTGCACAATGCCGCCGGTTGGACCGGGAGCGGCGGACCCTGGATCACGCCGGAACTCGCGATGCAACGGGTCGTCTGGGCGGAGACGACGCTGACGGGACCGCGGCATTTCGACGGCACGCTGCCGCAACCCGCGGCGGTGCGCGGTTATTACCGGGACATCGCGCTGTTCGCCTATCCCACGCCGGAGCAGGAATTCCGAATCTCCCGGATCCGGGGCCGGGCCGGCGCGCCGGACACACGGATGGAGGTGTCGCTCCGGACGGACTATCCGGAACCGGCGCCAACTGCCGTGGTGCCGCGCGCCCACCTGGTGAACCTGACCGCCTCGCTCGCCCCGGACGGGCGGCTGCTCTGGGACGTGCCGGAAGGCCGCTGGACGCTCGTGCGCCTGGGCGCCACCGCCACCGGCAAGGAGAACCTGCCCGCGCCGCCGGAAGGACGGGGCCTGGAATCCGACAAGTTGAGCAAGGAGGCGACCGAACATCATTTCCGCGCCCTGCTCGGCCCACTGATCCGGGACAATGAGCTTCTCGCCGGCGCCGTCCGCACGCTCGTCTCCACCCATATCGACAGTTGGGAGGTCGGCGCGCAGAATTGGACGCCGGAATTTCCGGAGGAGTTCCGGCGGCGACGCGCCTACGACCCGCTCCCGCTGCTGCCGGTTCTGAGCGGCCGCGTGGTGGGCTCGCTGGAGATTTCCGAGCGATTTCTGCGGGACTGGCGCCAGACCGTAGCGGATCTGTTGGGTGACAATTACGTCGGCCATCTTCGTGCCCTCGCCGGCGCGCACGGTCTGCGTCTGTCGATGGAAGCCTACGACCAGTTGCCGGCCAACGATCTCGTCATCGCCGGCCGGGCCGACGAGCCGATGGGGGAATTCTGGTCCTGGGACCGGCTCCGCTGGGCACACACGCTGCGGGCCATGTCCTCGGCCGCGCATGTTTACGGCCACCCGATCGTGGCGGCGGAGGCCTTCACCGCCAACCGCCTGGAAAAGTGGCAGGGACATCCGGGCAATCTCAAGTCCCTGGCCGATCTGGCCTTCACGGAGGGCGTCAACCGCCTGGTGATCCATCGTTACGCCTTGCAGCCTTGGACCCGGCCCGAGCGCCGGCCCGGCCTGAGCATGGGCCCGTGGGGCCTGCATTATGAGCGCACCCAGACCTGGTGGGAACAGTCGCGGCCGTGGCACGACTATCTCGCGCGCTGCCAGTTCATGCTGCGGCAGGGCCGCCCCGTCGCGGACCTATGCTTCCTGCAACCCGAGAACACGCCGCAGCGGTTCCGTTCGCCGGTCAAGTCCGGGGCCGGGCTGACGGGACATGATTTCGACGGCTGCCCGCCCGAGGCCCTGCTCGAACGGATGTCTGTGCAAGACGGCCGCCTCGTGCTGCCTGAGGGTCAGAGCTATCGCCTGTTGGTTCTGCCGCGGGTGCGGACCATGACCCCGGCGCTCCTCCGCAAGGTCCGCGACCTCGTCGTTGGTGGCGCCACCGTGCTGGGTCTGCCGCCGGTCAAGTCCCCCAGCCTGCAGGACTACCCGCGCTGCGACGAGGAGGTGCGGGCGCTCGCTTGCGAACTCTGGGGCGAAGGCGAGCCTCCCGCGCAACTGACGGCCCGCGCCGTCGGCCGCGGTCGCGTGATCTGGGGACGGGAACTGGAGTGGCCCGAACCTCCCTACGCGGCGCCCACCGACCTGGAGACGGCAAGCTGGATCTGGTCGGGAGAGGGAAACGCCGCCGCCAACGCGCCGACAGGCCGCCGGTATTTCCGCCACCGGCTCACCATCGATCGCCACCCCGATCTCGTTTCCGCCCAGTTCGTGGTCGTGGCCGACGACCAATTCGAATGCTGGGTGAACCGCAACCGGAGCGACTCCGGCCGCAACCGCACCTTGGACGTCGCCACGCGGCTGGTGCCGGGAGAAAATGTCATCACCGTCACCGCGCTGAACCGGCCCGGCGAACCCGGACAGCCCAATCCGGCCGGCCTGGCGGCGGCCTTGACGCTCAAATATCGCGACGGCTCCTCCCGGATTATCCGCACCGACTCCGCTTGGGAGGTCACGGCGGATCTGCCGGACGGCTGGCCGCTGGGCACCGGCGGCGAGTGGTCCGCCGCGCGCGTGCTCGGGCCGGTGGGCATGGCGCCGTGGGGCGCTATCGACCAGGAACTCGAGCAGGAAGACCCTATCCCCAACCTTTCGCTGGCCACACGCGCGCTGGAACTGATCGGCGTCCCGCCGGATTTCCAGGCCTCGGCCCCCTTGCGCTGGACGCACCGGCAGGCCGACGGGGCGGAAATCTATTTTATCTCCAACCAGGAAACCCGCGACCTCGAGGCCGTTTGCACTTTCCGCGCCCACGCCGCCGCGCCCGAACTTTGGTGGCCCGACACCGCGCGGATGGAAACCGTCGCCGATTGCACGTCCGTTGCCGAAGGGACCCGGTTCCCGTTGCGGATCGAGGCCGGCGGCTCGGTCTTTGTCGTGTTCCGGCCCGGGACCAACGCCACGCTCTCCGCGCGCAGCAACGCGAGCGTGGCCGGGGCGGGCGCCGCACAGGCCATAACCGGACCTTGGACGCTGGCTTTTCCCGAAGGCCAGGGTGCGCCCACCACGGCGCAATTGGATCGGCTCGTCTCCCTGAGCGAACATCCCGAGGCGGGCGTGCGGTATTTCTCCGGGATCGCCGTCTATCGCACCACGTTTACCCAGGCACCGCAGGCCGCGGGGACCCGGATGATGCTTGATCTCGGCCGCGTCGAGGTGTTGGCGCAGGTTTTGCTCAACGGCCATGACCTCGGCCTCCTGTGGAAGCCGCCTTACCGGGTTGAAGCGACCGGGGCGCTGCGCGACGGGGAAAACCAGCTCGAGATCCGCGTGACCAACCTGTGGATCAACCGGCTGATCGGCGACGAGCACCTGCCCGAGGACAGCGCGCGCCGGGAGGACGGCACCTTGGTCGCCTGGCCATCCTGGCTGCTCGCCGGCGAACCGAGTCCGACCGGACGGGTCACCTTCGTCAGCCAACGGCAGTGGAAAAAAGACGACCCGCTGCCTGCCTCGGGGTTGCTCGGCCCCGTCATGCTGCGAGCCTCGCCCTGACACCCCGGATCAACCGCCCACCCGCACCGTCTTCCCCTCGTAGTTCCGCAGAGAGAGATAAAGCATGCTCGTGGCCGCGGCGATGCCGGCGAGAAAAGTGAGCGAGACAGTCCAACTGAAGCGCTCGGCAAGCAGGGGCATGACGAGATTGGCGCTAAGCTCGCCCACCAGGTAGCCGCCGAGGCCAACAAATCCGACCGCGACACCCGCGGCGCGCAGGGGCACGAGGTTGAGGGTCAGGACATTGACGATGAGCTGCGGACCATAGACGAGCATCCCCATGAGACCGGCGGTGACAAGGAGCAGGGAATAGCTGTGGTTGCCCAGGTAGAAGATGATCAGACCCGCGAGAACAGTGAGGCCGATACATCCAACCAGCGACTGCCGATTGGGCAGCGCCACCGACAGCCAGGCGAAGAGGAACGAGCCCGGGATGGCGATCCACTCGAGCGAGCTGAACGCCATGGAGTATTGTGCGCGGGTGAAGCCCATCTCCGTGCCGAGGAAAGCAGGCATCCAGTTGAGAATGCCAAAACGCAGGAAATAGAGCATGGCGTTGATGGCGGCGAGCGTGAGGATGACGCGACTGGTGAAGACCTCGCGCCGCACCATAACCCAGTAGGAATCCGTCGCTCCGCCGCTCTCCCGGGGCGAACCAGCCTCACCGTAGATATCGTCGAGCGTGCCGAGATTCTCGACCTCGGGGCGGTCACCCCCGATACGCCAGAAGAGCAAGCTGATGATGAGCACAACAGCCCCGGGCACCCAGAAGGCGACGGCGAGGTTGTCGGGGCCGGCCCAGCCGAGGAGCCCGGTGATGATGAGCGGCAGGCCCGCCCCCCCGAGATTCTGCGAGGTATTCCAGACGGCGATGCCCGCGCCGCGCGATTTGTTGGGATACCAGTTGGCGATCATCGTCATGGATGCCGGGGCGAGCGCGCCCTGGATGAGTCCCAGCAGCAGCATGATGGCGAAAAGAACAGGCAGGCTGGAGACGAAACCCAGCAGGATGCACAGCGCCGCGCTGAGGCCGAGGGCGAAGGCGAAGGTCTTACGCAGGCTCGTGCGATCCACCACCATGCCCATGATGAATTTGCCGAAGCCATAGGTGACGGTGAAGGCGGTAAGTATGAGCCCGACCTGCGTGAGCGACCAACCGTTCGCGATGCGCAGGGCCTCGCTGGTGAGCTTGAAATTGTTGCGCACGAGGTAGGCGCAAACATAACCGACGTAGGCGACGAAAAAGACCATTTTCCGCCGCGCAAGGTAGCGCGCGAAAGTCTCAGGATGCTGTCGCCGGAAGGCTTCCGCCGAGTCGTGCTCCGTCAAGATATGACTCATGGGTGGTTCAATTTCCTGCGGCCACGTCACGCGTAACCCGCCCCGTGATGACCTCGCGCGATCCCTTCAAAATCAGGTGGATGACGCCGGGCTCCAGCGGATCCCAGGCAAAAGCCTGCCCTTCCGCGGTCATCGGGATCGTGGCCACCCAGCGGAGGGTGGAGCCGACAGCCGGAAACTCGAGCACGCACAGCTCCTTCTCATCATGACCAGTGACAAAGAGCGATCCGTCCGGCCCAAGGGCACCGCCCGACATGCTGAAGCCGCGCGCGCCGAGATGCGCAATCAGTGAATCGGGGAAAACCCAGCCGCGACCGGTCGGCCGCCAGTCGTCGTCGAATTCCGCCAGCCGGGTCCAGCGCTGGTCCTTGCCAGGCTCGCCACCGCGACCGACATAGTGGACAAAACAGGCGAGCCAACGGCCGGCGCGCCGGTCAATCCACGTGAGCGAACCGTCGGTGCGGCCGAAATTGATGGAGCCGAGATGCCGGAGCGTGGCGGGCTCCCATATCTCGACGGAGCTGACATGGGGCACGCCCGGGTAGTTGGAATGCGCGCCGTAAAGCCGGCCCTGATAGACAAGACCGGCGTTGACGTGGGTGAGCGGATCACCGACAGGACAGCTCCACGCCGCGAGTCGCTCCCCGCCGGCCTTGGGATATTTGCCGAGATCGTGATTGGAGATGACGTAGAGAAAATCCGCGTCGGCTGCCACCCCCTGCCGAGCTTCGGGAGCCTTGAAGCGGCGAATTTCCTGAAAGCGCCAGCCGACCGGACCGGGAACTGTCGCCAGCGCGGGTTGGTCCGCCGCGAGAGCGGCCAGGGCGAGGCAGGCAAAACCGAACAGTAATTTCATGGGATGGGTGCCGGTTCAGATTTTCTGCAAGCGCGACCCGCCGGCGGCAATCCGGAACGAGGCACTGGTGTGGAGCTCGCCCCCGGGGTGGGTGACATCGGCGATGGTGCGATAGTCCGTGCGCCACTCTGCGGGGGTGACCTCGCATCGGACATAGCCGCGCTGGTTGTTATGGAATTTCACGAAGGGGTTGCGCCGCAGGAGGGCGGCGAGTTCCTCGGGCCGCTCCACCCCGTGGCCGATCGAGGTGACCGAGGTGCCAACGAACTCGACCGCCACGGGAGGAGCGGCGGGATCGTCGAAATCGGAAAGCAATTCG
>JBDHQK010000106.1:0-8337 GCA_039807025.1 Lacunisphaera sp.
ACAGTTCTTGAAGGGCGGGACGCAGCGCTCGAAGAGGCTGTCGCAGATCTGCTCCATCTTCGCACGGGTGAGCTGCAGGTTGAGGTGCTTCGGGCCCGAGGCGTCCGCCGTGATGAACGGCAGATTGATGTCGTAGGTCGTGGCGGAGGAGAGGGCGATCTTGGCCTTCTCGGCCTCTTCCTTCAGGCGCTGGAGCGCCATCGGGTCCTTGCGGAGATCGATGCCGTTCTCCTTCTTGAAGGACTCGACGAGCCAGCCGATGAGGGCGTCGTCCCAGTTGTCGCCGCCGAGGTGGGTGTCGCCGTTGGTGGCCTTCACCTCGAACACGCCGTCGCCGATTTCGAGGATGGAAACGTCAAAGGTGCCGCCGCCGAGGTCGAACACGGCGATCTTCTCGTCCTTCTTCTTGTCGAGGCCGTAGGCGAGCGAGGCCGCGGTCGGCTCGTTGATGATGCGGAGCACCTCGAGGCCGGCGATCTTGCCGGCGTCCTTGGTGGCTTGGCGCTGCGCGTCGTTGAAGTAGGCGGGGACCGTGATGACGGTCTGCGTGATCTTCTCGCCGAGGTAGGTCTCGGCGTCGGCCTTCAGCTTGCCGAGGACGAACGCCGCGATCTGTTGCGGGGCGAACTGCTCGGTCTTGTCGCCGACCTGCACCTCGATGTAGGCGTCGCCGTTCTTGCCGGCGGCCACCTTGTAGGGGAGGTTCTTGGCCTCCTCGCTGACCTCGGTGAATTTGCGGCCGATGAGGCGCTTGGCGGAAAAAATGGTGTTCTTCGGGTTGGTCACGGCTTGGCGCTTGGCGGCCTGGCCGATGACGCGCTCGCCGGTCTTGGTGAACGCCACGATGGACGGCGTCGTGCGCGCGCCCTCGGCGTTCGGAATAACCACCGGCTCGCCACCCTCCATGATCGCCATGCAGGAATTGGTCGTGCCCAGATCGATACCTAGAATCTTGCTCATGCCACCGCTAAGCAAAGCCCATGCCCAGTTTCGCATGTTTCTTTTAACGCTAATCTCCAGCGCTTTGTGCATTTTCTTGCGAAGTTGCGCATCCTCCGTGACCCAGATTTTGGGTCAGCATGTCACAGCAAATTTGGCTTCTTGGCACACTGTGCCACGCGAGTTGCCAGAACCCGCCCGTCTGCCCTGCCCTCCATACTTCGCAGAGCAACGCGGCCAAAAACCACGGGTTGAAAAGCCCTCATCCGCGCCTACGGTTCAGGCCATGGAGACACTGCACGTGCCCGCGATGATACCCGTGATGACGTTGCCAGACACGGTATTTTTTCCGCAGGCGCTGTTGCCGCTGCATATCTTCGAGCCCCGCTATCAGCAGATGCTGCGCGATGTGCTCGCCAGCGACCGCATGTTCGCCATCGCCCACCTCGACACCACCCGCCCGCCGGAACCCGACCTGGTCGAGCCCCTGCACCGCACGGCGTCCGTCGGCATCATCCGCGCCTGCCAGAAAGGCGGGAACGGCACCTCCAACCTGCTCATCCAGGGCATCTGCCGCGTCGCGGTGAAGGAGATCGTCCGCGAGGATCCCTACCGCGTCATCGCCGTGCAACCGCTGTCCACCACCGCCGGCACGCACCACGCGGGCCTCGAGGTGCTCCGGCTCGAGGTCATGCGCCTGCTCAACCTCCGGCGCCGCCTCGGCGCGCCGGCACCGAAGGGCATGACGCAGTTCCTCGAGAGCATCGACGACATCGACACCTTCGCCGACATCGCGGCGTTCAACCTCTGCGAGGACAGCGCCATCAAGCAGCAACTCCTCGAAACCCTCGAGACCCGCCGCCGCCTGCAACTGTTCGCCGCATCGCTCAAGGCCGAGATCGAGGCCCAGCGCCTCCGCCGCAAACTCCAGGGCCGCCTGACGGACGACCACATCGCGGACAATTGAGGCCGAAAAGCTGGAGCCGCTTGTCGGACTTGAACCGACGACCTACTCATTACGAATGAGTCGCTCTACCAACTGAGCTAAAGCGGCCTGACAGGGGCGGCATTCGGCGGATTTGGCCGGGGCGAGGCAAGCATTATTGTCGCCCGGGCCGCGCGGCTAGACCAGGAACTTCACCGCCCACAGCGCCAGCCCGCTGACCATCAGCCACAAGACGCTGCCGTGGGCGAACGGCCGCCAGCCCACGGCCTTCACCATGCCCGGCGACAGGCCGGTCCCGATCAGGAAAAGCGTGGCCGCCAGCCCGCCCTTGGCCGCCGCCACCAGCCAAGGATAGACCGGCCCGCCCACCGGCAAAAAGGACGCCACGGCGGATGCCGCCACGAACAGGAAAACAAACCACGGCACCGTGGCCCGGCCGCCCGGCTTCCGCACGGACATCGCCGCAATGGCGACAATCGGCAGAATCCACAAGGCCCGGGCCAGCTTCACCGGCACGGCGATGGCCAGCGCCTCCGGGGCATAGCGCACCGCCGTGCCGACCACCGAACTGGTGTCATGCACCGCGATGGCCACCCAGTAGCCGAACTGCTCCGGCGTCAGCGCGAACCAGTGCCCGATGGCCGGAAAGACAAAGAGCGCCACGGCGTTGAGCACGAACACGCAGCCCAGCGCCACCGACATCTCCCGGGGCTGGGCCCCCAGCACCGGGCCCAAGGCGGCAATGGCGCTGCCGCCGCAAATGGCGGTGCCGGCCGAGATGAGCTGCCCCGTGGTTCGCTCCACCCGCCACGCGCGCGCCAGCAGCCAACCGAGAGCCATCGTGGCCGCCAGCGATGCGGCGGTCACCACCATGCCCGAAGCGCCGGCCTGCAGCACCGCCGTCAGGTGGATCCCGAAACCCAACCCCACGACCGAGCCCTGCAGCAGGTATTTCTGCACGAGGGCGGCCCGCGCAGCGTCCACCCGGCCCAGCAGCACCGCAAAGACAATGCCACCTAGCAGGGCCAGCGGAGGCGAGATCACGGGGAAAAAACAGGCGGCAGCCAGCAGCCACAGCAGTGTTTTCTTCCAAGGCGCTCCTTCCATCGAGAAAGGTTGCCAGCCGCCCGATTTCTAATCCAGTCGGGAAAGAATATTTTTTCGGCCAACTTGAAGACGGACCTCTTTGACTATCCCCTGCCCGCCCGGCTGATCGCCCAAATCCCGGCCGACCGCCGCGATGCCTCGCGCCTGCTCGTGGTGCACCGGGCGGAGCGCCGCATCGAGCACCGGCATTTCCGCGACTTGCCCGAATACCTGCAAGCCGGCGACTGCCTCTTCCGCAACAACGCCGCCGTCATTCCCGCCCGCCTTCACGCCACCCGCCCCACCGGCGGTGCCGTGGAGTGCCTGCTGCTTCGGTCAGCCGCCACGCCCGGCGAGTGGTGGTGCCTCGTGCGCCCCGGTAAAAAGCTGCCCGTCGGCGCGACCTTCGGCATCGCCGGCGTGTTCTCCGCCACCATCCGCGAAAAAAACGCCGACGGCCTCGTGCGCGTCTCGTTCACCACCACCGACGGCGACATCCTCGTCGTGGCCAACCGCATCGGTGACATGCCGCTGCCGCCCTACATCATCGGACACGACAACGACGAGGCCCGCGCCATCGACCGCGAGCGCTACCAAACGGTCTATGCCGACCGCGCCCACCAAGTCGCGGCCGCCGCGCCGACCGCCGGCCTGCATTTCACGCCTGAGCTGCTCGCGCAACTCGCGACCGCCGGCGTGCGCACCGCCGACCTGACCCTGCACGTCGGCCTTGGCACCTTCCGGCCTATCGCCACGGAGCATGTCGAGGATCACCCCATTCACCGCGAGCTCTACGAAATCCCGGCTGCCGCCCAGCAGGCACTCTTCAGCTCCGCCGGCCGCCGCATCGCGGTCGGCACCACTTCCGTCCGCACCATCGAGCACTACCTGTCCCTCCATTCCGCGCCGCCCGGCCGCGATGTCCTCAGCGAGGCCGACACCTTCATCTACCCCCCGCGCACTTTTCGCGGCGTGGACGCGCTCATCACCAATTTTCACCAGCCCCGCTCCACCCTGCTCTGCCTGGTGGCGGCGTTTCTCGCCCCGGGCTCGGCGGATGGCATCGCCTGGCTGCACGAAATCTATGCCGAGGCCATCGCCCGCGAATACCGGTTCTTCAGCTACGGCGATGCCATGCTGATCCTGTGATCCTGAATCTGCGGCAGCAAACCAGTCCGCAGTTGCGCGGACCGCATTTCTGCCTATCCGTCCTCCCCTGAAATCACTCAATCCCACCCACGCATGAAACACCTCCTTGCCCTCCTCGCCGTCCTCAGCATCGCCGCCAGCACCCAGGCTGCGGTCGAGGTCTATAAGATCGACGCCACCCACTCCGCGATCAACTACAGCCTCCGCCACATCCTCTCCAAGTATACCAGCAGCTTCACCAAGCTCAGCGGCGAAATCACGGTTGACCGCGACAACCTCGAGAAGAGCAGCGTCACCGCCACCATCGACGTGACCGCCGTGTCCACCGGCAACACCGACCGCGACAACCACATCAAGAGCGCGGATTTCTTCGATGCCGCCAAGTTCCCGGCCGCCACCTTCAAGAGCAAGTCCTGGAAAAAGACCGGCGAGAACACCTTCGATATCACCGGCGACCTCACCATCAAGGACATCACCAAGGAAGTCGTCCTGAAGACCACGCTCCTCGGCTTCGGCCCCGGCATGCGCCCCGGCACCCTGCTCTCCGGCTGGGAAGCCACGACCACCATCAAGAAGTCCGAGTTCGGCCTAGCCGGTCCCGCCATGCTGCAGAAGGCGCTCGGGGACGACGTCGCCCTCACGATCAACATCGAGGCCGGCGCCAAGCAGGGCTGAGCTCAGCTCCCCCGCCCCCATTTCAAGGACGGCCCCCGGGCCGTCCTTTCCTTTTGACCCGGCCCGCTCCTGCGCGGACGATTCGCCCCCGTGACGCCCGCCACAGTCCAGTCCCTGATCGAGGAAGCCACCTTTGACTACACCCTGGGCGAGGCCGACACCGCACTGGCCAAGCTCGCCCGCGCCACCGCTGCCGCCCCGGACGCCTTCGAGGCCTGGCACGCGCTCGCCGAAATCAACTTCGCCCTGCGCCGCTTCGACGCCGCCCTCGCCGCCGCCGACAAGGCCCACGCCCTCCGGTCCGACGACCTCTTCATCAACACCACGCTCTCCCGCATCTGGATGGAAAAGGGCGACAAGGCCACCGCCGAGAAATACGGCGCGCAGGCCAAGATCCTCAGTTGGAAGGACCAGTTGAGGAATCCAACCGCATCTGGCGCCGATATTAAAAACTGATGCCTCCATCCGCCGGACACGCCCGTTGACACCCGTGCGCACGCGCCCGTAACCTTTCCCCATGGAAAGACCCGCCTACCTGCTGGAATTCGAGAAACCGCTCCGCGAACTCGAAAAACAGCTCGAAGCCCTCCACCAGCAGTCCCTCGAGAACAACATCGATATGTCCGCCGAGCTGGCGACCATCGAGACCAAGATCGAGGCCACCCGGCAGGATATCTACACGCACCTCACGCCGTGGCAGCGCGTGCAGGTCGCCCGTCACCCGCGTCGGCCCTACGCCCTGGACTTCATCCAGTCCCTTTTCACCGATTTTCAGGAACTCCACGGCGACCGCCAGTTCCGGGACGACCGCGCCCTCTTCGGTGGCACGGCCTTCTTCGAGGGCCGGCCGATCATGGTCATCGCCCAGCAGAAGGGCCGTGACGCCAAGGAGAACATCCTGCGCAACTACGGCATGCCCCAGCCCGAAGGTTACCGCAAGGCCCTCCGCCTGATGAAGCTGGCGGAGAAATTTCGCCTGCCGGTCATCAGCTTCGTGGACACCATGGGAGCCTATCCCGGAGTCGAATCCGAAGCCCGCCACGTTTCCGAGGCCATCGCCGTCAATCTGCGCGAGATGGCCATGCTCAAGACCCCGTCGATCTCGATCGTCGTGGGCGAAGGCGGCTCCGGCGGCGCCCTCGGTATCGCCGTGACCGACCGCGTGCTGGTTTTCGAGAACGCCTACTACTCCGTCATCTCGCCCGAAGGCTGCGCCGCCATCCTCTGGAAGGACCGCGCCCACGCCCCCAAGGCCGCCGAGGCCCTCAAGCTCAACGCCGCCACCCTGCTCGAACTCGGGGTCATCGACGGCGTCATACCCGAGCCGCTCGGCGGCGCCCACAACGACCCCGCCGCCGCCGCCGCCGCGCTGAAAGATCTTCTCGTCCGTCACCTCGACGAGCTCACCAAGCTCGACGCCGACAAGCTCCTCGACGCCCGCTACGAACGCTACCGCGCCCTCGGCGAATACCGCGAAGCCGCGGCCAAGTAATCCGGCGGCACGGGCCGGCGGATCGCCCCGGGAGCAAAAACGGGTTTACATCGCCCGGATGCTGCGTTTTTCTCGCCGGCTCAGTCGCCCGGGTGGCGGAATTGGCAGACGCAGTGGACTCAAAATCCACCGACCTCTAAAGTCTTGTGGGTTCGATCCCCACCCCGGGCACTGGATTTCATGCCCGATTTCCGCGCCTACGCCCCCACCGCCTCCGCCGATGCCGCGGAAATCCGGCTGGCCCCCGAGGAAAGCCATCACCTCGTCACCGTGAACCGTTGCGGCCGCGGCGACCCGGTGACCGCCTTCGACGGCCGTGGCCGCGAATGGCTCACCGAATGCTCCGACCCGGGCAAGAGCGCCACCCTGCTGCGCGTGAAGGCAACCCGCGCCGCCCAACCCCGCGCCTTCGAGATCACGCTCGGCCAGGCCCTGCCCAAGGGCGCGACGATGGACGACATCGTCCGCCAGGCCACGGAGATCGGGGCCGCTCGCATCGTGCCGCTGCTCAGCGAACGCACGCAGGTGCACCTCGACACCGACCGCGCGGACAGGAAGATCGAGAAATGGCGCACCGGCGCCATCGAGGCCGCCAAGCAATGCGGCAACCCCTGGCTGCCCGAGATCACGCCGCTGCAGCATTTCCTCTCCTTCCTCGCCGCAACCACCGACTGCGACCTCAAGCTCATCGCCAGCCTGCACGCCGGCACCACGACGCTGAAAAAGGCGCTCGCCACCTATTCGGTCAAGCACGGCCACGCCCCGCGCCGCGTGCTCTGGCTCGTCGGCCCAGAGGGCGATTTCTCCCCCGCCGAGATGACCGCCGCCCTCACCGCCGGCTGCGTGCCGGTCACCCTCGGCCCGCTCGTCCTGCGCAGCGACACCGCCGCCGTTTACGCCTTGAGCATCCTCAATCACGAGCTGCAGCCAAGCGGCTGAAAGTTGAAAGGCGGCATTTCGCAGCCGGCCAATTTCTGGACTTTCACCCTTCAACTTTCACCTTTCAACTTCTTACCTCCCCCATGACCCCTCCCCTGTTCCGCCACGCGGCCTGCGCCGCCGCCTTGTTCCTCGCGCCGCTCGCGCTCGCCCTCACCTCGCCGAAGGAGCACTTCGGCTTCACCATGGGCGACGACTACCAGCTCGCCACTTACACGCAGACCGAGGCCTATTTCAAGAAGCTCGCCGCCGAGTCCGACCGCCTGAAGCTCGTGGACATCGGCCCCACCGAGGAAGGCCGACGCCAATACATGGTGATCTGCACCTCGCCCGCCAACCTCGCCAAGCTCGAGCATTACAAGGAAATCGCCACCAAGCTCGCCCGCGCCGAGGATGTGACCGAGGCTCAGGCCCGCGCCCTCGCCGCCGAGGGCAAGGCCGTCATCTGGATCGACGGCGGCCTCCACGCCACCGAGACGCTCGGCGTCACCCAACTCATCGAGACGCTCTGGAGCTTCGCCAGCCGCAATGATCCCGAGACGCTCCGCATCCTCGACCAGGTCATCATCCTCTTCACCCATGCCAACCCCGACGGCCAGGAGCTCATCAGCTCCTGGTATCTGCGCCGCCCCGATCCGGCCACGCGCATCGTGGACCGCGAGCCGCGCCTCTACCAGAAATACATCGGCCACGACAATAACCGCGACTTCATGATGACGAACATGAAGGAGTCCGCGAACATCGCGCGCCAGCTCTACCTCGAGTGGTTCCCCCAGATCGTCTACAACCACCACCAGACCGCGCCCGCGGGCACCGTCGTCGCCGCCCCGCCCTATCGCGACCCCTTCAACTATGTTTACGACCCGCTGATCATCACGTCGCTCGACGCCGTCGGTGCCGCCATGCACGGCCGCTGGATCGCCGAGGGCATGCCCGGCACCACCATGAAGCGCGGCTCCGTCTTCTCCACCTGGTGGAACGGCGGCCTGCGCACCACCGTTTATTTCCACAACATGATCGGCCTGCTAACCGAGACCATCGGCAGCCCGACGCCCATGCAGGTCCCGCTCGTGCCCGAGCGCCAGATCCCGTCCGGCGACCTGCCCTACCC
>JBDHQK010000005.1:0-42175 GCA_039807025.1 Lacunisphaera sp.
ACGCCGTGGTGGGTCTGGTAGGCGGGGGGAAAGTGATCCCAACCGAGCATGGCCGCGGTGCTGTAGAAATACGCCGCGCCGGTGCCGGTGACGGTGAGCGTGAACATGTTGGGGTCGCGCTCGCGGATGGATTTCCACCAACGGCGGAGAAACGGCGCGCCGGCCCAGAAAAAGATCGGGGTCGTGAGGAGGAACTGCAGCCAGCCGTTGAGGCGCGGGGCGAGATCGGGCATCAGGCCGGGCGCGATCATCCCGCCCATCGCGAGGAAGAGGACGGGGATGGTCAGCGCGGCGGCGACGTAGAGTTTCGGCCGCAGGTAGCGCTCGTGCGGCAGGCCCATGTAAACCGGCTCGTCGGGCGCGGGCACGTGGGCGGCGTCGTGCGGGGCGGCGGGGTGGTGGTGGCCGTGTCGGGCGGGCGGAGAGGCGTGAGAGGAGGAATGTTTCACGGGCGGGAGCGGTTGAGGGTTGAGTTGCGCCGCACCATCCGGCCGAAGTCCGCGAGGGCGAGGGCCAGGAGGGCGTTGTGGACGTTGCAGCGGCAATGCGGACTGCGGCGGCAGGAGCAATTTGGACAACCGCAGGAGGGAATGGTCGTTTGTTTCTTGGTCATGGGATGAGTGGCTTCATCCTGGAGACGGGCTCCGCCGCTGAATCTTACAGGCCCCGCTTCTTTTCCGGCACGGGCGCGCAGTTGCAGTCGAGGCAGGCACCGGCGGCGCAGGCGCCGCAAAAGGCCACGAGGCGGGTGCGCAGTTCCTTGCGGGCGCGATGCAGGGTCACGCTGGCGTTGTTCGGCGTCAGCTTCAGGGCCCGCGCGGCGGACTGCACGGACTGGCCGTCGAGGTCCACACGGCGCAACAGCTCCGCTTGGACGGGCTTGAGGGTGTCAACCACGCTGCCGAGGCAGCCGCAGAGCTGGGCTTCCCAGGCGCGGGGTGGCGGGGCGACATCCTCGCCGAGGCGGGCGACGAGGGCGCCGAGCGCATCGTCGCGCCGGCGGCGGGCGCCGCGGGAGCGGTAGTGGTCTACGATGGCGTGGCGGAGCAGCTGGTAGAACCAGGCGGTGAGCTTGGCGTCGTCCTGCAGTTCGCCGGCGCGCTGCACGGCCTTGAGCAGGCCGTGCTGCAGGATGTCCTCCGCCTCGGCCGCGCTGCCCACGCGCGCGGTGAGGAACGCCTTGAAGGCGTCCCGTTGCGCGTTGAGTTCGCGGGCGAGTTGGTTAGCGCGGGCGGTCGGCATGGGGGCGGTCGATCAGGAGCTCGGGTTGAGGTGCCGCTCCCGCAGCCACGCGAAGATGACCGGCGTGACAATCAGGATATGGACGAGGCTCGACAGCATGCCGCCGACGACGGGAGCGGCGAGGGGCCGCATGATGTCCACGCCGGTGCGGTTGGCCCAGAAGATGGGCAGCAGCGAGGCGACGGCGGTGGCGACGGTCATGACCTTTGGCCTCAGGCGGAGGCGGGCGCCCTCCTTGACGGCCTCGATCAAGCCGGCCCGGGTCAACGTGCCACCGAGCGCGGCGCGCTTTTTCGCCACGGCCTCCTCGAGATAGACGACCATGACGACGCCGGTCTGGATGGCGGTGCCGAAGAGGGCGATGTAGCCGACCCAGACGGCGACGCTGAAGTTGTAGCCCAGCCAGGCCTGCAGCATGACGCCGCCGGTGAGGGCGAAGGGCACGGCGAGCAGCACATGCGCCGCCTCGGAGACGGAGTGGAAGGTCATCACCAGCAGCACGAAGATGATGAGGATGACGGCGGGGAACACGTAGAGCAGTGTCTGCCGCGCGCGGAGCTGGTGCTCATATTGGCCGGAATACTCGATGGACATGCCGGGGTCGAGTTTCACGTCGCGCGCGATGCTGGCCTTGATATCGTCCACGAAGCCGCCGAGGTCGCGGTCGGCCACGTTGGCCTGCACGAAGACGCGCAGGCGGCCGTTCTCGCTCTGGATCTCGTTGGGACCGACGGTGCGCTTGATGTCGGCGACCTGCCGCAGCTGGATGCTGGCGCCGGAAGGCGTGGGCAGGGGGAGTTCGCCGAGCCGGTCGATGTCCTCGCGGTCGGCCGATTCGAGCCGGACCGACAGCGGCCAGCGTTCGCGGCCGCGGAGGGTGGTGCCAACGGTGGCGCCGCCGAGGCCGGCCTCGACGTATTCATAGACCTGTCGGACGCTCAGCCCGTAGCGGGCGAGGTCGGCGCGGCGGACGGCGATCTCGAGGTAGGGCTTGCCCTGCACGCGCGAAGGCGCGACGCCGGTGGCGCCCTGGATGCGGGTGATGACCCGCTCGATCTCGAAGGCCTTCTGCTGGAGCGCGTCGAGGTTGTCGCCGTAGATCTTCACGCCCACCTGCGCGCGGATGCCGGTGCTCGTCATCAGGATCCGGTTCTCGATGGGCTGGAGGAAGCCGGGCACGTAGCCCGGCACGTTCATGAGCTTGGCGGAGAGGTCGGCGATGATGGAGGCCTTGGTGGTGCCGGCGGGCCACTGGCTCTCGGGCTTGAGCATGATGGTGGTCTCGATCATCTCGACCGGCGCCGGGTCGGTGGCGGTCTCGGCGCGGCCGAGCTTGCCGGCGACGGAGGCGACGGCAGGGTGCTCACTCATGACTTTATCCTGCCAGGCCATGATGCGTTGGACCTCGGTGAGGGAGGTGGCGGGCAGGAGCACGGGCATGAAGAGCAACGAGCCCTCCTCGAGGGTGGGCATGAACTCGCTGCCGAAACCGGTGAGGTGGCGCGCCAAGCTGCCGGGCAGGCGGGCGTTGACGGCGCGCGGCAGGCCGAAAGCCACGACGCACGACGCGGCGAGCAGGGCGAGCGCGCCCCCGATCACGGTCTTGCGGTGGATCAAGGCCCAGTCGAGCACAGGCGCGTAGATTTTCAGCAGGGCCTTCATCAGCCAGTTCTCGCTCTCGGGCTTGAACGGACCGCGCACGAGGAGCGTGCAGAACACGGGCACGGCGGTCACGGCCAGCAACACGGCGCCGATGAGCGCGAAGCTCTTGGTGTAGGCGAGCGGATGGAAGAGCTTGCCCTCCTGGCCGGTGAGCAGGAACACCGGCACGAAGGCGAGGATGATGACCAGCATCGAGAAGAACATCGGTCGGCCGACCTGCGTGGCAGCCTCGAGGGTGTGCGTGAACACCTCCGGGGGCGTGAGGCGGCGCTTCAATTCCTCCTCGGCCCGCTCGCAGTGGCGGATGACATTTTCCGTCATCACGATGCCCGCGTCCACCAGCACGCCGATGGAGATGGCGATGCCGGTCAGCGACATGATGTGCGACGGGATGCCAAACCGGTCCATCAGGATGAACGAGATCAGGATGGAGGCTGGCAGCGGCAGCGTGACGATGAGGATGCTGCGGAAGTGGAACAGGAACAGGATGTGAGCGAGCGTCACGAGAATGATCTCCTCGGTGAGCGCGTGCCTCAGCGTGCCGATGGCGCGGCCGATGAGGTCGCTGCGGTCGTAGAAGGACTCGACGGTCACGCCCGCCGGCAAGCCGGGGGCGAGCGCGGCGAGGCGCGCCTTCACGTCCTGAATGACCTGCCAGGCGTTCTCGCCGTAACGCATGACGACGATGCCTCCGACAACCTGCCGGCCGTTGACGTCGAGGGTGCCGCGGCGGAAGTCGCCGCCGATTCGCACGGTGGCGACATCGCGCAGGAGGAGCGGGGTGCCGTTGCGCGGCTGGAGGGCGATGGACTCAAGGTCGGCGGCGCTTTGCACGAGGCCGACGCCGCGCACGATGTATTCGGCGCCGTTTTCCTCGATGGTCTTGCCGCCGATGTTCCGGTTGCTGGCGGCGACGGCGTCCATGAGCTCGCCGAGCATCACGCCGTATTGCTTCAGCTTCAGGGCGGAGACCTCGACCTGCCACTGGCGCACGAAGCCGCCAAGGCTGGCGACCTCGGCCACGCCCGGCACGGCGGCGAGTTGGTAGCGCACGTAGGTGTCCTGCAAGGCGCGGAGCGAACCGAGATCCTGCGTGCCGGACTCGTCCTTCAGATAGTATTGGTAAACCCAGCCGAGGCCGGTGGCGTCGGGCCCGAGGCGGGCGGTGACGCTTTCGGGCAGGAGGTCGCCGAGGGAGTTGAGACGCTCGAGCACGCGGGTGCGGGCGAAGTAGGTGTCCACTTGGTCCTCGAAGATGACGGTGAGGAACGAGAAGCCGAACATGGACGTGGCGCGCACGGTCTTCACGCCCGCGAGGCCCTGCAGGGAGACGCTGAGCGGGTAGGTGATCTGGTCCTCGACCTCCTGCGGCGAGCGGCCCGGCCAGTCGGCGTAGACGATGACCTGGTTCTCGGAGAGGTCGGGGATGGCGTCGATTGGCACGCGGGTCAGTGCGACCACGCCCCACGCGCACAGCGCGAGAAAGCCGGCGAGCACGATGAACCGGTTGTGCAGCGACCAGTGGATGAGGCGGTTGATCATGGGGAATGAAAGGGTGTGGATGCTTCCGGTAATTTGTAACGTATTGAGTTACAAATTACCGGGTGGGTCTCAGTTCAGCTCCTCGCCGCATTCGAGCATGGCGGAGCCGAAGTAGGGGTTGCGGAGGGTGCCCGTGCGGCTGAGCCAGCGGCCGGTGCCGAGCACGGGGGTCATCGGGCATTGGAAGGCATGGAGGCCCTCGCGGTGGTGGACATGCTGGGCGCGGGCGAGGTCCACGAGAGCCGTGCTGAAGGGCTCGAAAGCGCGGCGCGCGGCACGGAGGTCGGGGCCGTCCACGAGCGAATCCTTGAATTCCTCCAGCGGGCCGCGGCTGGCGGCGGCGTAGCCGGCGAGATAGGCGTGGAGCGCGCTGCGCAGCGCGGGCAGGTTCTTTTGGTAGGCCGGCAGGTCGTCGGCCGCGAGAGCGGTGGCGGCATCGGCGCCGGCGAAGGCGAGGGTCTTCAGCAGCGCATAGGCGGCTTCGTCGTGGGCCGGCTCGGCGGCGGACACCTTGTTCGGAGCTGGCGCGTCGTGGTCGTGTGTGGCGCGGGTGGCGGCGTGGGCCAGCTGGGCTTGGCCGTCGAGGAGGAGCGCGCCTTGGGTCACGACCCGGTCGCCCTCGGCGAGGCCGGCGAGGACCTCGGCGGTGATGTCGCCGATGCGGCCGAGCTGGACCTCGCGGGCGGCGTAGGCCCGATTGCCCCGATCCACGAACACCACCGGGTGGCCGCCGTGCTGCAGCACGGCGGAGCGCGGCACGAGCAGGGTCTCGGGCGAGGCCAGCGCCACATGGGCGAGGCCGGTCTGCCGGTGGAAAAGCTGGCGACTGGTGTTGTCGAGGACGACGCGGGCGCGGGCGGTGCGCGTGGTCTCGTTGAGGTTAGGATCGATGAAGGTGATGGGGGCCGTGAGGAGCTGGCCGGGGAGGGAAGCGAGGGCGATCTCGACGGCCTGGCCGGTGCGGACCCACGCGAGGTCGGCTTCATAAACGTCGAAGACAAACCACATGCGGGAAAAATCACCGATCTCGAAGAGCCGGTCGTTGGTCGCCACATACTGACCCTCGTAGACGGCGCGCGAGACGACGGTGCCGGACATCGGCGCGCGCACGGTCACCAAGGCGACGGGCTCGCGGGTGTTTTCCAGGATGGTGACCTCCTCGCCGGTCAGGCCGAGCTCGAGCAGGCGCTCGCGCGCGGCGGCGCGTTCGGAGGCGGTAAAGGCGTTGTCGCCGGCGCGGATGCGCTCCACATACTGGCGCTGGGCGGTGAGCATCTCCGGGCTGTAGATGATGGCAAGCGGCTCGCCTTCGCGCACCTCGGCGCCGACGTAGTTGACGTGCAGCTTCTCGACGCGGCCCGGCACGCGGGCGGCGAGGATGCGGTGGCGGGTTTCGTCGTCGTCGATCACGCCGTTGACGCGCAGCGTGCGGACGAGCGGGCCGCGGGTGACGGCGGTGGTGGAGACGCCGGTGACGGCGGCCTGGCTGGCGGTGAGCGTGACGAGGTTGGGATCGACCGGCTGGTCGCCGGCCGGCGCGGCGGTCGCGGCGACCAGAGCCATGCCGCAGATGGTGCACTTGGCGTCGGCCTTGTCGGACTTGATCCACGGGTGCATGGGGCACTGGTAGACGGTGGAGGCGGCTGCGGTCAGGAAGAGGCCGGCGGCGAGGGAGAGGAGCAGGAGGTGAGTTTTCATGGCAGAACGGGGAGGAGACGGACGGGGACGGATAATCTTACCCGGGCACGTGACGGTGCGGAGGGTCAGACGGACGAGGGGGCGGCCCGCGCGATAAGCGGGCACACTCAGCCTAGGCTCAGATCAACCAACTGCAGTGCTCCTGAAACAGGGGGACACTCGCAGGGAGGGCCACCGCCAAGCGCGCCGGCACAGCCGGGACGACGCTGACGCGGGGCAGGAACTGCACATAAAAGGCTTCGCGCACCTGGCGCGGGGCGGGGGCGGCGCGGCGCACCGCAGCGCGGGCGACCACGGACGGGTTCGCCACCTGACAGACCGGTTGGGCGGCGGCGGGAGGCAGGCCGCATTCGGCCATGCCACAATCACCCGGCTGCTCGCAGCAGTCGCACTTTTCCTCGGGCACCAGGCGCACATCCACCGGCGACACCTGCGCGAGCACGGTGCCGAAGGCGAAGAGCATAAGCCAGACGAGGCGTTTCATCGGGGAGACACAGATAGCCAGCCGGGGCGGCCCGGCAACTTTTTAATCGGGAGGACCGCCCTCCCTTACTTGCGGAAGGCGGCGGCCTCGGCGCGGGCCCCGGCGATCCGCTTTCGCACATCGGGAATTTTCAGCAACGTGCGCGCGAGCGCCTCGCCGACGGCCTGGCCGGCGGCCAGGTCGGACGGGTAGTGGACGCCCGACAGCAGCTTGTAGCGGCGGGTTTCAGCGGCGCGCGCGGCGAAGCCCGCGGCGTGCTCCGGGAAAATTTCCGCGAGCAGGCCGGCCCAGAGGGACGACTGGATGGCGTGGCCGCTGGGATAGGAACCGGTGTCGGCGAACTCCACGCAGGGCTGGACGCGCCCGTCGGCGAAAGGCGGGCGCTGGCGCGGGTGCAGGGCCTTGGCGGCGCGGTTCACCGCGACGAAGCTTTCGCGCACGGCGGCGAAAAGCTCGGCGGTCTTCGGCAGGTTGCCCTCGGTGAACCACGGGCCGAGCACCTCGGAGCCGAAGAGCCAGATGGTTTCGTGCTCAATTTGGACGCAGCGTGCGGCCTGCGCCGGGGTGCGCGCGGCCTGCGCCTGGAGCACGGTGTCGATCTCGGCGCGCACGGCGGCCGAGCCGGGCGCGGGTGGCGCGGGCAGCAGCGCCGGGAGATCGAGCGGGGTGGAGGGAAAATCGGAGGCTGCCGCTGCGGCGGCGAGGGAAAGGGCGAGGGCGAGGACAAGGAGGCGCGGCATGGGGGATGTTCCCGGCCTGAATCGTCATTCCGGGCGAAGCGAAGAATCCATCAGCGCTGCGCGATGAGAACCCATACGGACATCCTGATGGATCGTTCACTTCGCTCAGGATGACAGCGAATGTGTGTCACTCCACGTTGCGCAGCTGGATGCTGTCGATGCGGCGGTCCTTGGCCTGCACGTCGGAGACGATGATGAGCTTGTCGCCGGGGGAGATGCGGCCCTGCCGGAGCAGGGAGGCGGTGGCGCGCTCGATGGTGGCCTCGGGGTCGCCGAAGGGCGTGAGCAGGTAGGGCTCGACCGAGCGCACCATCTTCATGTGGCGCAGGGTCTCGAGGGAGTCGGTGACGGCGAGGATGGGTGCGCGCGGCGGGCGGTGGGCTGCGAGGCCGGAGGCGGTGGTGCCGTGGCGGGTGAAGACGAGCAGGAGCGAGCGGGGGAACTCGTTGGCCAGCACCACGGCGGCGCGGAAGACCTTCATGCGCTCCTGGATGAAGACCGCGGGCTCGGGGAAATCCTGCGCCTGCTCCTCCTCGATGCGCCGGGCGATGGCGTCGAGCACCTGCACGCATTCGAGCGGGTATTTGCCCACGGTGGTCTCGCCGGAGAGCATGACGCAGTCGGCCTGCTCGTAGACGGCGTTGGCGACGTCGGTGATCTCGGCCCGGCTCGGCATGGGCTGGCTGATCATGGACTCGAGCATGTGCGTGGCGATGATGACGGGGCGGCCGATGGCGAGGCAGGTGCGCACGGCCCGGCGCTGGATGACAGGCAGCTCGCGCAGCGGAACCTCGATGCCGAGATCGCCGCGGGCTATCATGAGGACGTCGGTGGCGCGGATGATGTCGTCGAGGTTGTCGATGGCCGACTGGTCCTCGATCTTGGCGACGATGCGGGCGAGGGAGTGGTTTTCCTTGAGGAAGACCCGGAGCTGGTCGATGTCGTGCGCCTCGCGGACGAAGGACAGGGCGACGAAGTCGATGCCTTCCTCGATGCCGACGAGCGTGTCGCCGCGATCCTTGGCGGTGAAGGAGGGGAGGTTGACCTTGATGCCCGGCAGGTTGATGTGACGGCGCGAGGTGAGGGAGCCGGGGGTGAGCACGCGGCAGCGGATGTGGGCGTGGTCCTTGGCGAGCACCTCGAGGCGGATGAGGCCGTTGTCCACGAGGACGGTGTCGCCGACCTTGATGTCGTTGACGAGGTCGCGGTAGTTGACGTCCACGGAGCGGACCTCCTCGACATTCTCGCGGTCGGCGCCGGGCTTGACGGTGAAGTCGAAAATTTCGCCCGGCCGGAGCTCGATCGGGTGCTCCAAGTCGCCGGTGCGGATCTCGGGGCCCTTGATGTCCATCATGATGGCGACCTCGCGGCCGGCGGTCTTGGAGGCGGCGCGGATGCGGCGGATGATCATCCGCGTCCAGTCGTGCTTGGCGTGCGCCATGTTGAGGCGCACGACGTCCACGCCGGCGGTGATGAGCCGGACGAGCATCTCCTCGCTTTCGGTGGCGGGGCCGAGGGTGGCGATGATCTTCGTGCGGCGAAGCGGCGCGGGCATGGCCGGGAGTGAAGCGGCGGACGGGACGAGCGGCAAAACAAAAGCCGCCCGGCGGAGCGCTTATGTCTTGGAAAACAGGCCCTCAGCAGTGGAAAAACGGCGTGCTGGCGCCGGCGGCGACGACAGAAAAGCCGCAGGCGCGCGCGGCCAGCACCGAGCCGCAGGCGGCGGCGACCGCCTCGGGCGAGTTGCAGTCGCGGGAGAGGTGGGTGAAGAAAACGTGGCGCCAGCGGGCGCCGGAGACGCCCTCGAGCAGCTCGCGGGCCGCCGCGTTGGAGAGGTGGCCGTGGCGGCCGCTGATGCGCTGCTTGGTGGACCACGGGCGCCTGGTGTCGGCCTCGAGCATCTGCGGGCAGTGGTTGGCCTCGACGACGAGCACGTCGGCCTCGCGGATGCGCTCGCGCACGTGGGCCGGGGCGTGGCCGAGGTCGGTCAGCCAGGCGAGGCTGCGCCGCGGCGCGAGCAGGTCATCCTCGCCGTGGGCGATGAGGAACCCGACGGGATCCTGCGCATCGTGCGGCACGGCGAAGCTGCTGATCTCGAGGTCGCGGTAGCGGAAGGTCGCGCCGGTCTCGAAGAGCTGCCAGTCCACGCGGTGTTTGAGGGCGGGCTGGAGGGCCTGGGCGGTGGCGCGGTTGGCGAAGACCTTGATCTGCGGGAAGCGCGCGAGGCCGGTGAGCGCGGCGGCGTGGTCGCTGTGCTCGTGGGTCAGGAGGATGGCATCGATGCGCTCCAGCTTCTCATCGAGCTCGGCGAGCAGGCCGGCGAGGCGCTTGGCGGAGAAGCCGGCGTCCACGAGCACGCGCGCATTGTCCGTCTGGAGGAAGGCTGAGTTGCCGGCGCTGCCGCTGCCGAGGATGCTGAAGCGCATGGCCATAGCCGCGATTGAACGCCCGGCGGGGCGGCCCGGGCAATGGTTTTTTGGCCTATGCCGCGCGGTGCCGGAGGGGTTGACGACCGCCGCAAACTGGCTTGCCTTGACCCTCCATGCCGAAGCAGGCCCCCAGACCAACCAAGTCCGCGCAGCCCGTGCGCGCCCTCCGCGGCACGGTGTTCATCACCCGGCAGGTGCATTTCAACTCCGCGCATCGGCTGCACAATCCGACGAAGAGCCAGGCCTGGAACAAGAAGCAATACGGCTTGTGCACCAACCCGCACTGGCACGGCCACAATTACGTGCTCGAGGTCACGCTGCGGGGCGAGCCCGACCCGGTCACCGGCTACGTCATCGATCTCGGCGAGCTGAAGCGCATCCTGCACCGCGCCGTCGTGGACCAGTGCGACCACCGCAACCTCAACGACGAGGTGCCCTTCCTGCGCGGCATCATCCCCTCCACCGAGAACCTCGTCATCGCCTTTTGGCACGAGATTGCCCCGTGCATCCCGGCCCCCGCCGCGCTGCACTGCGTGCGGCTTTACGAAACCCCACGCAACTACGCCGAGTTTTTCGGCCCGGACCAATCCTGACCTAAATTCATTCCGAATCATGAAAACCACAGAACACACAGAAAAGGGGCAGCGTCATTCCGTGTATTCTGTGTATTCCGTGGTTTAACGGATTTCCCGGCGGTTGCGTCACCCGCCCAATCCAACCCAAAACGATCCTCCCGCCCATGAAACAAATGTATCTCCACCGCTCGAGTTGCGGGCAGCAGCCCCCGATCAAGCGCGGCTACGACCGGAAGTTCCGGCCGACCGCCGCCTACCGCGCCACGCTGCCCGACATGATGGAGGTCGCCCACGAGACGATCCAGGGCGCGCACGTCCCGATCCAGCAGGTCGGCATTCACAACTTCAAGCTGCCCCTCAAATACCGCACAAAGGCCGGCAAGATCCTCACGCTCGAGACCAGTGTCACCGGCACCGTCTCGCTCGAGGCCGATCTCAAGGGCATCAACATGAGCCGCATCATGCGGACCTTCTACGAGCACCGGGATGGCGTCACCACCGGCGAGTGGATGGGAAAAATCCTCAAGGGCTACCTGCGCAAGGTGGAGACGAAGGACGCGCGCCTGAAGATCGCCTTTTCCTACCCGATGCTGCGCCCGAGCCTGCGCACCGGGATCGAGGGCTACCAGTTCTACAACGTGGCCTTCGAGGGCGTGATGACGCGCGACGGCCGCTACCGACGCTTCATCCATTTCGACTACGTCTATTCCTCCGCCTGCCCCTGCTCGGCCGAACTGACCGAGCACGCCCGCGACAAACGCCAGGCCTACGGCGTGCCGCACTCCCAGCGCAGCAAGGCCCGCATCACGCTCGAGGAGGCCGAGGGGAAGAAGATCTGGATCGAGGACGTCCACGCGCTGTGCCACGCGGCGCTCCCGACCGAGACCCAGGTGATGGTGAAGCGCGAGGACGAGCAGGCCTTCGCCGAGCTCAACGGCGCCTACCTGAAGTTTGTCGAGGACGCTGCGCGCCTCCTCTACCTCCAGTTCGACCGCGACAAGCGCATCGCCGACTTCCGCATCGCCTGCTCGCACCTCGAGTCGCTGCACTCGCACGACGCCGTGAGCGTCATCTGCAAGGGCGTGAAGGACGGCTTCAAGGCCGACTTCATGGATTTCGGCGCGCTGCTGTGCTGAAAAACCGGATTTTCCGCGGATGACGCGGATTAACGCGGATAAGACCGATGATTCACGAGAAACTCAGCGGCGAGATCATTGGGGCGGCCATGGCTGTGCTCAATGAGCTTGGGCGGGGATTGGATGAGAAGCTTTATGAACGGGCACTGGTCATTGAATTGAGAAAACGCGGGCACAAGGTTGACCAGCAAAAGTCCTTTCCGGTGCATTATTCGGGTGAACTGATCGGCACGCTGGTTCCGGATATCATTGTCGATGACTTGGTGGTCGCGGATCCCAAGGTTGCGGAGGGCTTCAATGAAACCCAAGTCCGCCAGATGATCGGCTATCTGGCCATTACCAAGCTCAAGCTGGCTCTGCTGTTGAATTTTAAGCACGCCAAACTCGAATGGAAACGTATCGTCCGGGAAATCCATGATTAATCCGCGTTCATCCGCGCTATCCGCGGGAAAAAACAAACCAGTCATCCTCATCACCGGCGCCTCGCAGGGCATCGGCGCGGCCATCGCCAAAACCTTCGCTGCGGAGCTGCCCGGCGTGCGCTTGGCGCTCGTGGCGCGCAACGAGAAAAACCTGCAGGTCGTGGCCGGCGAGGGCCTCAAGCTCGGGGCCGCGGTCGAGATCTTCCCCTGCGATGTGAGCAGCGAGAAATCCGTGGCCAAGATGGCCAAGGCCGTGGCCCGTCACTTCGGCCCGGTGGACGTGCTCATCAACAACGCCGGGGCCTTCGCCATGGCGCCGTTCGCGCAGACGTCGCTTGCGATGTTCGACGACATGCTCGCGACGAACCTGCGCAGCGCGTTCCTCGTGACGCAGGCCTTCCTGCCCGCGATGGTGCAGCGCAAGCGTGGTGACATCTTCTTCATGAGTTCGATCGCCGGGCTCGGTGCCTACCCGCAGGCGGCGGCCTATTGCGCGGCGAAGTTCGGCGTCACCGGCCTCGCGCAGGTGCTCCGCGCCGAGAC
Organism: Lacunisphaera sp.; assembly: GCA_039807025.1. Taxonomy (GTDB): domain Bacteria; phylum Verrucomicrobiota; class Verrucomicrobiia; order Opitutales; family Opitutaceae; genus Lacunisphaera. The sequence goes on from JBDHQK010000005.1 coordinate 12,474, forward strand.
CAAGATCCAGGGCATTCGCGTGTGCTGCGTGCATCCCGGCGCCACCTGGTCGCCGTCGTGGGCGAAGAGCGGCGTGAAGCCGGTGCGCATCATGCCCGCCGAGGACATCGCCCGCGCCATCCTCGACGTCCACCGGCTCAGCCGCCGCACGGTCGTCGAGGAGATCGTGCTGCGCCCCCAACTCGGCGATTTGTAGTGTGTGCAGGTCGTGCCAGGAGCGGGATGGACGGAGCCGACAAAAGCGCGCCTAGCACGGCACATGCAAGGAACGGGCGCAGGAGATCTTTCCTGGGAAGGAATCTTCCCGCCGGAGGAACCCGAGCAATCCCCAGTCGTGTGCCGCGCAGCCAGCGCCCCGCCCGCCGGAAAGTCAAAATGCGAGCCGACGACGCGAGATGCTCCACGCCGCGCTTACGCGAGCGGAACAAATCACCCGCCCACCGGTGATGGTTTTCCTCCTCAGGCCGGCAAGGTGGAGCTACTGAGGTTTGGAGAGTCACCGCCCGCCGAAACTCAGGCCAGCAGGCGCCGGAGGTATTGGCCGTAGGCGGACTTGCCGAGCTTCTGGATGTTGGCCTCGAGGCCGGCGCGATCGATCCAGCCCTGTTTGTAGGCGATCTCCTCGATGCAGGCGATCTTCAGGCCGGTGCGGTTCTCGAGCACATGGACAAACTGCGCGGCCTCGATGAGCGAATCATGCGTGCCGGTGTCGAGCCAGGCGGTGCCGCGGCCGAAGAGCTCGACGTGCAGCCGGCCCTGCTCGAGGTAGAGGCGGTTGAGGTCGGTGATCTCGAGCTCGCCGCGCGCCGATGGCTTGAGGCTCTTCGCGAGCTTCACGACGTCGGCATCGTAGAAATACAGGCCGGGGACGGCGTAGTGCGACTTGGGCTGCTTGGGCTTTTCCTCGAGGGAGAGGACGCGGCCGTCGGCGGCGAACTCGACGACGCCGTAGTCGGAGGGATTCGCGACGTGGTAGCCGAAGATGGTGGCGCCGGTCGTGCGGGCGGAGGCCTCGGCGAGGGAGTTCACGAACTCGGCGCCGTAGAAAAGGTTGTCGCCGAGCACGAGGGCGGAGGGCTCGCCCTTCAGGAAGCCGGTGTCGCCGGCGATGTGGAAGGCCTGGGCGAGGCCGTCGGGGCTGGGCTGCTCGGCGTAGCTGAACTTGAGGCCGAGGTTGGCGCCGTCGCCGAGGAGTTTCTTGAAATTGGGCAGGTCGGCCGGGGTGGAGATGATGAGCACCTCGCGGATGCCGGCGAGCATCAGCACCGACAGCGGGTAATAGACCATCGGCTTGTCGTAAACCGGCATGAGCTGCTTGCTCACGGCGATGGTCAGCGGGTAGAGGCGGGTGCCGGAGCCGCCGGCGAGGATGATGCCTTTGCGAGACATGAGGTGTAAGGTTTAAGAGCGTAAGGTTTAAGCAGCAGAACTCCGGGGCTTACAACTTAAACCTTAAAACTTACCCCTTCGTTCCCAACCGCTCCCGGGCGTATTTTTTCGCGGTGATTTCAGCGGTCCAGGCGCGGTTCTTCAAATACCAGTCCACGGTCTTCTCGATGCCGGTGGCGAAGGTCTCGAGTGGCTTCCAGCCGAGTTCGCGGTGGATCTTCGTCGCGTCGATGGCGTAGCGGCGGTCGTGGCCGGGGCGGTCGGTGACGTAGGTGATCTGGGTCTCGTAGGACTTGCCGTCGGCGCGCGGGGATTTTTTTCCGAGCAGCGCGCAGATGGTTTTGACGATCTCGATGTTCGGCTTCTCGTTCCATCCGCCGATGTTGTAGGTCTCGCCGGTGCGGCCCTGGTTGAGCACGAGCCAGATGGCGCGGGCGTGATCCTCGACGTAGAGCCAGTCGCGGATCTGCATGCCGTCGCCGTAGACCGGGAGATTTTTCCCCTCGAGCGCGTTGAGGATCATCAGCGGGATGAGCTTCTCCGGGAAGTGATACGGGCCGTAGTTGTTCGAGCAGTTCGTCGTCAGTGTCGGCATCCTGTAGGTGTGCTGGTAGGCACGGACGAGGTGGTCGCTGGCGGCCTTGGAGGCGGCGTAGGGGGAGTTGGGCTCGAAGTTGTGCTCCTCGGTGAAGGCCGGCGCGCCGGGCTTGAGCGAGCCGTAAACCTCGTCGGTCGAGACGTGCAGGAAGCGGAAGGCAGCCTTCTTCGGCTCGGGGAGCTTAGCCCAGTGCTGCTTGGCGCAATTGAGGAGGCGGAGCGTGCCGGTGACGTTGGTCTGGATGAAGGGCTCGGGCGAGTCGATGGAGCGGTCCACGTGGGACTCGGCGGCGAAGTTGACGACGGCGTCGATCGCGTGCTCGGCGAGGAGCTTCGTGACGAGCGCGGGGTCGCCGATGTCGCCGTGCGCGAAAACGTAGCGCGGGTCGCCGGCGAGGTCGGCGAGATTGGCCGGGTTGCCGGCGTAGGTCAGGGCGTCGAGGTTGACGAGTTTCGTGAGCGCGGGGCCCTTTTCGGTGAGGCGCTGCCGAATGAAATTGGAGCCGATGAAACCGCAGCCGCCTGTGACCAGTAAGTTCATAAGGTTTAAGAGCGTAAGGTTTAAGATTTCAGAGCCCGGAGCAAGGCATTGGTCATCTTGGATACTTCGGTGTATTTCGCCTCCAGCCCGGCGTGGATTCCGGGTGCCAGCAAGCCAAGGTCCTTGGCGAGCAGCAGCAGGTAGCGGGTCTCTTCGATTGAACCACGGGCGATCATCAGGAACTGCCGAAATTCCGCCACCGAGCCCCGGCCTTTGCCCTCGGCGATGTTGGTCGGCACGGAAGAGGCCGCCCGGCAAAGCTGGTCGGTCAACCGATAGCGTTCATCCGCAGGGAAAGCCTTGGTAAGACGATAGACTTCGAGCGTGGCGGCGTGCGCCTTTTGCCAGACCAAGAGATCGTGCCAGCTTTGGATTTTGTCGGCGCTCACAAGCTTACAGCTTACGCTCTTAAACCTTAACTCTGCTGCCGCGCCCATCTCCGCAGGTCGCGCTCCACGGCCTCGTGCACCTCGGTGAGCTTGATGCCGGTGGCGGCGAGCTTGGTGGAGTCCATCACGCAGTTGGAGCGCGGGGTCTTGGCGGCGGTGCGCATGAACTCGGCCTCGTCGGTGAAGAACTGGAAGTCCTTGTGCGAAACGCCGGTTTTCTTGATCAAGTCCACGACCTCGCGGGTCGTGACGTGGCCGGGGTTGGTTACGTTGTAGGTGCCGAAGGGCACGCGCTTTTCCCAGCAGGCGAAGGTGGCGGCGACGAACTCGTCGAGCTGCGAGATGGAGTTCTCGGCGTCGAGCAGCGTGTTGTAGCGGATGAGCTTCGTCAGGTAGTTGCGCGGTCCGTCCACCTGGTTGAACGGGATGCGCAGGCGCCAGACGTAGAGGTTGGGCGCGCCGGCCAGCACCTCCTCGCCGAGGGCCTTCGTGCCGGAGTAGAAACTGCAGTTGTTCGTGCGGAAGCTGAAGTTCGGCGTGTCGCTCTCCTTGAAGCCGGTGCCGTCGGGATTGCGGCCGGAATATATGCAGCCGGAGGAGACATGGCCCCACGGCACGCCGGCATCGGCGCAGGCCAGGGCGATGGTGCCGGGGAGGACGGCGTTGCCCATGAGGCACTCGGACTTGTGCAACTCGCAGGCGTCCACGTTGGGCTTGCCGGTGTAGCCGGCGGCGTTGATCACGAACTCCGGCTTCTCGCGGCGGAGCAGGCCGGTGAGCGCGGCGCGGTCCGCATAGTCGAACTCCGCCCGGCGCAAATTGCGAAAGGCGACGCCCTTGCGCGTCAGCAGCGCCTGGTAAGCCGCGCCCACGTAACCGGAACCTCCGAGCAGATAGATCATGGGAAAGGGAGTAAGGGAATGAGGGACTGAGGGGAGGTCAATCCGCGGTTTTCGGGGGGCGGGGGGCACCGTTCCGCCTGCTGGCCGGCCGGTGTTTGTCCGGGCCGGTCGCCCGGAAAATCATTTTTTCCGATAATCCCCGCGGCTAAAATATTTCTCCAGCCACACGTAGGCGCAGATGAAGAAGTAGCGGCTGCCCATCTCCTTGATCTTGAGCTTGGCCTCGCCGTATTTGCGGTTCTGCCAGGAGATGGGGATGACGGTCCAGGTGTAGCCGCGCACGATGGCCTTCAGCGGCAGCTCGACGGTGAGGTTGAAGTGGGGCGACAGGAAGGGCCGGCAGCCCTCGATGACGGTGCGGCGGTAGGCCTTGAAGGCGTTGGTCGTGTCGTTGAGCGCGATGTTGAAGCCGATGCGCACGAGGAAATTGGCCAGACGGTTGACGAAGAGTTTGACGCGAGGGTAGTCGATCACTTCGCCGCCCTTGATGAAGCGGCTGCCGAATACGCAGTCCCAGCCCTCGTTGAGCAGGCGCCAGTAGCGCACGGCGTGGTCCGGCGAGTCGGAGGCGTCGGCCATCATGATGGTGCAGGCGTCGCCCTTCATGGCATTGAGACCGTGGATCACGGCGCGACCGAAACCGTGCAGGCCTTGGTTCTGGACGGGGGCCAGCGTCGGCACCTTTTGCTGCAACTCCTGGAGCACAGCCCAGGTCCCGTCCTTGCTGCCATCGTCCACCACCACGATCTCGTGCGGCACCCCCTCGCGCACCAGCACGGCATACAGTTCCTGCACGGTGGGCGGGAGGGATTCCTCCTCGTTGTGCGCGGGGATGATGACGGAAAAGAGCTTGAGCGGAGCCGACTCGGGCATCGGCTAACTCAGGGGAAAACTGCGGAATCCCGCAAGCCTGCGCTAGCGCGGGGCGGACAGCTCGAGCCAGCCAGGGTGCTGCTCGGCGTGGAGGGCGATCTCCTCGAGGATTTTCGCGGTCGGAGTGGCAGTTTGCCAGGCCCAGAGGCGCGAAGCCTTGGCGTGGTCGAGCACGATCCAGGGGATGTCGAAGGGGCGGGGCGTGCCGTCCTGCACGACAGTGTGCGGGCCGAAGCGCGCGGCGCACCAGTCGCTCAACTGGCGCAGCGACATCGCCGACGCGGCGCCGCCGGAGAAATTGGCGAGGCGGTCCGCGACGGGGAGCGTCGGCGCCTTGAACTGCTTTTCGAGCACCGGCACGAGATCGCGCGGGTGGAGGCAGTCGCGCACCTGGTGGCCGAGGCCGCCGAAGCCGAGGTATTTGAGCGGCTTTTTCCGGAGCCAAGCGTTGATCCAGTAGGCGAAGATGCCCTGGTCGGCGCGGCCGAACTGCCCGGCGCCGGCAAGCACACCGCAGCGGTTGATGAAGACCGGGAAGCCGAAGGTCTCGCCGTATTCGAGCGCCATCGCCTCGGAGGCGAGCTTGGTGGCGCCGTAGAGCGAGATCGGCGCGACGGTCGCGAAGTCCTCGGTCAGGCCGGCGCGACTCAAACCAGCGGGGAGCCGGGAGCCGGGAGCCGGAAGCAAGGCATCGTTTTCGACCACGGTTTCCAGGCCGGCCAGCGGAGCGATGGAGTAAACGCGGCTGGTCGAAAGCAAAATGAAGCCCGCGCGGTGGGCCTTGCAGTATTCGAGGACGTTGATCGTGCCGGTGAGATTGTGGTCCACGAGCTCCTTCGAGCTCGTCCTGCCGTCCACCCCGGCGAGCACGCTCGGGTTGGCGGCGGCATCCACGACAAAATCGGCGGCCGGCAGCGCGGCCATCGCGGCGGCGTCGCGCAGGTCGGCGGTGAGGACCTTGATGCCGAGCCTTTCCAGCGGCGCGGTGTTGGTCTCGCTGCCCGGGCGGATGTAATTGTCGAAGCCTGTGACCTCGTGCCCCGCCGCGTGCAGCGCGCGGGCCACGGTGCTGCCGACGAAGCCGCAGATGCCGGTGATGAGGATGCGCATGGCCGGAGGGGCGCTATTTCTGCCGCGTCTTCCACGCCTCGACGATTTGGCGGATGGTTTCCTCGAGCGACTGGGTGATGTCCCACTTCGGGTAGTGCGCGCGCATCTTGCGCAGGTCGGAGTAGTAGCAGATGTGGTCGCCGGCCCGGTTCTGCTCGACGTAGGTGTGCACCTGCGCCTTGCCCGTGAACTTCTCCGCGATCTTGAAGGCCTCGAGGATGGACGTGCTGTTGGCCTTGCCGCCGCCGAGGTTGTAGACCTCGCCCGCGCGGGGGGCTGCGACGAACGCCGCCATGAAACGCGCCACGTCGAGCGAGTGGATGTTGTCGCGCACCTGCTTGCCCTTGTAGCCGAACACGCGGTATTCCTTCCCCTCGAGGTTGCACTTCACGAGGTAGGAGAGGAAGCCGTGCAGCTCGACGCCACTATGATTCGGGCCGGTGAGGCAGCCGCCGCGCAGCGCGCAGGTGGGCAGGTTGAAGTAGCGGCCGTATTCCTGGACCATGACGTCGGCCGCGACCTTGGACGCGCCGAAGAGCGAGTGCTTGGACTGGTCGATGGTGAACGTCTCCGGGATGCCGTGGGCGTAGGCCGGGTCGGCGTAGTCCCAGCGCGTGGCCTGCTCCACCAGCTGGATGTTGTTCGGGGCGTCGCCGTAGACCTTGTTCGTGCTCATGTGCACGAAGGGCGACTCCGGGCAGGCCTGGCGCGCGGCCTCGAGGAAGTTCAGCGTGCCGACGGCGTTGGTGTCGAAGTCGTCGAAGGGAATCGCGGCGGCGCGGTCATGCGAGGGCTGGGCGGCGGTGTGGACGATGACCGACGGCTTGACCGACTTGACGAGGGCGAGGACGCCGGCGCGGTCGCGGATGTCGAGCTCGTGGTGGACAAAGCCCTTCAGGTCGGCGGCGAGGCGTTGCTGGTTCCAGCGGGTGTCGCCCTGCGGGCCGAAGAAAACGGCGCGCTGGTTGTTGTCCACGCCATGGACGGTGTAGCCGAGCGAGGCGAAATAGACGCAAACCTCCGAGCCGATGAGGCCCGAGGAGCCGGTGACGAGAATCGTTTTGGCCATGGGAAAAAGGAACGCTCAGAAATAGCCCGGGGGCGGGGGGAGGCCAGTCTTTTCCCGGCGGCAAAAGAGCGGCGACGCATCCGATTCAGGCGGCGGCCGGTCCGCCCCAGCCGAGGCGGGTGATGAAATGCAGCGAACGGTCGAAGGCGAGGCTGGCGGGGAATGGATACAGGCCCAGCCTCGGCCGCCACTCCTCGGGTCGCAGGCCGAGCGTGCGAAAGGCGTCCTCCCAGCGGGCCTGCGGCCAGTAGTTGTAAGGCAGCACCACCCCATGCCGCTCGTTGCCCACCCGATCCATGAAGCGCAGCGTCCGCTCGGCCAGCAGGCCGTCGCGACAATGGTCCTTCAGGATCACGGCGCGGCGGGCGACCCGCGCCGCCTCGCGCAGCAGGGCCAGAGGATCGGGCGTGTGGTGCAGCACGTCGACGAACATCACGCAGTCGAAACTCTTGTCCGGGTGCGGGATGGTGCGGCCGTCAAACGGCGCAACCGGCACATGGGTGTGCGGGCGCACGAGGATGTCGATGCCCTGCAGTTGCACATCGGGACGGCGCTCCATGATGAGCTTGGCGATGAGGCCGTCGCCGCAGCCAACATCGAGCACGCTGGCCGCCGGGGGCATGACCTCGGCAAGGTGGGTGCTGAGCACGCGCACGCGACGCCGGAAGACGTAGCGGCCGTGGATGGACTCGATAAGAGGCATGGCGGAGGAGCGGCAAGGCGCGGGCGCGCCCGGCCCGCTCAGGGCTGCGGCTTGCGCCCGATGACGAGGAACTGCTTGCCGAACACCCGCCAGAGCAGCGGCAGGGCAAGGTAGAGGCGCACGAAGCCCATCGGATATTCCGGAGCATCGACCATGGTGAAGGGCAGGAATTTTGGCTGGCAGAGCTCCAACTGGTAACCGCCGACCTCCATGGCCTCGCCGAGGGAGGCCTCGGTGAGGTAAACGTGATGATCGTAGAAATCCCAATACTGGCCGTGCAGATACTTGAGGTTGGGTCCGAGGGCAATCAGGCGTCCGCCCGGCTTGAGCGCACGCCGCGCCTGCTGGAGGGTGCGGTTCAGCGCGGGCTTGTCGGGCAGGTGCTCGAAGAAGTTGCTGGTGAACACGACGTCCAGCGAGTTCTCGGCCACCGCCCACGGGGCGGAGCAATCCTGATGCAGAAACTCGATCCCCGCCGACAGGTGCCGGGGTGCGTCGGGGTTCAGATCCATGGCCAACTTGCGGCCGGCGGCGATGTTGTTGATGAACTCGCCGTAGCCGCAGCCGAGGTCGAGCACGGTGTCGGCGGGCCGCACCCAGCGGGAGAAAAATTCCTTGGTCAGGATCTGCCAGACCCGATTGCGGTAGGCGGCGGTGCGGGAGAAGCGCCGGTGGTAGATCAGGGAGAGTTCCTGCTGGAGGTTGGACATACGGGGAACGACAGAGCCAGAGCGGTGCGCGAGGGTCAAGCCGCCGCGGCTAGCGTGTCCCGCCGAGGTGCAGGGCCCGGGCGAAGCGTGGCTCGCCGAAGAAGACCCAGTCCCACGACATGTCCCCGCGGGGGCCGGGCAGGACGCGCAGGCGCAGGCTCGCGCCCGGGGGCAGGGGGGCGGGCAACAGCAGGTGTCCGAGCTGCACCCCCCGGTCGGCGGGGATGCCTCGGGGGTCGAGTGACCGCTGGAAGAGGAGGCGTGGCTCCTGTTGCGGCACCATGAGCTCCAAGCGCAGCTCGGCGCCATCCGTCGTGCCATGCACATAACACTGGGGGATGAGGCCGTAGGTGAAATAGAAGGCCTGTTCGTCACCCTGCAGGGGGAAGCTGTATTCGGCTGGGGTTTGCAGGTGCCAGGCGTGCCGGCCGTAGAGATAGCGCGTGGGAAAGCGGGCGGGCGGCAGGGGCCAGCTCCATTGGGCGGAGCCATCCGCGATGGTTTGGCGCAGGGCGGCTTCGAGCCGCCGGACGGCCTCGGGGCGTTGTGCCGGCAGATCGGCGCGCACGTAGATCCGGACATTGTAGCAGTCGGCGACGAAGCGGTAGTGCCCGCGCACCTCGGCTGCCATGTCCGCAAAGGCATCGTGGGCCAGGTGGGCGCGCTCCTGAAACACAAGGCGCCCCGGGCCCACCGCATCGACGAAGAGGGCGGGCCGGTTGCGCTGCATGTCCTCGATGAAGCGCGGTCGGTAGTAGTTGTCGCGCTGCGACGAGATCTGGATTTGGCGCACCGCGTTGCCATCCCGGGTGCCCTGGGGCAGACGGCTGGACACGAACAGCCGTGGAGCCCAGCCCCAGACCGCGAGGGTGTCGCCCTCCTGGGCGAACGCGCGGAGGATCGCGCCGAGGCGTTCGTCATCGGGCTGATGCCGCGGCGGCTGGAAAACCGAGAAGTCGGGCGGCCCGTGGTGGTGCCGGAGGACGAGAGGCAACAGCAGGCCGATTCCGAGGATCCAGCCGATGAGCAGGAGCCGGAGGCGAGGGAAGCCTTCGCCAAAGCGCTGGACGGAGGCGGCAGCCAGCCACGTGCAGGGCAGGAGCAGGTAGAACAGGTAATGCGCCGCCGGCAGGCCCGGCTTCAGTGCGGTGTAAGCGGCCAGCAGCATCCCGCCCCAGCCCGCGCCCAGCAGCCAGATGGAACCACGCCGGGCCGCGAGCACGCCGCCTGCGCCCAGCAGTGCCAGGGCCAGCGTGGTGGCCAGCAACAAGGGAAAGAAACCCGTGAGCCAGACGGCCTGGCTCAGGCCCGGTGCCGCCGCCAAAAGATCCGGCCGGGCGGTAGCGTAGATCAGGTTGTTGAGGATGTAGGATGCAAACAGGTGCCGCATCTGCCCCCCCGGTATGGCCAGACCGAGGAAGAATGCGGTCGGAAGGAGGAACCAGACGAGGTAGATCGCGAGCGCGCGCAGCCGCGCCCGCAGGCTGGCGCCTTCCGCCCGCAGGGTGAGGATCACGGCCACCGCGGCCAACGCTGCTGCGAAGAGCACGGACTGGAGCTTGGCCCAGGGCAGCAGGCCGGCAAAGACTGCAGACAGGTGCCAGCGCCACCCGGAGGGAGGGGAGCCCAGGCGCGAGGCGATCAGCAGCAGCAGCGCGGAGCCGGCGATCAGCGGCAGGGAAGCCTGTTCCGACGAGCAGTGGACAAAATCCCAATCGGTGGTCACGGCGGCAAAGAGCCAGGCCGGCAACAACCCCAGGAGCGCGGCGGCGCCGCCGCTGGCGCGGCGCAGGAAGGCGAAGGTGAGAGCAAGCGCGCCCCACAGAAAAAACACCCCGCCCAGCCGTGTGGCGAAGACCGCAGGCAAGCCATCCCAGGCGAGGAACGGAACCAGCGCGTAGAAATTGACGGGACCGGAGGTGGTGCCATCCACGGAGCGCCAATACAGGGGATCGTGCAGCAGGGTGAGGGCGCCGGCGGCAAGCTGGCTCTCGTCCGGGTTGAAATCGATCAACGACCAGAGGCCTGGCCAGCGCCAAGCCAGCAGGGTGAGCAGCAGCAGCACGGCCGCCTCGAGGTCGAGCCGCCGACCGGAAACCGGGCGGGTGGAGCAAGTCCGGCGCAGCAGCCAGGCGACTGCCACCAGGGTCAGCGCGCTCGCCATCCAGAAATGCCCGAGCGGAGTCATCGGCTGGAATCGGAACGGGCTGGGACGGAGGACATGCTGGCCACACGCATAGGCGGCCGGCCGGGAGTGGCCAGACTTTTGCGGCGGCCGAGAAGGGGGTTGCTTCTCCCCGGCGGCGGGCCCCTGCTGAGTCCATGCAATCCTTCCGCCGGGCGTTCATCGGAGTCCTCATGTTGGCGTTCACCACCGGCTTGGCGGCCGCGGAACGTTCCCTGCAGCTGCTGGCGCCGGTCGGGGCCAAGGCGGGCTCGGAGATCGAGGTGCGCGTGCAGGCGTCCACGACGGCGGGGAGCGGCGAGCAGATTGGTTTTCTGCACGTGGAAGTGTCCCGCGACGGCGGCAAGCACTGGACGCCCGTCGCCTACGAGCAGAACCTCGGCCCGGCGTTTGAGCGCAGCTGGCGGGTGGCGGCCGGCCCGGCTGGTGCCTGGATGCTTTTCCGCGCCCGTGCCGCCTTTCGCGGCGGAGTGGCGGGCGACGTGGATTACCGCGGCGCCGCCCTCCGGTGGCAGGACTCCTGGGCTGAATGGCGGGATCCGCCTGCCGTGCACGGCGCCACCGAAGTCAGGTGATCAGTGCAGGTGGAAGGCGCGTTGCAGCGCCTTGGCGCGCTCGACGTGCATGAAGTCCAGCGCCGGCACGGTGGCGGCGGGATCCGTGGTGTAGGGTGCCTGGATGAGCTGGCGGATGCCAGTGCCGCGCCAATCGGTGAAGGCCGGGAGTTGCTGCGGCCAGCCGCGCAGCAGCGCGCCGGCCAGCAGCAGCAGTGCCGCCGCCAGGGTGAGCAGGCGCGGCCGCCCGGCGCGCAGGAGGCGCTCCGCGCTCCAGGAAACCAGCACGGCGGCAAAGGGCAGCGTGGCCGCCAGCGAGCCATAGCAGTAGCGCGAGCCGACCGCCGCCAGCAGGCCGGTGTGATGACGGCCGATCCCGAGGATCAGGGCGTTGCCGATATCGAAGAGGAACAGCAGCACGAGCAGGCGGCGCATCCGTTCCGGCGCGAGCCGGAAGCCGGCAGCCAGGACGGCGAGCTTCAGGCCGCCGAGGGCCAGCGTCGCTACCGGGCCCAGGGCCGGCTCCCCGAGCAGCTGATACCCCGGGTTCAGCAGCAAGAAGGTCAGCGCGAAACGCAACGCGGCGCCCCAATGGCCGGCCATGTGCGAGGGGTTGCCCTCGCCGGAAAGCGCGATGATGAGCGCCACAAGCACGGCCGGCACGAGACACCACACCGCTGCCCGGACGCGCCAGCCCGCCTCCGCGCGCCGGGACAGGAGCGGCAGGAGCAGGGCGGCGGCCAGCACGCCACCGGTCAGCACGCCGCGCGAGAAGCTCAGGGCGCTGGCGGCGGCGCAGAGCACCAGCGGCGCATGCACCGGCCAGCTCCAGCCGGCGTGGCGCGAGGCGTGGGTCTCGTGCCACAACAAGCCAAGGAGGAGGAAAGTGAGGGCGAGAATCGCCGACCATTGCACGGACCAGCCGAGCGTCTCGAGGTTGGCCACCGGCAGGGCGAAGCAGACCAGCGCAAAGGCCACGCCCGGCCACGCCAACCCCGCGCGGAAGAGCAGCCGGCCGAGCAGCGCGGTGTTCAGCGCGTGGGTCAGCCACAGCAGCCAGAGCATGGCGGCATAGCTGCCGCCGAGGCCGAGCAGCGCGCCGCCCCACAGGAGCTTGAACACGGGCACGAAATTCTCGGCGAACATCGAGCCGGTCCACCGGACAAAGCCCATTTGCGCGAGCTGGTCGGCGAGGAACAGGTCGTCGGCAAACCAGAACAGCTTCCGGAACTCCGCCTGCCACAGCACCAGCGGCAGCAGGGCAAGGACCCCGCCGGCCAGCGGCAGCAGCCAGGCGTGGCGCGGCAGCGCCGCCAGCGGGGCGGGCGGTGGCACGGGGGCGGCCGCCCCGGCGGTGCGGCGCGAGCCGATGAAATCCCAGGTGGCCGCGCCGGCGAACAGGAGCCAGAGCGGATACGCCACGGCGAAGGAAGAGATGGCCTGCACGGGAAACGAGGTGACCTCGACCAGCGCCTGGATGAACAGCGTGGCCACGGCGCCGAGCCAGGCGGCCGTGGCGAGCAGGAGGCCGGGGGCCGGCTCGCGCCGCCCCAGGCAGGAGAGGCCTCGCCAGAACCAAAACCCGTGCGCGATCACGATCAGCCAGAAAAGCGGCGCGGCGAGCCAGCGTCCCGCCGCGTTCAGGAAGGTGGCTGCGCGGAGGTTGTGCAGGTATTCATTGAGGCCGAGGAAGGGGTCGATGGCGCCCTCGGCCGGAGCGATGCGTTCGCGCGTGAGGTCGCGAAAGAGCTGCAGCTGCGCCTCCGTGCCCTCGTTGCGTGCCGGCAGCGCGCTGAACTGGCTGAACCGGGTGGTGAAGCCGGCGAACTCCCACGCCTTCCGCAGGACCTGGCCCAGCTGGCCGGGCGGCAAGTCCGGCCGGAAGCCGCTGCGCCGCGGACCGGCGGGGAGGCGGCCGCTGGCGCAGGCGGCGTTGATCTCATCGGCCACCCGCCGGTAGTAGGCCAGGGCGGCTCGCGCGGACGGGGCATGGCCGGAGGCGGCGACCGCATCGCGCAACGCCCACATGAACCAGCCGCCCCCGATCTGCCGGTCGGCTGGGGGCAGACCGGTCCAGGCGGAGGATGATTCGGCCCAACCCAAGCCGATGGCACCCTCGAGCTGCGGCCGCAGGGCGGCGAAGGCCGGGCTCGCGGCATAGGCCGCCTCGCAGGCCTCGCGGGAGACAAACACATGAGGATGTTCCGGCCCGACGCGCAGGCGGGCCAGGGCCCCGTAGGCATCCTGGAATGCGGCGGCGCGGAACTCGACCGTGCCGAACCAGCCGTAGTGGCGGTAATTCTGGACGCTCACGGCGAGGATGGGCAGCACGGCCGCCGCGAGCACCACGCCGGCGCTGGACAGCGCCGAGCCGAGCCGGGCCGCGCCTTCGCGCCAGGCCAGCCAGAGCCAGGCCCCGCCCAGCAGGACGAGGGAGGGCAGCAGGAAGGCATCATCCTCGCGCGTCAGGTAGAATCCGCCCCAGGCGAGACCCAGCAGCAGGCACCAGCCGAGGTTCTGGCGCAGGGGCCGGGCGCGGCGCAACAGCAAGGCCATGAGCGCGGCCAGCACGAGCAGCACCAGCGGCACCTGCAGGTGCTGGCGGAGGATCCGGCCCAGGCTGGAGGTGTCGTAGCTCATCGGGTTGACGAGCAGCAGGGCGTAGAGCCCGAAGCGTCCGGCGGCGGAGGCGAGCGCCGGCCGCACCGCGCGGACGAGCGCGGCGCAGGCGCCGGCATAGAGGAGCTGCTGGGCGAGGAAGAGCGGCAGGCCCACCCCGAAGGCGGCGGCGATGAAGAGGGAGTAGGCCGGGCCCTTGGCGAGGGTGAACTGGTCGTAGGGACCGAGCCATTCGCCCCGCACGAGGTGCTGCGCCAGCTGCACGAAGAGCGCGTCGTCGTGGCTGGCGCCGCCGAGCGCATAGACGTCGAGCCCGCGGGTGAGCCAGAGCTTGAGCAGGGTCAGGGCCAGGGCCGCCCCGAACCAGGCGCGGGCCGGGATTGTGCTCCGGGCGGTCATGCGCCGTCGCGCCGGGTGTCGAGCCGCAGCACGCCGAGGAAGAAGCTGGTGAGAATCAGCTGGCAGCCGAGCACGAGGCTGAGGGCGCCGGGTATGACCAGGCGCAGCATTTCGCTGGGCTGCAGGCCGCCGAAGCCGTGGCCGCCCCAGGACCAGACGGCGCCGACGGAGAGCCCCAGGCCGGTGAGGATGAGCAGCCCGCCCCCGAGCAGGCCGACCTCGAGCGTGAGCAGCCGGAACCAGCGCTCGAAGCCCGCCTCCGCCCGCCGCAGGCCGGAGCGGATGGTGAAGAACTTGCTCAGGAGCGCGAAGGACACGGCCTGGAACCCGATGAGCACGGCGGCAGCGGCAAAAAGCAGCGTGTGCACGTCGAAAGTGACCCGGCCGAGCGTCAGCGGGCCGCCCAAGAGCACCCCGCCCGCGATCAAGCCGGCGGCCATGAGGCAGAGGCCGGGATACCAGAACAGCCAGCGCGGGCTGAAGAGCAGCATGAAGCGCAGGTGCCGCCAGCCGTCGCGCCACGGGCGCAGGTGCGGCGGCCGGCCGCGCCCGTCGGGGCGCAGCACGGTCGGCACCTCGGTGACGCGCAGGCCCAGCATGACCGACTTGATCACCATCTCGGAGGCGAACTCCATGCCGGTGGTCTGCAAGGCCATCCGGCGGTAGCCCTCGACGCTGAAGCCGCGCAACCCGCAGTGAAAGTCGCCGATGTCGGTGTGGAAGAAGAGCCGGCCGAGGAAGGAGAGGACGGGGTTGCCGAGGTGGCGGTTTTTCCACGGCATGGCGCCGGGCTGGATGCCGCCGCGGAAGCGGTTGCCCATGACGAGATCGTGACCGGCGCGCAGCTGCGCGACGAAGCGCGGGGCGTGGGAGAAGTCATAGCTGCGGTCGGCGTCCCCCATGATGACGTAGCGGCCGCGCGCGGCCGCGATGCCGCCGCGCAGGGCGTTGCCATAGCCCTTGAGGACCACGGGCACGACCCGGGCGCCGGCCTGGGTGGCCAGCTCCTGCGAGCCGTCGGTGCTGCCGTTGTCGGCCACGACGACCTCGCCCGCGATGCCGCCCTGCGCCAGCGCCTGCCGGGCCTCGGTGACGCAGTCCGCGATGGTGAGCGCCTCGTTGAGGCAGGGCATGAGGATGGTTAGCTCGAGTTCGGGTTCGGCCATTTCCGCCGGAGGAAAGCAGCGCCGCGCGGGAAGGGGAAGGGGAAACTCAGGCGCGCGCCGCTTCCCCTCCATGCCTTTCTCTGTCACCGCGCAGCGCGGCGGCCACGGCGACGATGAACAGGCAGTGCAGCGGGTAGGCGGCGGCGAAGACCGAGGGGTTCAGGTTGTCGAAGGAGGTCACATGCACGAGCAGGTTGATCGCCACGTAGCCCGCGCAGCTGAGCCAGGCCACGGTGGCGAGCCAGAGCGGGTAGCCGGCGCGGCCGTGCCGCAGCCACCGCACGATCAGGCCAAGAAACACCACCTGCGCGGCCACGCCGAGCACGGTGAGCGCGGAAACCATGACCTGCCCGACCCGTTGCAGCACGGAGATCTTCCAGGCCGCGAGACGCTCCTGCTCCGGCACCGGGCGGTCGGGGTAGCGCGGGGCCCGGCCCATCCGGTCGCGGGTCAGATCGCGGAAGAGCTTGAGCTCGGCATAGTCGCCTTCGCTGTCGGGTGAGTGGGCGGTGAAGCCTTCGAACCGGAAGAAGTAGCTCACGTAGGGCAGGGTTTCCGCGCGCAGCCGGGTGGTAAAGCCCGGCTGCCAGCGGGGCAGGAAGCCGCCACCACCACGAGTAGCGGCCAAGCGGCCTTGGGCGATGGCGGCGTTGAGCTCATCAGCCAGGCGCTGGTAGTAGGCGAGGGCGGCCGCGGCCGACGGGGCGTGACCGGCGGCGGCGACGGCATCGCGCAGCGCCCACATGAACCAGCCGCCGAAAATCTGGCGGTCCGCGGCGGGAAATTTCTGCTTTTCGGACCAGTGGTCGCCGACTGGCCCCTCGAAGAAGGGCCGCAGCTCGGCGAAGGCCGGGCTGGCGGCATAGGCCGCCTCGCGCATCTGCCGGGACACGGCGACCTGCGGCAACTCGGGCCCGGCCTGGATGCGGGTGAGCGCGGCGTAGGCGGCTTGGAAGGCCGGGGCGCGGAACTCGACGGTGCCGAACCAGCCGTAGTGGCGCAGGTTCAGGGTGCAGATGGCCAGCACCGGCACGGCCGCGGCAACAAAGAAGCAGGCGACGGGCGGCAGCGCGCGACGGGTGCGGTCCACCCACGAGCCCGCCGGCGCGTGCCACAGGGTAGCGAGCAGCAGCAGCACACCAGGCACCAGCCAGATGCTCTCCTCGCGCGTCAGCCAGAAGCAGCCGAAGGCGAGGCCGCCGAGGCCGGCCCAGGCGAAGCGCCGGGGCCACGCAGCCGCGCGCCGGCGATAGAGCGAGATGAGCGCGGCAAAGACGATGAGGGCCAGGGTGGCGTAGAGCGGCTGCCGGAGGACGCGGGCGAGGCTGTTGCCGTCGAAGCTCATCGGGTTGAGCAAAAGGAGCGCGTAGCCGCCGAAGGCGGCACCCGCTCCGGCCAGCCAGGGCCGGAGGGCGCGGATCACGAGGGCGCAGGCTCCGGCATAGGCGAGCTGTTGCGCCAGGAAGAGCGGCAGCCCAGCTTGGAAAACGAGGGCGATCCAGACGGGGAAGGCCGGCCCCTTGGCCAGCGTGAGTTGGGTGTAGGGGCCGAGCCAGCGGCCTTGCAGGAGGTGCTCGGCGAGCTGGAGGAAAAGAGCGTCGTCGTGGATGGCTCCGCCGATGGCGCGCACAGGGAGGGCCTGTGCGAACCAGAGCTTGGCGGCCGTGAGCAGGAGCGCAGCAGCCAGCCAGAGCCGGGATCGGGTCGGCTGGCGCATCTTATTTTTCCGACGGCTCCGGGGTGAAGCGGACCTCGCCCCATGCGGTCCAGTCCCAGGAGTAATTTCCATCCGGCCCCGGCAGCACCTGCAGATAGATCCGCCCGTCCGGGCGGTCGGGCAGATCCACGGTGAAATTCTGGCAACCGCGATCCGACGGGGTTGAGGCGGGATTCAGGCGGCGCCGGAACAGCACGGTCTTGGCCGAGCCGTTGAACCAGTAGACGATGAATTCCGCGCCGTCGGTGTTGCCGCCGTTGCTGTAGGCCCCGGGCAGAAAGCCGAAAATGCCGGAAAGCTGCCGCGCGCCGCGCGGGATGCGGAAGGCCATCAGGCTCGGCGCGTGCAGCACCACCATGGTGCGGCCATCGACGACGGCCACGGAGGTCGGCACCTTGGCATCGTGGGTGACGGGGATGGCGTGGAAGCCGGGAAAGTCGGCCTGCTTCAGCTCCCGCAGGTAGGGTTCCCCGGCGTGGCTCCGTGTCAGTTCGGACAGTTCAAGCCGGATGGAGGGTTCGAGGTATTGGCGATCCGCCTCGTCGACGACCACGCTGATCTCGCGCACATGGCGCTGTTCCTCGTCGCTGGCGAAGCGCATGTAGCTGGCCTCGTCGTCAATCACCGGGCTGAGCATGAAGCCCGCGCGGGCCTGGGGCAGAGGCAGCCGGAAGAAGGATTCGCGACCCTTGTCGTCCATCAGGCGGAGCTGGACGAAGGGCGGTTTATAGAAGAACTCGCGCAGGCGGCCGAGCAGCGAGCGGCGGATGTCCAGCTGCGCCCACAGCAGCTTGCCCGAGTCGGATCCGAGGGAGTAGGGCCGGTTGAGGGTGAGCCCCGCCGTGCGCAGCGGGCGGGGCGCGAAGGCGGCGGCGTCAAAGGCACCGGGCTTGCGGCGCCAGAGCTGGTAGTTTTTCTCCGCGAGCACATACTCATAGCGGTGCATGAAGAGGGCGAGCGTGCGCGAGTCGTCGAGCGGCGGATAGCGTCCGTCGATGGTCTCGAACTTGAACAGCGCGAAGTCGGGCGCCCGGTCGGAGGCGTAGAAGGCGGCGTTGGTGGCGATCAGGCCGGGCGTGTAGGCGAGGTAGCTTTGCAGGCCGGGCCGCGGTTGGTAGTTGAAGCGGTTGTTCAGGATGACGGCGACATTGTAGCCGAGCAGGTCGATGGAGGAGCGGCCGACGATGGCGCGGGTTTTGGGCAGATCCCACTCGGCGCGCTGGGCGCGCAGTTTCTCGCGGCATTCCTCGTAATACTTCCGGAAGTTCAGGGTGCGGTCGATCGTCTTGATGGCCCGATCATACATGATGGGGAGGATGTCGCGTGTGACGGGCAGCGGATCCTGCAGGCCGGCGAGGCTGATGCCGAAGGCGAACAGCAGGAGAGCCCGGCGCAACCAGCGGGCTTTGGGCGCGTCGTCGAGCAGGGCGGGGAAGGCCGTGATCGGCACGAGCGCCGCGATGTAGAAGCCGATGATGTGGCCGTCAGCGCGGACGAAGCCGTGCTTCCAGTTGATGTAGACGTAGGCCCCGAGCAGGAGGCAGCGGGCCAGAGCCCGGGTTTTTTCGGTGGCGGTCCAGAGGTGGAGCAGGGCGTAGGCCACGAGGCTGAGCAGCACCAGCAGGCCGCAGACCAGCGACCAGGTCGAGGCGGGCAGCCCCATGGCCTGCACGTAGCCGGAGCTTATGTCCAGCGAGTGGATGATGTAGGCCGGCAGGTTGAGGGGGTTCTGCCCGCAGAGCAGCCACACCAGCAGAAACGTGCCACCCGGCCAGAGCAGCAGGGGCCACAGGGCGCGCGGGCGGCGGGCGGCCAGCTCGAAGCCGGCGACGGTGGCCACGGCCACGCCGGCGAGCAGCATGTTGGGAAACTTCACCGCCGCCAAAATGCCGATCAGGATGAGGTCGGTGACGGCCCGGCGGGTCAGCGGCCCGCCGGCGTCGCGCAGCAGATCCATGCCGACCAGGAAGATGATGATCGTGTGCAGGGCGTCGATGTAGCAGACACCGAGCAGCAGCATGACCGTCCAATAGACCGCCCGGGGGTAGAGGTTGAGGCGCAGGCCCTGCCGGTAGATCACCCGGGCGAAGACGAGCGAGGTGCCGAGCTGCCAGACCACGAAAGGCCAGAAGAACACGCCCGAATACGTGTTGCCCATGAAGGAGCCGAGCGGGCCGTAGGTGAAGACGATGTCCTTGCCGAACTGCCAGCCCTCGACCAGCGCGTAGGTGAGGGCCTGCCGCCATGAGCTATCCAGCTCCGTGACGGGAAAAGTCGGGTAGGCAAAGATGGCCAGCGTCAGCGCGGCGAAATAGAGCAGCCGACCGCAGTAATCGGCGATGGAAGAGGCGGGGGGGGGAGAGGTGTCGGGCTGGTTCACGGGCGCAGGTGGGTGGTGCCCACAGAAGCATAACCATCGGAACCGGCCAACCCGCCATTGTCGGCGGCAGCGGGGGTGCAGGCAAGAGCGACATCGGGCCGGTTCATGAACGCATGGGAAGTGGCAGCGTGGCCAACGAGGGTCGAGACAGAATTTGCCCCGACACCCCCGTGTCAGCCGGCCGGGAGAGGGGTCAGTCGCGGGCCAGCCACGCCTCGCGGGCGAGCTCGACGTGACAAGGTAGCACGCGGGCGTAGTCATGTTCCCGCAACACCCGGGAGTAGGCCGCGGGGGTGAGGGATTTTCCGCTGCGCTCCTTGGCCAGGCAGGTCCACATCATGCGCGACAGGGCGAGGGGGTCCCCCGGGGGCACGAGGTAGGCGTCCTGCCGCTGGCCGACGAGGGTGGGGATGCCGTGCACATCGGTGGAGACGATCGGCGTCTGGAAGGCCATGGCTTCCATCACCACGCGGGGCAGCGACTCCTCGTAGCTGGTGCATACGAACATGTCGGCCGCCACGAACTGCGCGTAGACGTCGCGCGTCTCGGGCACGAGGGTGACATTGCGCAGGTTGAGGCGGGCGAGGTCGCGCCGGAGCAGGTCGAGGTAGATGCCGGGCCGGGCCCCCACGAGCACGAACCGCGCCTTCACCCCCGGGTGGTGGTGGACGAAGTGGTCGATGGCGCGCAGGAAGATGTGCTGGCCCTTGCGCTCGCAGACCGTGCCGATGTTGGCGATCACGACCTCGTCGTCGGCATAGCCGAGCCGGCGGCGCGTCTCCGCGCGGGGGTGGGCCGCGCGGAACGCGGCGATGTCCTCCAGGCGCACCCAGCTGGGCACGAGCCGGAAGTTGCCGCGGCGGCCGTGCGCCTCGTAGTAGGCCTGCGTGGCGGGGCAGAGGAAGAGCGCGCGCGTCGCGCCCTCCAGGGCCTCGCCGACGAGGTGGTGCAGGCGGTGATCCAGCGAATCCCAGAAGAACCGGCGGATGCTGGTGCTCTCGTGGATGTAGAGCAGCGAGGGCTTGTCGGCGCGGGCGGCGAGGGGCACGCCCCAGAAGTTCATGAGCGTGTTGCAGACGACGAGGTCGATCTGCTCCCAGTCGAGGGCGTGCTTGATGTCGGCCAGCCGGGCGTGGAAAATCTCCTCGTCGTGCGCGCCGAAGAGCGGGCGCACGTCGACCAGGGTGATGTGCGCGCCGAGCGCCTCGAATTCCGCGCGGAGCGGGCCGTCCTGGGCCGCCAGCACCTCAAGACCGAATCCGGCCTCGCGCGCCATCCAGCGGGCGTATTCAAGGAGGAACCACGGCGCGCCCTCGTAGTTGAGGTTGTGCGTGAGCAGCAGCAGGCGCAGCCGGCCGGCGCGGGCGGTGTGGACAAAACGATCGCCCCGCACGGCGATCCGGCCCTCCGCCAGCGTGAGGTTGGGGTTGAGGCTGGAGTCGCGATAGGCGCCGTGCCGCCGCACGAAGGCGATGTGCTCGGCGGCGTCGAAGGTCACGCCGCGCGTCGCGCTGCCCCAGTGCATGAGCTTGGCCTGCGGGGTGTAGAGCACGCGCTGCCCGGCGGCGCGCACTCGCAGGCAGTAGTCCACGTCGTTGTAGGCCACGCCCAGCTCCGCCTCGTCGAAGCCGCCGAGGCGGCGGTAGAGGTCGGTGCGCGTCATCAGGCAGGCGCCGGTGACGGCGGAAACCTCGCGCGCCATCGCGTGCCAGGCCAGCGGGGCCTCCCGCTCCGGCACCCGGGCGTAGGGCGTGTCAGCCAGGCCGCCGTGCGGCCCGACCACGATGCCGGTGTGGTTCAGGCTCCGGTCGGGATAGATGAGCTTCGCGCCGACCACGCCGACGTCGGGCTGCGCGAACCAGCCGGCCATCTCCTCGAGCCAGCCGCGCTCGAGGGCGTTGACGTCGTTGTTGAGGTGGAGGAGCAGCGGGGTGTCGGCGTGCGGCAGCGCGAGGTTGACGAGGTGCGAGTAATTGAACGGGGCGGCGCGGTCGGCCGGCCGCACGACCACGCAGCGCAGGTCGGCGCGCCGCTGGATGGCGTCGAGGTAGCGCACGGCGTCGGCATCGCGCGAGTGGTCGTCGACGATGACGAGCTTGGCATAGCGCCAGTCCACGGTCTCGTCGAGCAGCTCGATGCATTCCTGCAGGAGGTGCAGGCGGTCGCGCGTGGGGATGACGATGGTCACGGCGCGGCGATCGGGCGGATGGGGTGCCCAGCGCAGCTGCATGAAGCACTGCCGGAGGTGGTGGCCGAGTTCGGGCAGGAAAGGCTCGGCGTGCCAGTGCCGCCGCTGGGTCGCCGCCAGGACGGCCTGGCGGGTGTGCTCGTAGACGGGGTCGGCGAGGTCGCGCTCGGCCGGATGGCTGGCGCGCGCGTGGTGCAGCACGAGCGGGAGGTGGGCGATCCGCTCCGCGGACAGTTCATCCGTCACGCGCAGCAGCAGGTCGGTCCAGGTCGCCTCGCCGAAGCCCTCGCGCAGCGAGCCGGCCTGGAGGAAACGCTCCCGGCGCAGCACGGCCAGTTGTCCGGGGAAGGTGCCCGACAGGGAGAGGGCCGGGCTCCACTCAGGCTTGAAGCAAGGCGCCAAGCGCCGGCCGACCTCATCCATCTGATCCTCGTCGGAGTAGATGAGATCCAAGGCGGGCTGGGCGGCGGCCTGCTCGGCGACCGCCAGCAACGCATCCGGCGCGAGGCGCGAGCCGGCGGACAGGAAGGCCAGCCAGGTGCCGGTGGACTGATGCGCGGCGGCGTTGAGGGCGCGGATGCGATCCCGGGCCGCGGTGCAGGGCTCGTGGTGGCAGCGAGTATCGTCCGAGGCCGGTGCGGCGGGCCCGACGAACCAGGCCTCCCATTTCGGGTAGGCTTGGGCGGCGAGCGACTGGAGCAAGTCTGCGGCGTGCCCGGATGGGGCGGCGGTGGCATCGATGACCAGCGTGATCACGGGGCCATTTTCCTGCAGGGTCGAGGCGGCGTCGGCCCAGGACTGGCGCAGCCGGCCGGTGGGCCGGTTGGTGGCGATCCAGTCCGCGTAGGCATCCGTCGCGCCCGCCAGGGGCGGTTCCCACTGCGGGGCTTCGCGCTGGTAGTCCTGGTAGGCGGAACGCAGGGCGCGCCAGAGTTCCCCCGGCCGGCGCAGGCGAATCTCGTGGCGGCGGCAGGCGGCGAGGAAGGCGCGCGTGCAGGCGAGGAAATCGGCGCGGCGGAAGACGGGCAGGGGTTGTTCCCACTCGGTGCAGGGCCGGGGATGGAAGCGCCGCGCCAGCACGAACTCGCGCGAACCGTCCTCAAATTCCGCGAAGAGCTTCACCAGCGCGGGGCCGGGTGCGGTCTCGTCGATGTCGAGCAGGCCGAAGAACTGCGAGCGGGCGGCATGGGGATGGCCGGGAAAGAGCGCGGCGGCCGCGGGCCGCTCACGATGGCCGTAGTCGAGCTCGTTCTCGACGAAGGGATCGGTGCTGGCGATGAGGCGGGAGATTTTTTTGGTCTCGTGGATCAGCCAACCCTCGCAGCGGACCTTGCCGAACTGCGTCGCGCCCACCAACTCGGGGCGCTCGAGCGCCCCGTGGAAGGGGGGCTTGGGCAGCGGATCGAGTGGGACGGAGGCGGCCTCGAGCGCGAGGCGGCTGGCCAGGGGCCCGACGGAGGCGGGATCCGCGCGCCGGGCCTGGAGCAGCCGGCGCAGCTGCTTCGGCACGACGCGCGGGTCGAGCCGGCCGATGGTGTGGTCCCCGTGGCGCACCTTGATGGGCGTGCGCCAGATCTCGACCCAGTTGTGGCCGGCATCGCGCAGCTCGATCCTCAGCTCGCGCGCCCGGCGGGGCGGCTTGAGGTGAAGGAGGAAGCCGGCGTGCGGTAGCCCGGCGTGCCCGCGGTAGCGCTGCTCAATCTCGGGCCGCGGCATCCCGAGGATGCCCAGATAGGGGATGCCCTCGATCACGGCGCGGATATCGGTGAAGACCGCACCGGTCTTGGAAATGAACCAGCCCGCCACCCAGACCTGCTCGCCATCGAACACCCAGCTCTTGGGCTCCTCGATGTCGAAGATGTAGGCGTTGTTCTCGTTCATGCGGGGCGAGCAGAAAAACGGAGCCCGCGGGGCAGGGCAAGCCCCGTGCGGGACGTTTCATCGCGGCGCGGCGATGGTCGCCCGCAGCGCGCCAAACCAGCGCTCGCTTGCGGCGGGGAAGGCGTGGCGCGCCGACGCGAGCGCCTGGGCGGCTGTGGCCCGGCGCCGGGCGGCATCGGGATTGGCCAGCACGTCGACGATGGCGTGGGCGAGGGCCAGCGCATTTCCCGCAGGGATGAGTGAAGCCTCCTGCGGCCCGAAGCAAGCGGGCAGGCCGGTGCCGGTCGCGATCACCGGCACGCCGGCCGCCAGCGCGGCGAGCAGGACACGCCCGGGCGGGCGGACCCAGGCGGGGCTGATCACCGCGGCGAGGCCGGCGGGCGGGGGCTCGGTCGTGAACAGCGTCAGCCGGTTCAGCTCCACATCCGCGAGGAAGCGTTGCTCCTCCTCGGTCGAGCCGAGGGCGGTGAGGTGGATGCGCCGCCCGGCCAGCGGGTCGGCATGATGCCGGGTCAGGTGCTCGCCCGCCCGCAGCAGCACGCTGGCGCCGCAGCCGGCCAATCCGCGGATCGGCGCGACCAGCGGGCCGGCGGGATCGTGCGTCCAGGAAATGCCGGGCGGCGCCCAGGCGGTCGAGGACGCGGGGTCGTGCAGCACGGGCAGGCCGCGCGCGCGGGCCGGTGCCTCGATCCAGCGGCTCACCTCGTCGAAGCAGACGACGGCATCCAGGTGCGACCACCAGATCTGCCGCGCGAGCTGGTCGGCTGCGCCGGGCCGGCCGGCGAAGAGCGCGCGCAGATCCACGAATTGGACGGGGCAGTCGGCGTCCTCGAATTTCTGCCGGAGCGAGCCGTCCTCGGCGGTGATCAGGCGCGCGACCCATTGGCCGCCGTGGGCGAAGGCGCGGGCGAGATCGAGGGCGCGACCGGCGGCATCCTCGGGTTCCAGCGTGCCGGTGACGAACAGCAGTCGGCGCGGCCGGCCCGAACTGCGCGCGGGCAGCGCGTCCAGGGCGGGCAGCGCGGCGGGCGCGGGTGCCACGGCTGGCCCGGGCAACGCCGCGTCGTGCGGCACGCGGCGGGCGAAGCAAAGGTGCGCGGAGCCGTCGGCGAGTTCCGCGTAGATGCGCAGCAGGGCGGGAGCCGGCACGGTGACGGGGAGGTCGAGGTGGCCCCGGAAGCGGGCGGTGGTCGCAGCCGGCAGGTGCGGCACCTTGGCGGCGAGCGAGGCATCCGCCTGCCCGTGGGCGAGGTGGTGGAACAGCAGGCCGTCGACGGTGCCCAGCAGTCGGCGGATCGGCTGTCCCTCGTGCAGCAGCCAGCCGAAGGGGGCGAGCAGGCCGTGAGAGGCCGCCGGATCGTCGAGGTGGCCGTGGAAGGGCAGGTGCGTGCCGCGCAGCGTCCAGCTGCCGCCGGGTTGCGGCACAACCTCGCCCTCGGTGCGCGGACTGGCGGCGCCGCCGGCGGCCACGGTCAGGCGCAGCGCTTGCAGCAGGTGCCAGTTGCCGGCGGCATCCCTGGCTTCGAGGGTGATTTCGGCGGGGCCGTCGGGCAACGGCACGCCGGCGACAAACTCGGCCGGCAGCCAGGCGCGGCCCGGCTCGAAATGCGCGGCCAGATCGGTGCGGGGCAGGCCGAGCACGCCGAGGTGGATGCCCCTGGGCGTGCACACCCGGAGATCAGTCAGGCTCGTGCCGGGCCGTCCCACGGCCCAGCCGCGCAGCCAGACAATGGGGCCGGCGACGGTGGCGTGGTCGGGCGGCCATTCGAGATTGTGGAACGTGCAGGGGCCTTCGCGCATGGGAATCGGTTCAGGGGTCGAGCACCGCGCGGGCGAGCGCGGCGTGCCGGGGCAGGGCGGTGGTGGCGGCGTAGCGCCGTTCGATGGCGGCGCGCGCGCGCGCGGGCCGGGTGCGGTCGCCGGCCTCGAACGCGGCGAGCGCGGACCGGAGCGCGGCGGCCAGCTGGAAGCGGTCGCCGGGCGGCACCAGCCAGGCGTCGTCCGCCGTCAGCATCTCGCCGATGCCGTTCACATTGGTCGCCACGATGGGGAGGCGGTGGCCGGCGGACTCCAGGATGACGCGGGGAAAGGATTCCTCGAAGCTCGTGCACACGAAGAGGTCGGCGAGCCGGTAGAAGTCGTGGATGTCGGGCGTCTCGGGCACGAAGTCCACGAGGTCGAGGCGTTCCAGCGCGGCTTCCTGCCGGAGCGCGTCGAGGTAGAGGCCCGGGCGCGCGCCGACGACGACGAACCGGACGCTCCGGCCGGGGCAGAGCCGCGGGAGCTCGTCGCGCAAGAGGGCGGCGGCCTGCAGGAAGGTGTGCTGGCCCTTGCGTTCGCAGACCGTGCCGATGTTAACCAGCAGCACGGCGGCGGGGTCGAGGCCGTGCTTGCGGCGGAGCGCGGCGGGCTGATGGGCGGCGGCGAAGGCGTCGATCCGGGCGAGATCGATCCAGCTGGGCAGCAGGACGAACTGGCCGTGGTCGAGGTGGCGGAAGACGGCGTGGGAGGAGGCGGCGGTGAACACGACGCGCGCGGCGCGGCGAAAGGCCTCCTCGACGACGGGGAAGAGCGCGGGGGCAAGCAGCGGGGCGAAGAAGCGGCGCACGGGCGAGCTCTCGTGCACGTAGAGCAGGGTGGGCCGGTCATGGCGCGCGGCGGCGGGCACGGCCCAGAAGGCGACCATGGTGTTGGCCACGACAAGGTCGGTCTCCGCCCAGGGCAGCGCGGCCGTGGCGGCAAAGAGCCGCTCCGCAAAGGCGGCGGGCGAGCCCGCTCCCAGGGCGGGGGAGATGTCCACCACGCTCACCGGCAGTCCCGCCGCCTCGAACACGCGGCGCATCGGGCCGTCCTGCGGGGAGACCACGCGCACGGTCGCGCCCCGCGCCGTGCGGTAGTGTTGGGCGAGGTCGAAGAGGAACCAGGGCGCGCCCTCGAGGTTGAGGTTGTGACTGACGAGGAGCACGCGGCCGAGCGGCGCGGACGAGTCGGGCCCGGACGCGGCGGCCGGCGTGGTGCGGCGCGGCGCGGCGGGAGCCTCGGCCTGCCAGGCGGTCCAGGCGGCACGGCCGGCGGCGAGGAGCGCGCCGCCGCCGAGGGGCAGGCGGTAACGGCCGGCGGCGCCGCGCAAGGCCCACAAGGTGCGGGCGAAGAGCCGGCGCGACAGCGGCGGCAGCGGCGGCTCGATGATCTGGGGCGTGAAGCGTTGCGCGAAGACGAGGTGGCGCTCGCCGTTGTCCAACTCGGCCATGACCTTGAGCAGGACGGGAGAAGCCAGGCCGGAGGGCAGATCCACGTAGCCGGCGAATTGTGCAGTCTCGCGCCCGGGCAGGTCGGCGAAGACGCCGCCGACATCCGCGCGCGGCAGCCCGTGGAGCAGGGGCGATTCCTGCAGCGCGTCGGTGATGGCGGTGAGGCGGGGGATCCGCGCGGTGCGGTGCGCGAGCCAGCCGGTGACGGCGAGGCGGCCGTAGCGAATGCGGCCGACGGCCTGCGGCTCCTCCAGTGCGCCGTGGAAGGGTGGCACCGGCAGCGTATTGAGCGGCTCACCCAAGGCGGCGGCCAGGGCGGCATCGGCCAGCGCGGTCAGCTCCGCTGCCGGTTGCTGCGTCAGGCGGCGCAGACAGTCGGGCAGGAGCTGGGGGAGCAGGTCGGCCAGCGACTTCGGAGCCGGCGCGGGCGGGGCGTCGGGTGCGACGGTGATGGCCGTGCGGTGCAGTTCATGCCAGTTGCCCTGGGCGTCGCGCGCCTCGAGGCGGAGCAGGGCGGCACCGCGGTGCGGCGAGAGCAGACAGGAAAAGCCGGCGTAGGGCGGGCCGGGCCGGCCGAGGAGGCGGCGGTCGAGATCGGGCCGGGGCAGGCCCCAGAGGCCGAGAAAAGGCCGGGCATCAACCCACGCGCGCAGGTCGGTCACCGCCTGATGGGCCGGGGCGTGGATCCAGCCTGCGATCCAGGTGGCACCCGCTGGGAAACGCCAGTCCGCCGGATACACCTCGAGCTCGAAATGCCAGGCCGCGCGTGCAGGCGTGGACGGACCGGTTGGTGAAAGAGGGCTCAAGGGCATGGCGCAGCGCGTCAACTTGCGAACCGGGGCACCGAGGTCAACCCCTTGGCAAGGATCCGGCACGACGCATGGCGGGAAAGATGGGCGGGCGATCGGTCGCCTGCCGGCACCACCGTGTCGGCCGTGCTATGGGTTCGCCTTCGGGGCGTTCCGCCCTTTGCTGAGAGCATGAATCTGAAGCTTATCGTCGTCCTCGCCGGCCTGTTGCTCCTCGGTATCTTTGCCGTCCAGAACGCACAGCCGTTGACCGTGAGTTTTCTGGCGTGGTCGTTCACCCTGTCGCAGGCGCTGGTGATCTTCTGCTCCGGCTTGGTCGGGCTAGTCATCGGCCTCGCGCTGGGCGCGTTCGGCCGGCGGGGCAAGGAGTGAGCCGACGGTCAGAGGCTTGGCGCGCGGCGGGCGACCTCGGCGGCGAGGGAGGCGTGGCGGGGCAGGAGCAGGGCGGCGTCGAATTCGGCGACCACGCGGGCGCGGGCGCGGGCGGCGAGGTCGCGGCCGATGCCGGGCGACAGGAGGAGGCGCGCCATGCCTTCGCAGAGGGCAACGGTGTCGCCGGGCGGGATGAGCGTGGCCTCCAGGCTGTCGCGCGCCTGCTCGGGCACACCCTGCACGCCGGAGCTGAGCAGGGGAACCTCGCAGACCATGGCCTCGAGGATGACGCGCGGGGAGGATTCCTCGTAGGTGGAGCATACGAAGAGATCGGCGGCGGCGTAGTAGGGCAGGTAGTCTGCCGAGGCGGGATGGACCTCAAGATTGGGGCGATCGATATGGGAGAGGAGATCGGCCAGCACGGCATCGAAGGGCGTGTCGCCGCCGCCGAGCATGACAAAGCGCGTGCGGGCCGCAAGGGCCGGGTGGCGCCGCCAGAGCAGATCCACGGCGCGGGCGAAGATGTGCTGGCCCTTGCGGTCGCAGACCGTGCCGACATTGGTGACGAGCAACTCGCCGGGCCTGAGCTTGAAGCGGGCGCGCAGGTCCGATCGGGGATGCTGCGCGCGCCAGGCATCGAGCCGGGCAACCTCGATCCAGCCCGGGGTGAGACGGTGATTTTCGGGACGGCCGTAGTCGCAGTGATACCGCCGGGTGGCGGCGGTGGTGAAGGAGACGCAGTCGGCCAGGCCAAAGGCCTGCTCGGCGAGGGCGACCACGGCGGCGGAGACCCGGCCGACGTAGAAACTGGCCGGAGTGGTGCTCTCATGGACATAGAGCAGCACCCGGCGGCCGGCGGCCTTGGCGGCATGCACCGCCCAGAACGTGGTGAAAGTGTTGCAGACGACGAGATCGCAGGCCGGGAAATCCACGGCGCGCGCCACGGCGTCCAGCGCCGCGCGGGCGGCGCCGGCATCGGCGGCGGCGAAGACCGGCCCGACGTCGACGAGCCGGATCGCGCGGGCAAACTCGGCGAAGCGGGCGCGCAGGGGCCCGTCCTCTGGGCTGAGGACGGTGACGGCCACGCCCTGCGCCGCCAGGTGGCGGGCGTAGTCGAGGAAAAAGAGTGGCGCGCCCTCGTGGTTGAGGTTGTGCGTGACGAGCAGCGCGGAGCGCGGGAGCGGGGCGGACAGGCGGTGCGGGGCCGGTGACAGCGGCGGAACGGGGATGAGCCGGGCCGGGGCGCGGCGCGCGAAATCAGCCTCGATCCGCGCCAACTCGCCCGCGAACTCCGCGTCGCGGATCAGCGGCCGGCGGGCGCCGGCCAGCGCCTGCTGCAGGATCTCGTGGGCGGCGGCCACGGTGACATCGGCTCGGGCTGGATACGGGCTCTTCTCCTCCTCGTTGGTGCAGGGGAGGCCGCGCTGGACCGAGCAGAGGTGCAGGCTGCCGTCGGGCAACTCGGCATAAAGCCGCAGGCAGAGCGGCGCAGGCAGCTGCGCCGGCGCGTCGATGACGCCGTAGAGGCCGCAGCTGGCGGCGGTGGGGAACTGAGGGTAGTAACTCGCGGGACCGGGCGAGGGCAGCCCGTGCCCGATGGTCTGCCAGACCTGGAGGTCGAAGGTGGCGAGCACGCGCTTGATGGGCAGCGTTTCGTGGAAGAGATAGCCCAGCACCGGCACGCGGCCAAAGCCGCTGCGGGTGATGGCGGCGGGTTCGTCGAGGTGGCCCTTGAAGGGCGGGTGCGGATGGCGCAGGTCGCGCGGCCAGGGGAGGGAGGCGACGAGCTCGTGCGCGAGTGCGGCGAGCGGGCGTGCCGGCTTGCGGCGGGCGGCCCGGAGCAACAGCTGGAGGGCCCGACCGTATTCGTGCCAGCGCAGCGGCGGACCCGAGGGCAT
>JBDHQK010000107.1:0-8192 GCA_039807025.1 Lacunisphaera sp.
GAGGTCGGCGACGGAGGGCTCGACGCACACCGCCACCTTCTGGCACGAGGGCAGTCGCTCCTTCATCGCGGCGTATTTCGCGGGGCCGACATTGCGCGGCGACTTGGCGTGGAAGATGAAGCCCAGGCAATCGGCACCCGCGGCGTCGGCGGCATCGGCATCCACGAGAGACGTGATGCCGCAGACCTTGAGCCGCACGCCGTTGGCCATCGTCAGAACTCGTTTACCGACTTGATCACGTGATCCACCTGTTCGTCCGTTAGCTCGGGGAAAATCGGCAGGCTCATACAGGTGGCGCTCGTCTTCTCCGCGACGGGAATACTGCCGGCGGCATAGCCGAGCGAGGCATAGCACGCCTGCCGGTGCATCGGACCCGGGTAGATGATCTCGGTGCCGACGCCCTGCTTCTCCAAGTGGACGCGCAGGTCGTCGCGCTTAGGATGCAGCAAGGTGAACTGGTGCCAGACACTCTCGCCGTAGGCCGGCACGACGGGCAGCTGCACGTCGCTGCGCTTGATGCCGGCGCGATATTTCGCCGCGATGGCGCGGCGGCGGGTCGTCCACCCGGCGAGCTTCTTCAGCTTGATGCTGAGCACCGCGCCTTGGAAGCCGTCCATGCGAAAATTGAAGCCGACCTCCGTGTGCGCGTATCGCTTGGGCGAGCCGTGGACGCGCAGGAGCTGCGCCTTGTCCATCACGGTGGCGTGCCTGGAGACAAACGCCCCACCCTCGCCGCAACCGCCGAGGTTCTTCGTCGGGTAAAAGCTGAACGTGCCGCAATCGCCGATGCTGCCGACGGGCGCGCCCTTGTAAGTGGCGCCGACGGCCTGCGCGCAGTCTTCGACGACGAACAGCTTGTGCTGCCTCGCGATGGCCATGATCTCGTCCATCCGCGCCGGCTGGCCGAAGATATGGACGATGACGATGCCCTTGGTCCTGGGCGTGATGGCCTTGGCGATGGCTTCAGGGCTGATGCACCAGGTGTCGGGATCGATGTCGACGAACACGGGCTTGGCACCGACGTAGCTGATGCCCCAGCAGCTGGAGGCGAAGGTGAAAGGCGTGGTGATGATCTCGTCGCCCGGGCCGAAACCGCCCGCGATCGACGCGATGTGCAGCGGCGAGGTGCCGCTGTTCATGCCGAGCGTGCGCGCATGACCGAAGGCGGCGCTGAAGGCCTTCTCGAAATCCTCCACGTCCTTGCCGAGGCAGAAACGTGTGTTGTCGTAGGTGTCGGCGAGCGCCGCCAGCACCTCCGTGCGGATGGCCTGATGCTGCAGCTTGAGGTCGAGGAAGGGGACTTTCATGGGGAATTGGTCACCACGGAATACACGGAATACACGGAAGCAATCAATTCTCCGATTCCGTGTGCCCGGTGTGTTCCGTGGTTTTACTTCAGCTTCCCAAGCAAGGCCGTCACGAGCGAGTCGAGGCTGGCGTCGGCCGCCTCGAAATCCACCGGCAGGCCGAGCTGCTTCATCGTGGCCGTCGTCGTCGGCCCGATGCTGCCCGCGAGCGGGCGCTTTGCCTTGGCGGAGAGCTTGAGCGTCGCGGCCTGGTCGAAGAACGACTGCGCCGCCGACGGGCTGGCGAACAGGATGGCATCGGCGCCCTTTGCCCGAAAATCACCGGCCAGCGGGTCGGCTGCGAGGTCGGTCTCCTCGGTCCTGTAAACCGGCAGCTGGTCCACGATGGCGCGAGCCTCGTTGAGTTTCTTGATGAGAACCTCGCGGTTTTGATTGCCTGTCACCACGAGGACTTTGGCGCTGTCCATCGATTCACGGCTGGTCAGCTCCTTCGCCAATTCCTCGGCGGTGGCCTTCTTAGGCTGCAGATCCACTCGCAAGCGCTGCTCGCGGACGGCGGCTGCCGTGGCCTCGCCTACCACCGCGATGCGAACCATGCCGATCGAGCGAATGTCGTCGAACACCCGGTGGAACTCCTCGAAGAAATACTTCACGCCGTTGACGCTCGTGAAGACGAGCCACTCGTATTGGGTCAGCTCCTGGAACACCTCCGCCAGGGTATGCAGATTGACGTCCTTGCTGACCTTGATGAGCGGCAGCTCGACGACCTCGGCGCCGAGCGCTTCAAGTCGCGCGCGCCAGTCGGCTGAGGTGGCGGCGGGGCGAGTGAGGGCGATGCGACGGCCGGCGAGCAGAGCTTTGGTCATGGGAGTCTGAGTTCCTTGAGCACGCGGTCCGCCGTGGCGGCCGGAACGGCATAGTCCGCCTCGGCCAGAGGCAGAGTGCGAATACCGGTCTTTTCGTGGAAGAAATACAGCTGGTTGCCGGCGACATGCGCGCCGAAGGCCATCTGGCAGCCACCGCCGAGGGCGGCCTGCAGGGCTCGCTCGATCGTGACGCTGCGGGCAGTGATGACATCGAAGGCCGCGGCAAAGCGCGCCGCATCCCCGGACCGGCTTTGGATGGCGATGGCGCCCTGCCCCACGGCCGGCACGCTTTCCTCGAGATTGAGCAGGCGGAAGACAACCCCCGGCCAACTGGGGATGCCGAGGCGGTTCAGGCCGGCGCGGGCCAGGATGGTCGCGTCCGCGGCCCCGGCCGAGATTTTCTTGAGGCGCGTGTCCACGTTGCCGCGGATTTCGGTGAATGTGGCAGACGGGTAAAGCTTCCTTGCCTGCATCTGCCGGCGTGGGCTGCTGGTGGCGATGGTGGCGGGCGTGGTGACGCCCTCGCGCAACACCAGCACATCGCGAACGTCCTCGCGCGGCAGGTAGCCCGCAACGACCAGTCCCGCGACCATCTCGCCCGGCAGGTCCTTGCAGCTGTGCACCGCCACATCCGCCTCGCCACGCAGCAGGGCTTGCTCGAGCTCGGCGGTGAACAATCCCTTGCCGCCCTGCTTGCTGAGTGACCACTCGGCCTGCTTGTCGCCGGTTGTGACGAGCTTCAGCAGCTCGCACTCGACCCCGGGAAAGGCCGTGCGCAAACGCGCCGCGGCCATCTCGGCCTGGATAAGGGCGAGTGGACTTTTACGGGTGGCGAGGATGACTTTTTTCAAGGGAGAGAGGGATTATGGTCCGCCTTTGCCAAGGCTATGGCGGACAAATTTCCTTTCGATTCGGAAAGAAACCTGGTGGACGCTGAGGGACTCGAACCCCCGACACCCTCGGTGTAAGCGAGGTGCTCTAACCAACTGAGCTAAGCGTCCGGAAGCGGCACGAAAGGCCAAGGCCCGGAGGCTCGCAAGGGTGAATTGAGGTAGAAGCCGGCCCCTGACCGGGTTGCTGCCATGCGCACATCCGAAAAATGCGCCGCAGGCCACGTTCTCCCTTCAAGCGCGCAGCGGCAGCCCCATTGCGATGATCTTCTCGGCCGTCTGGATGGCGTTGAGGGCGGCGCCTTTCCAGAGGTTGTCACCGCTGACCCACAGCGCCAGGCCGTTGTCGAGGGCGGTATCGAGGCGGATGCGGCCGACGCCGCACTTCTCCTGGCGGCTGAAGGCGAGCGGCGTGGGATAGGCGTTCCTCGCTGGTTCGTCGATGAGCTCGGCCCCGGGGAAGGCGGCGATGGCCTGGCGCGCGGCCTCGATCGTGACGGGGCGCGCAAACTCGGCGTTGATGGCGACGGAGTGGGCGCGCACGACCGGCACGCGGATACAGGTGGCCGACACCTTGAGATCCATCAGACCGAGAATCTTGCGGCTCTCGATGCACATCTTCGTCTCCTCGCCGGTGTAGCCGTCCGCGCCGAACGAATCGATGTGCGGGATGAGATTCTGGAAAATCTGATGCGGATAGACCTCGCGGGTGAGCGGATGCCCGGCGGCATGGGCCCGCGTCTGCTGCTCGAGTTCCAGAATGGCGTCGGCGCCGGTGCCGGACACGGATTGGTAGGTCGAGAAGACGACGCGCTTGAGCCCGAAGGCCTGATGCAGAGGGAACAGCGCCATCAGCGCCACCGCAGTCGAGCAGTTCGGGCTGGCGATGATACCCTTGTGCCGGCGCAGGGCCTCCGGATTGATCTCGGGCACGACCAGCGGGACATCGGGGTCCATCCGGAACGCCGAGCTCTTGTCGATGACAAGGCAGCCGCGCTTCACGGCCTCGGGGGCCAGCGCCTTGGTGACGGAGCCGCCGGCGGCGAAGAAGCAGACGTTGAGGCCGGCGAACGCCTCGGGCTTCGCCTCCTGCACGGTGATTTTCTTCCCGCCGAAATCGATGCTCTTGCCCGCGGAACGCGCCGAGGCCAGGGGCCGCAGCTCCGCGAGCGGAAACGCGTGCGCCTGCAACAGGGCAATCAGCTCTTGACCGACTGCTCCCGTGGCACCGACGATGCCGACCCGATAGGAATTATTGCTCACAGTGAATGAAATGTTGGAACGGCTAGAAGAAAGGTGTGCCACGCTGGGAATCAAGCCCTCAGCGCGTGTCATAGCTGTCAGCATCGCACGGCAAACACTGATGTTTTTCCAGGACCGTGCTTTGCGTCGCAGCCACGTCATATCCACCTCGCTGCGCCCGCCCTCCAACGTGAAAGATTCCCTCGGCACGCCGCGCGGCCTCCACGTCATCGCCGAGAAGCACGGCGCCGGCTCGCCCCCGGGCATCGTGTTCAACACCCGCGTCAGCACCGGCCGGCATTTTTCTGAGTTCGACCCCGCCGCGCAGGCCCGGAATCTCATCACCTCGCGCATCCTCTGGCTGCGCGGCCTTGAGCCGGGCGTCAACGCCGGCCGCAACGCCGCTGGCGAGGTCGTGGACACCTACGAGCGCTATGTCTATATCCACGGCACCAACCACGAGGAGCGCCTCGGCCAGCCCTTCAGCGGCGGCTGCATCGAGATGAACAATCTCGAGATCGTCGCACTCTTCGAGGAGGTGCGCGCGGGGGATTTGGTGTGGATTGAGGACTGAGCGTGTAGAGGAGCGGCTTTACGCCGCGACCGAGCATCCTGAATCGCGGGATAAACCCGCACCTACCCGTTCCGCCCGAACAGCAGCCGGAGCGAATTGAGACACACCACCAGCGTGCTGCCCTCGTGGGCGGCGACGCCCATCGCCAGCGGCACAGCCCCAAACGCCGTGGCCACCACCATGATGACGACCACGCCGAGAGAAATCGTGAGATTCTGCCGGATGATGGCCTTGGCGCGCCGGCTCAAGCGCTCGGCGGCGAGAAAGTTCTCGATGCGATCGTGCATCAGGATGACCTCGGCCTGCTCCAGCGCGGCGTCACTCCCCCTCGCGCCCATGGCCACGCCCACGTCGGCCGCGGCCAGGCTGGGCGCGTCGTTCACGCCGTCGCCCACCATGGCCACCTTTCGGCTCCGAGGGTCGGCGCGCAGTTCCTGGATCGCCGCCACCTTCATCTCGGGTGTCAGGTGGGCGCGGACTTCGTCGAGGCCCAGTTCGCGGGCGACCGACTCCGCCGCCTGGCGACGATCACCGGTGAGCATGACGGTGCGAATGCCCATTGCCTTCAACTCGGCGAGCACCGCCTTGGACTCGAGGCGGATCTGGTCGCGAAGCAGAACCCGGCCGATCAAGTCGCGGCCCACAATCCACACCTCGGAGAGTTCCGCCGAAGCCGGCGGCAGCTTGCTGGCCCAGCCGGCCAGCGGGCCTGATTCCAACAGCTCGCGGCGTCCCAGCAAGGCCTGCCCGCCGCTGTAACTCCCGCGGACACCCTGCCCGACGATGTTCTGGAAGTCCGCGAGTGGCAGCTCCTGCACGCCGCGCGCCTTCGCGTCGCGCACGATGGCGCGCGCCAGCGGGTGCTCCGACTTCGCCTCCAGCGCATAGGCCAGCTCCATGATCTCGGTCTCGCGCCCCGGCGGAAAGCTCTCGTAGCCCACGACCGCCAGCTCGCCCGTCGTGAGGGTGCCGGTTTTGTCCAGGGCCACCACGTTGATGTCGGCCAGCTTCTCGATCGCCGCCCCGCCGCGGAACAGCACGCCATGCCGGGCCCCCCAGGCAATGGCCGCGAGGATGGCCGAAGGAATGGACAACACGAGCGCACAAGGGCTGGCCACAACCATCAGCGTCATGGCCCGGTAGAACGCCGAGCGAGTTTCCGGCGTGTTGGCGAAGGCCGGCAGGTCGAAGGCCAGCCACCAGACCAGGAACATCGCGAAGGATCCGCCGATGACGGCGTAAGTGTAGCCGGTGCCGAACTTGTCGGTGAAGCGCTCGCTCGGCGCCTTCAATTTCTGCGCCGTTTGGATGAGCCGGATGATCTTCTGCAGCGTGCTCTCCGCCGGCAGCCGCACGACTTCATAGTCGAGCGAACCCCACAGGTTGATCGTGCCGCTGAACACCTGGTCGCCCCTGCTCTTCTCGACCGGCGTGGCCTCGCCGGTGAGGTTGGCTTCGTCGGCGGCGCTCTTGCCGTCAGTCACGAGGCCGTCGGCGGGAAAAGCCCCGCCCGGCCGCACCCGCACTCGCGAGCCGACCCGCAAATCCTCGACCGCAATCTCCCGCTCATGGCCGTCCGCCTCGATCACGGTGGCCCGCTTCGGCGCGGACTTCAGCAGCGAGCTCACCTCGCGCTGGGTGCGATCGAGCGCGTATTCCTCCATCGCCCCGGAGGCGGAGAACAGGAACAACAACAGGACGGCCTCGCCCCACGCGCCAATGAACATCGCGCCGAGCGCCACCGCCAGCATCAGGAAATGGATGTCAACCTCGCGCTTCTTCAGGTTCTCCCACGAATCGACAGCCGCATCCCAGCCGCCGGCGGCGATGCCGACGAGGTAGAGGCTTTTCGCCAGCCATGGCAGGCCGGGCAGGAAATGCTCCGCCAGCAGGCCAGCAATGCCCGCGCCGCCGCAGATTGCGGCCAGCACAGCCAGCAGGCGCCACTCCTGATCCGCGGCGGTCGGCTCGGCCTTGATCTCCGGCCACTCCATCTCCCGCCAGAGCCAAAG
The DNA here is from genome assembly GCA_039807025.1 of Lacunisphaera sp. Lineage (GTDB taxonomy): Bacteria > Verrucomicrobiota > Verrucomicrobiia > Opitutales > Opitutaceae > Lacunisphaera. Next base: position 6,892 of record JBDHQK010000107.1, read on the forward strand.
TTTCTCGGCCGTCTGGCCCATGTTGCGGCCAATCTCGATGGCATCACCGTCGCGCCTCAGCGAGAAGCCGAGCGCCGCGAGGCGCGCCGGCTGGTCGGCAAAACGCGCCTCCACGGCGGCAATGGTCGCAGCGAGGTGCTGCTCGAGATCCGCCAGATTGACTTGTCCGATGGTCGCCACCGCGACCTGCCTGGCGGCGGGGTCCAGCCGCACCGCGCCCACGCCCGGCTGTTCGCACAGGAAGCGCACCAGCTCGTCGGTCCAGTTCCCTTCCACGCTGCTCGAATTGTCCATGCGGCAGGATGCGGTGTGCGCCCCTCGTTCGCAAATATCAATTGCGCCCCGGATGCTTAATACGCTCAGTGGGCGTCCATGATCGGCCTGAATGACGACTCCGGCCCGGGCGCAGGCACCGGTCCCAAGCCCTCGCGCGTCCGCGAGCTGGCGGAGGAATTGTTCGGCGAGAGCGGCGTGCTGTGCGACGTGCTCGGTCTGGAGCACAGGCCGGAACAGGAGCAAATGGCCTGCGTGACCGCCGGAGCCTTGTATCGCGACGAGCCCCTGCTCTTTGAGGCCGGCACGGGTGTAGGCAAATCTCTGGCCTATCTCATCCCGGGCATCATCCACGCCGTCGAGCAGGGCCGGCAGCTCATCGTGTCCACCCACACCATCTCGCTGCAGGAGCAGATTGAGCAGAAGGACCTGCCCATCTGCCGCCGCGTGTTCAAGGCCTCTACCGGTCTGGCCCGCTATGCCGACTTCCGCTCGGCCGTCCTCGTCGGCAAGTCGAACTATCTCTGTCCCAGCCGGCTCGGGCATGCCCTCGCCGACCGCGCCAGTCTCTTTGCTGACGCTGACTACGAAGAGTTGCAGCGCATCGCCACTTGGGCGGAAACCACCACCACCGGCCTGCGCCACGAACTGAAACCTCCGCCCCGTCCCGAAGTATGGGACGCCGTCAACGCCGACTCCGCCGCCTGCTCCCGCAAGCACTGTGACGACGCCAAATGCCACTACCAGCGCGCTCGGGCCCGGCTCCGCACGGCGCAGGTCATCATCGTCAACCACGCGCTGCTCTTCGCCCTCATCAACGCCGGCGGCGCCCGCGCCCACGGGTCGGGGCCCGAGGGCCAGGGCGTGCTGTTTCCCGACGACTTCCTCGTGCTCGATGAGGCCCACACCGTGCCCGAGGTGGCCACGGACAACTTCGGCCTCACGCTCAGCAGCTACGGCGTGGACCGCGCGCTGAAACACCTGTTCAACCCCCGCACCAAGCGCGGGCTGTTCAGGAAGCACGGTGG
>JBDHQK010000108.1:0-8186 GCA_039807025.1 Lacunisphaera sp.
CCTTCTGCAACGTGAAGTAGATCCAAACGCGGATAAGGTGTCCGTCGTCGCGCAGGAAGGGATCAGTCCGGTAGATTCTCAACTCGTCGCAGCCCGTCGCCACAGGCACGAGGTCGGCGTAGAGTGCCAGCCGGTAAAGCTCGCGTCCGAGCAACTCGTCCATCGCTTCCGCGCCACCCAGCCGGTTGAGCGCGTAGTCGAACCACGCCGAGTGAATCAGTGTCCGGGGCGTGGGCACGGCCAGCTACCGGGCCAATCCGAGCACCTTGGCCCGTCCGACTGCTTTGGCCAAGGCCTTGCCCGTGGGAATATTGTCCCGGCCGGGAGGCTGCGGCACCCATTTCGCCTGACGGGCCTCAGCCTCAGCCTGGGAAACCAAATCGCCGGTGGAACGCGGCGGATACTTGGCCAGCAACCATATGGCAAATTTCCGCCGTTCTTTCTCCGGCAGCTTGCCCACAGCCTGTTGCATCTGCTCGACGCTCATGATGCGGCAGGATGTCGCAACCTGCGGCCCAGTCAAGCCGGGCGGTGGCGTGCAGGGCTTCCTTTGCGCTCTCAATACCCAAACTGGTGCTTGGATCGCCAGCACAGGCGCGCCCACTATCGCCCCAGCACCTCGAGCAGTCGCGCCTTCATCGCCGGATTGCCGGCGGCATATTGGATGCGATTCGCCTTCAGGCTGAATTCCGTCATCGGAAACGGCGGGTTCTCGAGGTAGTGAATCTCGACGCCAGACTCGGCGCAGAGGGCGCAGGCGGCGGCGATGTCCCACACCTTGTTGTTGTGGTCCACCACCCCGTCGAGCAGCCCGATGGCGGTATAGGCCAGGTGCAGGGTGCTGCTGCCGAGGCCGCGGATCTTGAAGTTTTCGATGAGTTTCTTGCCTTCCATCGCGTGGACCTTCTCCACCGGCGAGTGAAAGCCGATGAGGCTGTAACTGTTCGGTGCCTGGGGCTTCACGCGAACCTGCTTGTCGCCGTCCCAGACGCCGCGCCCCGGGCCGCCGTGGATGAGGACGCGCCGAGCCATGTCGTAAACGATGCCATAGACCGGAGTGCCGTTTTCCAACAGGGCAAGCGAGATCGCGCAGTAGATGATGCCGTTGGCGTAGTTGTTGGTGCCGTCGATGGGATCGCACACCCAGCAGAAACGCGAGGTGACCGGCACGGGCTCGGCTGTCGGCGCCAGCTCTTCGCTGAAAAACTGGTCGGCAGGGAACGCTTGGGTGATCGCCTCCTGCAGGTGCTGCGAGATGGCGATGTCCACGGGCGTCACCTTGGTGCCGTCGTGCTTGATGACGGGCTTGGCGTGGCCGAATTCCCGGTGCATCAGCGCCGTCTCGGCGAGGACGGCCTGCTTGGCGACGGTGATGCGTTGATCTACTTCCTGCTGAGCCATTGAACCACGAAGGGACACGAATTCACACGAATAACCAAGCCATAAGTGTCATTGGGATTTTCCGCTCGGTTGAATCTGATGCCCGTGGCGGACGACGCCCTTTTTGCCCTTGTCGTTGAGTTTGTCTAGAACCGCCGCCAGACGGCGTTTCTTCTCGTCTGACTGACCGAACATCTCGAGTTGGGCGCCCTGGGTCTCGACGCCGGAAAATCTCACGCTGACCAGCCGCAAGGGGCGCCGTTGCGTCCAGGCGGCCTGCAGCAGCGGTTGCACCAGTGGATAAAATGGTGCTTCGAGGTCGGTGGCCTCGGCCAGGCTGCGGCCGGACGTGCTGTTCTCCATGCCGGGATAACGCACTTTCACGGTCATCGTTTTCACCCGCTTCCCGTCGGCGCGGATGGCGGGCATCAGCTCATCAATCATGCCCTTGGCGATGCGCTCGATCTCCGCGAAATTGCGGATATCCTCCCCGAAGGTCTCCTGCACCGAGTAGGACTTTGCGTCCTCGTGGTCGGTGTGCACCGGCCGGTCGTCCTCGCCGCGGGCCATGGCCAGCATCCCCTGCCAGCCGCTGCCGAAGAGAGCCTGCAACTCGGACTCGGTGCGCGTGAACAAGTCGCTAACCAACCGGATGCCTTGTGCGGCCAGCCGTTCCTCGCTCTTTATGCCGACGCCGGGGATCACGCTGATCTTCAGGGGGGCGAGAAAGGCGGCCTCCTTCCCCGGCGGCACCACCGTGAAGCCGCGGGGCTTGCGGGCCTTGCTGGCGATGGCGGCCAGCAGCTTGTTGCCCGCTATGCCAAAGGAAGCCGGTATCTGAAGCTCGTCCCAGATGCGCTGCTGCAAGCCGCGGATGCGGTGCTCGATTTCGGCAGCCGACCTGAAACCGCACGGCCCTAGGTCAAGGTAACCCTCATCAATCGAGTTGCGCTGCACGATGGGCGTGACCGTCTCGCACAGCTCAAACATCTCCCGGGACTTCTTGCTGTAGATGCCCGGGGTGTGCGGCAGCAGGATCAGATCGGGACAGACCTTGAGCGCGTGCTTGGTCGCCATCGGTGTGTAAACCCCGCAGGCGCGGGCCTCGTAGCTGGCCGAGGAGATGATGCCGCGCTCCCGCCCGCCGACGGCGCACTTGGTGCCGCGCAACTGCGGGTTCATCGACAACTCGCACGACACGAAGAACGCGTCGGCGTCGAGGTGGACGACCGTCGGCAAGGCCGGGGTCGTGACGATGGGCGGCAGGCGGGACATCGCCGCCACGAATTGCACGGAACGGGGCGGATATCAAGGTGGGGCGAATCCTCCGCGTGAGCTGTGGCTCGTCGGGACGACTCGCCCCACCCGTCCTACACAGTGACCAAACCTCAGAACCTGAACTTCGCCGACCGCAGGTGCCGCTTCACCTCATCGCCGGCGTGCCGGGCGACCAGGTCGCCCAAGGCAGTGGCATCGATCGTCGTCGAGACCACGACCATTTCCTTTCCGTTGAGCACGGCGACGCATATCTCGAAAGGCTCGTCCTCGTCCAGGTCGTCCTGCACGTAGGCCAGCACGGTCTCCTTTTTCTCGGCGGCACCCACCATGCGGGTCCAGCCGCGGTTCCGCATGGCGCGGTCCGTTGCGGCAAATAGCTGCTCGCGGGACCAATCGTTGCCGCCGGCACGGCGCTCGTAGACGCCGACGCTGGCCTGTTTCACGGAGTGCAGGGCCAGGCGGGCATCGTCCATGTCCTTGTGATCGACGAGGCGCAGCCCCTGCCCGATCGCACCGAGCGTCAGGCGACCGATACTCATCTGGATCTTGGTGTCCCAAGCGGTGTCGGTGGCTTCCATGACGTGATCGCGCAACACCCGCACGTCGCGGTCGAGCGTCAGGCAGCTGATGGCGGCGACGCCGAGGAGCAGGAACGGCGCGAGACAGAGTCCGGCACCGAAGACCACCCACGGCCAGACACGGCGGCGGGTGGCGGGAGCGACTTGGGGAGCGGGATTCATGGGAGGTGAGATTCCCGGCTTGGTTACACGTCCTTGGCCTTCTTCTTTGCCTCGATCTTCAGGTGCACCTTGCGCAGGGGCTCGAGGTCGAACTTGTCGGCGATCTGCGCGATCTGGTCGGCATTGATGTTGCCGACGATGTTCACGAAGACGGCCTCGCCCTTCTTGTCGAGCACGGTAACGACCAGGCCGTCGATAGCCTCCTCGCCGCGCTGCATCACGTGGATGTCCACATTGTCGCCGTCGTTCTTCTCCCGGACGGTGACCATCTTGGTCCAGCCCTGGGTCTCAAGCTTGCGGCGGACGCCCTCGATCTTCTCGATCGTGGCGGAGCGGTCGGAGTCGTCGAGGCCGACGACATTGACGCGGATGCTCTTGAGGTTGCGGATGAGTCCGGCCGTCTCGGGCTCCTGGCGGGCCGCGATGCGGGCCGCAAACTTGAGCATGGCCGGCGAGAGGTTGATCTCGACGAAATGCCCCTTCGCGGCGGGCATCAGCTGGCCGATGTCAATGGCACCAGTTTCAATTTCGGAAGCGGAAGTAACCGTGGTCAACACCAGCGACAGGGTCGCGGCGGCAAGGGTGAAGCGAATGGGGGTATTCATGAGGGGGGTGGGGCTCTGACGACACCCCAAGCACACCGGCCCGTTGCCGATAGTTGCAGGATTTTCAGCTGGCCCTGCCCTCCAGCCCCGCCGTCTGGAAGCAGAACCCCTACCCCTTGAGTGCCCGCCCCGTCAACGAGCGCGGCTCGCGCGCCAGTCCCTCCACCGGGCCGGCATAGACAATTTCACCGCCGTCCGGACCGCCACCGGGACCGAGGTCGATGATCCAGTCGGCCAGACGGATGACGTCCAGGTTGTGCTCGATGACGACGAGGGTATTGCCTGAATCACGCAGCTTGAAGAGCAGGTCCATCAGCCGCTGAATATCCGTCCAGTGCAGGCCGGTGGTCGGCTCGTCGAGGATGTAGAGGGTCGTCCCCTGCTCACGTTTGCTGAGCTCCAGCGACAGCTTGATCCGCTGGGCCTCTCCGCCCGACAGGGTCGTGGCGGACTGGCCGAGCTGCAGATAGCCAAGACCGACGGCGTCCAGGGTCGCCAGCTTTTCCATGATGCGCGGCACGGCGCGGAACAACGCCATGGCCTCCGCCACCGTCAGCGCCAGCACGTCGGCGATGCTCTGGCCGTGAAAGCGCACCTCGAGCGTCTCGCGGTTGAAGCGCCGGCCGTCGCAACTCGGGCACGGGATGTAGGCGTCGGCCATGAATTGCATGTCCAGCTTGATCTGGCCGTCGCCCTGGCAGCGCTCGCAGCGCCCGCCGCGCACATTGAAACTGAAACGGTTCGCCTTGTAGCCGCGCACCTTGGCGAGCGGCAGCTTGGCGAACAAGTCGCGCAACAAGTCCAGCAGGCCGACATAGCTCGCGGGGTTCGAGCGCGGGCTCCGCCCGATGGGCTCCTGATCCATCACGACCGCCTTCTCGAAATGCTCGAACCCGGCCAGGCTGCGATGCCGGCCCGGCAGGGCCTTCGCGCCGTTGAGTTTCCTCGCCGCGGCCGCGGCGAGGATATCATTCACGAGCGAACTCTTGCCCGAGCCGGACACGCCCGTGACGCAGGTCAGCAGGCCCACGGGAAAATGCGCGTCCACGCCCTTCAGATTGTGTTCGCTGGCACCCTTGACCGACAACCAGCGGTCGTCCGGCCGGCGCGCCTTGCCGTCCTTTACGACACCGAGCTTGCCACCGAGGTAGGCCCCGGTTCGAGAGGAAGCCGCCGGCAGCAGCGCGCAAGCCGCGGGGGCGCCGTGAAAGAGTATCCGGCCGCCCTCGGTGCCGGCGCCGGGCCCCAGTTCGATCAGCTCATCGGCAATGCGCATGGTGTCGGCGTCGTGCTCGACCACCAGCACCGTGTTGCCACGATCGCGCAGCTCGCGGAGCGTGGCCAGGAGGCGCTGGTTGTCGTGCGGATGCAGTCCGATGCTCGGCTCGTCGAGCACGTAGATCACGCCGACCAGCCCCATGCCGAGCTGCGTCGCCAGCCGCACCCGCTGGGCCTCGCCGCCGGAAAGCGTGGGGAATTCGCGGTCGAGGGTCAGGTAACCCAGGCCGGTCTCACTGAGGAAATGCAGCCGCTGCGTCACGCCCTCCAGCACCTCGCGCACGGCGTCGGTCGCGGGCAGGACGTGGCGCAGGCCTTGCATGAACTCCAGCGCGCGGCGGATATCGAGCGCCATGAACTGGGCGAAGCCCAATCCCGTTGGCGGAGCCGCTGACCCCGCCCCCACCCGCACCGCCGCGCTGCGGGCATTGAGCCGCAACCCGTGGCAGGAAGGGCAGTCACCGCTCGCCATGAACGTGGCCAACCGAGCGCGGTAGCCCTCGCTGCGTGATTCACGCCGACTGGCATCGAGCAGCGCGATCGCGCCCGGGAAGGTCTTCGCCTCGGCCTTCTGGGTCTTGCGCGCGCGGAAACTGAACAACCGATCCCCGGCGCCGTGCAGCAGGATGTGGCGCGTCTCCGCCGGCAGGTCCTGCCACGGGATGTCGGCATCAAAGGGCAGCTGCTCGGCCAGTTGCTTGAGGATGGAGCTGTGACGGATGATGAGGTTCCGCCCGCCGATGCGCCAGGGCTTGATGGCCCCCTCGCGCACGGATTTCTCCGGCTTGGGCACGATCAGCTCCTCGCTGAACGTCATTTGCCGGCCGAGGCCGCCGCAGGTCTCGCAAGCGCCCTCGGCGTGATTGAAGGAGAAATGTCGCGGCGTGAGCGGATCGAACGCGTCGCCACAGAGGACGCAGCTCAGGTGCTGGCTCAGGGAAATCTCCCGCCACGGTGCCTCCGGAGTTTTCTGCGCGAGCACGCTGGCCCGGTTCCGCCCCTCGCGGAAGGCCAGCTCCAGCGAGTCCGCCAGCCGACTGCGCTGCTCGGCCGTGACCTGCACGCGGTCCAGCACCAGTTCCACCGCGATCTCCTCCGCCCCGTTCGGCACGAGCTTCGGATCCTCGAGCGACCTGATTTCCCCGGCCAGCCGCACGCGTTGGAATCCCCGCTGCCTGAGCCGCGGCAATTCGTCGCGCAGCACGGAGGGCTTGGCCTTCATCCAGGGCGCCAGGATGATGGCACGCTCCCCGGGAGCCTCGCGATAAAGCTGGTTGAGGCAGTCGTCGAGGGAGCGCTTCTCGACCCGGCCGCCATCCTTGGGACAGCGCTGTTCCCCACAGACCGCCCACAACAGCCGCGCGTAGTCCGCCACCTCGGTGACGGTGGCCACGGTGCTGCGCGGCGAGCCTCCGCTGCTGCGCTGCTCGATGGCCAGCACCGGCGACAGGCCGTGGATGAAATCAACATCGGGCCGCTTGAGCTGCTCGAGCACCTGCCGCGCGGAGGCCGAGAGGCTTTCCATGTATTTCCGGTAGCCCTCGGCATAGATCGTGTCGAAGGCCAGCGAGGACTTCCCCGAGCCGCTGGGGCCGGTGAGCACGATCAATTTGCCGCGCGGGATGCGCAGCTCCAGGTTCTGGAGATTGTGCTCCCGTGCTCCCTTGATGTGGATGTGCGTCGCCGCGTCCATGGCGGCAAAAGTTGCTGATTTGGGGCGGGCGTCAAAAGCCTAATCAGAAAGAAAACCCCTGCCAGACTGCGGTTTAGCTCTTGCCGTCGTCGCCAAAACGCAGCTTCATGCCCGCCAGCAAACTCCAAGCTTCGGCTTGTTCACCACCCTACCCCAATCCCCGTCTCACGTGAGACGTTCCGAGTAACCCGTATTATGAACCTACGCATTGCCATACCTCCCAGTCTGCGCCTGCAGATTGTTGCCGGCCTCGCCCTTGCCCTCGGTGCCGCGCCGGCCGCCCGCGCCTTTCTCTTCGATTTCGCCGGAGCGAAGGGCAGCTTCGACACCACCGTCTCCGTCGGCGGCCTTTACCGCCTGAATGATCCGGACCGCGACTTATACGGCCTTGCCGCCGGCGGTCTGCAACGCTCCGTCAACGCGGACGACGGCAACCTGAACTACCGGAGGGGCATGGCCTCCCTTCTCGCCAAGGCGAACCACGACCTGTTCCTCAAATACCAGAACAGCGGCGTCTTTGTCCGCGGATTTTACTTCAACGATTTCGTCAACTCCAACGGCGAGCGTAACCGCACCGCGCTCAGTGACGAGGCCCGCAAGATCGTCGCCCAAGGCGCCGAACTGCTCGATGCCTACGTCTATTTCAACGAGACCATCGCCGGCATGCCCGCCACGATCCGCGTGGGCCGGCAAGTGCTGAGCTGGGGCGAAAGCACCTTCATCCCCAACGGCGTCAACTCCATCAACCCGATCGACGTCGCCAAGCTCCGCACCCCCGGCTCGGAGCTCAAGGAGGCGCTCCGGCCGCTCATGATGGTGTCCGGCTCGCTGAACATGACTGATGAGCTCAGCCTGGAGGCCTTCGTCCTGCTGGACTGGGAGCGCACCCGCGTCGACCCCCCGGGCACCTATTTCAGCACGAACGACTTCGTCGCCAAGGGAGGCAAGAAGGTGTATCTAGGCTTCGGCGCCATCGCCGACTCCTCCGGCCTCGGGGCCATCTCTCGCGGTGTTGACCGGGAGCCGGGCAGCGGCGGCCAATACGGCCTCAACCTCCGCTGGCTGGCGCACGGTCTGGCCGACACGGAATTCGGCTTGTTCTACATGAACTATCACAGCCGCCTGCCGGTGATCTCGGCCAACACGCCGACCGTCCCGGTCAACACCGCGCTCGTCGGCTCGGACACCGGCGCAATCCTCGGGGCCAATGCG
>JBDHQK010000109.1:0-8164 GCA_039807025.1 Lacunisphaera sp.
CCCCGCCGCTACCTGCCCCCGCAGCCCGACGAGGTCCTCACCCACCAGTTCCTCGCTCTTCAGGCCGCCACGGTCCGCTACCATTACGGCGACTACGACGGCGCCGAGCGACTCGTGGCCGACTGGCGCCTCGACCGCAGCCTTGAGGGCCAGTTGCTGCTCGCGCGCTGCGACTGGGAGCGCGGCTATCCCGAGCTGGCGCGGCTGCGGCTCGAGCAGCAGCGCCTCCGTTTCCCGGGGCGCGACGAGTTGCCGCTCCAGCTCATCCGCTTTTATCGCGACCTCGGGGACACGACGCGGGAGCTCAACGAGGCGCTCGTTCGCCACCTCGCCGACCCTGCCAGCCCCGGCCCGCGCATCGATCTGCTCTACGCCTGGCAGCGCAGGGGCGATCAGGCCCGGGTGCAACGCGAGACCGAATCCTACCTCGCCGACTACCCGGCGGACCCTGCAGCGTTGCTGCTGCTGGCTTGGTTCGCCAGCGACACCGGCAACACCGGCCTCGTCCGCCGCTTCCGCGGATTGGCCGCCGAGCGCGGCTATCCACTCGAGACCTTCGACCTCGCCCTGGTGCAGGGTCTGGCGCTGGCGGGCGATTACCCGGCCGCGCTGGCTGCCGCGGAGGCCGCGCTCGCCGGGCCCGCCGGAGCCAATCCGCGCTTCGCCGACACGCTGGCCGGATTGCGGGCGCTCGCCTGTTTCGGGGCCGGCGACCCCGTCAACGGCGAGATCTACCTCCAGACTTTCCTCGTCCGCCAGCGTCCGCGCAGCAGCGACAGCATCCTGCTCTCCCGCCGCCTGGCGGAGATCGGCGCCATGCGGCCGGCCCAGCGTGTCATCGAGTCAGCCGTGCGCCAGAATCCGCTTGATCAGGCCGCCCTCACCGAGCTGGTGCATCAGCAGGGCCTGGCGCGCGATGGCACCGGCTTGGAAAGCAGCCTGCCGCGGTTGCTGGCCATGCGCAAACCTGCGCGCGCGGTGCTGCAGGAGGCCGCCCTGCGGCTTGATGCCGCCAACACCAACTCCTCGCCGCCATTGCCGTCGCGCTGAAAAACTCCCCCGCCTCACCCGAGCCGGAGCCCTGAGTCAATTGTCGCCGTGCGGCGACAATTGCGCCTCCAACCCAAACACGGCGCGGGCGTAGTTGTCCGCCGAGAACGGCTGGAGGTCGTCGGGTTGCTCGCCGAGGCCGATGAAATAGATTGGGATTTTCAACTGCCGCCAGATGCCGACGATCGCGCCGCCTCGGCTGGTGCCGTCGAGCTTGGTGACGACGAGCCCCGTCAGCCCGAAGCTCTGGTGGAACACCTTCGCCTGCTCGATGGAATTGGCCCCCAGCGAGCCGTCCACCACGAGCCAGCGGTGGTGCGGCGCGGCGGGGTCGTTCTTCTGCAGGACGCGGCGAATCTTCGCGAGCTCCTCCATCAGGTTGCCCTTGGTGTGGAGACGGCCGGCCGTGTCCACGATCAGCCAGTCGTGCCCGCGGGCCTTGGCGGCCTGCCAGGCGTCAAACGCCACGGCGGCGGAGTCGGCCCCGGTGTGGCTGGCCACGATCTCAATCTTCAGGCGCTCGGCCCAGCTCTTCAACTGCTCGACCGCCGCCGCGCGGAAGGTGTCGCACGCGGCCACGATCACCGTCTGGCCGTCACCCTTGAGCTTGTGCGCGAGCTTCGCCGTGGTGGTGGTCTTGCCCGAGCCGTTGACGCCGATCATGGCGATGACCGTGGGCTTGGCGGCGGCTGGCTCCAGCTTGCCCTCGGCGCCGGCGAGCACCCGCCGCAGCACCGTGACGCCGATGGCGGCGGCCTGCTGGCCCTTGAGCTCGGGGTCCTTGCGGTAGGCCGCCTTGATCTCGTCGAGTATCTCGGTGGTGGTATCGACGCCGAAGTCGGCGGTGTAGAGCGCCTCCTCCAATTCCTCCAGCGACGCGGCATCGATCTTCCGCCCGCCGAAGAGCCCGTGGGTCTTGGCCGCGATGGCCGCGACGGTCTTCGTCAGGCCGTCCTTGAATTTCTTATAAAGTGAAAACATCAGGAGGAATTCTCCGCGGATTACGCGAATATTCGCGGATGGCTGCTTTCTTTATCCGCGTCTATCCGTGAAATCCGCGGGAAAGATTGGCTCATTCCGCGGCCGGTTTCCGCGAGTCTCGGCCGAGCTTGTCCTTCATCCGGTCGAGGATGCCGTTGATGAAGCGCTTCGCGTCCACGGTGGAAAACTGCTTGCTGAGATCGATGGCCTCGTTGATCGAGACGACCGGCGGGATGTCCTTCCGGTGCAGCATCTCGAACATGGCCAGCCGGAGGATGGCGAGGTCGATCTTGGCCACGCGTTCGAACTCCCAGTTGTGCGCCAGTGACTTGATGTGGGAGTCGATTTCCGCGACATGCTCGATGGTGCCGTGGATCAGCTCCTCGGCAAAGGCGTAGTGGCCGCGCGGATGCTCGAGGTGCTGGAAGAACAGGTCCAGGTCCGCACTCATGCTGGACGGCTGGTTGACGCTCCACGCGTAAAGATATTGGAAGGCCGCAGCGCGGCATTCCCGGCGTTGGGTGAACTGGCTGGTCATGATTGGCCTCCGATGGTGCGCTTGAGGGCGGCCATCTCCAGCGCAGCGCGCGCGAACTCCGCCCCCCGGTTGATCCGGCCGGTGCATCGCGCCTGCGCCTGTCTCAGGTTGTCCGCCACGATCACACCGTTGATGATGGGGATGCCGGTGGCGATCGCCACTTGTTGGAAAGCCTGCGATGCGCTCTGGCCGACCATCTCGTGATGATTGGTGTCCCCGCCGATCAGCACGCCGAGCGCGATGACCACGTCCCGTTTTCCGCCCTGCGCCAGCCACCGGGCGGCCACGGGCAGCTCGTGCGAGCCCGGCACGCGCACGACGGTGATGCGCTTCGCCTTTACGCCCGCGGCGGCCAGCACGGTGCGCGTGCGCGTCAGCAGCGCATCCACCAGCGCGGGATTGAAGCACGCCGCTGCGATGCCGACGGAAAATGCGGCACCGTTGACGGCGTTGTTCTGGGGGGCGGCGAGGCTCATACGTGAATCTGTTCGACGATCTCCAGCCCGTAGCCGTCGAGGCCGACCACGCGGCGGGGCGAGTGTTGCAGCAGCCGGATTTTCTTCAGGCCCAGCGCCGTCAGTATCTGGGCGCCGGTGCCGTAGTCGCGCAGGTTGGCCGGAGCCGCCCCGCTCGGGGCCGCCTGGTCGGCGCTCAATAGCGCCTCCTGCATCCGGCCGGTCTGCTCCATGTAGAGGATGACGCCGTGGCCGGCCTTGGCCACCCGCTCCAGCGAGGCCAGCAACGACCGGTGGCTGCCCATGTCCTTGGCGTGAAAGACGTCGCTCAGGAGATTCTCCGTATGCACGCGCACCAGCGTCGGCGCCGCGTCTAGGACTCCCTTGGTGAACGCCAGGTGGTGCCGCCCGTCCACCTTGCTCCGGAAAATGTGCAGCTGGAACTCCCCATACTCCGAGGCAAACGGCCGCGCCGCCACCTGCTCGACCAGCTGCTCGCGGCGGTGCCGGTATTCGATGAGCTGCGCGATGGAGACGAGTGGCAACTGGTGCCGCTGCTTGAACTCGATCAGCTCGGGCAGCCGGGCCATCGTGCCGTCCTCGTTCAGTATTTCGCAGATAACCGCCGCCGGCCTCAGACCGGCCAGCGCGGCGAAGTCCACCGCCGCCTCGGTGTGGCCGGCGCGCTCCAGCACCCCGCCCGCGCGGGCGCACAGGGGGAAGACATGCCCGGGCTGCACCAACTCGTCCGAACGGGTCGCCGGGTCGGCTAGCAGCCGGATGGTGCGCGCGCGGTCAAAGGCGCTGATGCCGGTCGTGATGCCCTCCGCCGCATCCACCGACACGGTGAAGGCCGTGCGGTGCGCCTCCCGGTTCTGCTGCACCATGGGGCTGATCCCCAGTCGCTTCAATTGCGGTTCGGCCATCGGCACGCAGATCAGGCCGCGGGCATGACGGATCATCATGTTGACCAGTTCCGGCGACGCCTTTTCGGCCGCCATGACCAGATCACCCTCGTTCTCGCGCCCCTCGTCGTCCGTGACGACAATCACCCCGCCCGCCGCGATCGTCTGGATCGCGGTCTCAATGGAATCAAAAGGCGTGGCGGGGGGCATGATGGGAGCCGGCCAGCTTTGCATCCTCCCCGGAGCTGTCAAATCTTGGCTCCGGTCTATCAGATGAGTGGACAGGTGAGAGCCGAAGGATTCCGCCGAAAATGTCATCGGCATGGCCGTGTTTGCCTTCGATGGCTTCAAGGCCGGAGAAGACGAGGCTTCCTATTACCTGAGATACGCAGCCCCACCGGACAGGCCCGCCGGAGCCGCTTAACGTGGTGGCAGGGACGCCACCGGTCCGGTCAGCGTAAAGACCACCCGGCCGTCGGAATCGAGGCGCGGGACCAGTTCCCAGCCTAGAATCTGCGTGAAAGCGCGAACCAGTGACAGCCCCAAGCCCGCATGGCTGCCCGCGCTGCGCGCCTTTTCCTTTCGCCAAAAACGCTCGAATAGGCGCTCCAGATCCTGCGGCTCCAGGTCGGGCGCTGGGTTGGAAACGGTGAGAACAAAACCGCTCCCTGTCGGCTGCAACCGGACCCCGATGGCATTGCCGGCTGGCGTATATTCCACCGCATTCTCAAGCAGGTTGCTGAGAATGGAGCGCACCAGCACCGGGTCAGCGTTGGCCGTGAGCGGCTGCAATTCCATGGTGATACTGACTTTCTTTTGCGCCGCGACGGCCTCGAGTGGTCGCCATGCCTCCCGAATGACGCCAGCCAGATCGACCGGCTCCAAGTTGGGCTGCCACCGCCCGGTTTCGCTGCGGGCCAGCGCCAGCATGCGCGTCACCGTTGTCTCCATTTGCTGCGCGATCGCAAGGGCGTCGCAATCCATCTCCGGGTCGCGTGCCTCGGGCCATTTCAACGCGCATTCCGCGAGGTTCCTCAACTCGGCGATCGGCGTCCGCAACTCATGAGCCATGGCGGCGCTGACGCGCCTCTCACGCTCGAACGCATCCTCCAGCCGGGAGAACAGGGCGTTGAGGCGCGCGGTGATGACCACCAATTCACGCGGCACGTTTTCCTGTGGCAGGCGTAGGGTCAGGGTCTCGGCGCTGACCTTCTCCACCTCGTCGGCGAGCCGTTCCAACGGGCGCAGGCCAGGGCGCAGCACCAGCGGCACCGCGAGAACCGTCAGCCCGATCATCAGGCCACCGCCGAGGCTCATGATCCACAGAACCTCGGCCAGATCCTCCTCCAGGCCCTGGCTGCGGGCGGCCACCACTAGCTGATACCGGGCGGTATTGGCCCGGGTCGAGTCCTTGCTTGAGCCACGGGGAACAAACTCCACACCCAGGGCGCGCCCGGGCTCTCCGGACGGCAGCATCATGGCCCACACAGCGGGATGCTTGAAATCCCCCGCACGCCGGGGCAGGTGCCGGGATCCCAGGCTCTCCGATGTCTGCACGGAAACACCTTGCTCGTCCCATATTTCATAGAACTCCCGGGCCTCGTCATCGTCGAAGCCGCGCATGAATTTGTCGCTGAAGTTAAGCGTGACCCGTTTTCCGTCCAACATGACCAGCGTGCTGATCGCCTCCGCCTTGGTCCGGAGCGTGCGGTCGAAGCTCTCGATCATTTCGGCGCGCAGGCGGAGATAGATTGCCGCCAGCCCCCCGCCCAGCAGGAGGATCAAGAGCAGCAGCAGGCTGCGCGTGAGCTGGGCGCGGATCGACCTCACGGGGCGGGCTCCTCCATGACGTAGCCCTGGCCGCGCCGCGTCTGGATGAGCGACGACGCCGCGTCTCCCGTCGCCAGTTTCCGCCGGAGCACGCAGATCGCGGAGTCCACCACATTGCTCATCGGCTCAACATCACCATCATAGATGTGCTCCTCTATCTCCGGCCGCGTGACCACCTCACCGCGTCGGCGAACCAGATATTCCAGCAGGCTGTATTCCCGGGCCGTGAGATCGATCGCCTGGCCCTGACGGGTCACTTGCCGCGCAAGCGTGTCGAGGTGCAGGTCCCCCACTTTGAGCGTCACGTCTTTTTCCCCGTAGGCCCGGCGGCACAGCGCCTCCACCCGGGCCAGCAATTCCTCGAGCGCGAACGGCTTGATCAGGTAGTCGTCGGCCCCGCGCCGGAGCCCGTCCACCCGGTCGCCCACGGTATCGCGCGCCGTGAGCAGCAGCACGTGATCCTGGCGGCCCGCCTCGCGCAGGCGACGCAGCACGGTCAACCCGTCCATCTTCGGCAGCATGATGTCCAGAATGATGACATCATACCGGTTGGATTCGGCCAGCCAAAGCCCTTGCTCGCCATCCTCTGCGGCGTCGACGGCATAGCCGGAGCGCTTCAGCGCGGTCATCACGCTGCGCTGCAACCGGGGGGAATCTTCGACCAGCAGGAGGCGCATGGATATAAATTGGGAACAGGCGGGAGCCGGGGAAAGCCCAAATGCCGGGCTAAAATTCCCACTTCACCCCACTCACCACCCGGAGCTCAAGCGCGTCACGGCCGATGCCGGTGCCGATGAGGAAATCGACCTTCAGGCCATCGCGCACCGTGTATTTGACGGCCGCATCAACGAGCGCGATGGCCCGCCCGCCCGGTTTGTCCGGCAGTTCGCCGACCAACTCAGACAACAGCTGCCATTTCGAGCTGACTTTGTAGCGCACGCTCGTGCCGGCGGTGTATTTGTCATTGCCGCCCGAATCCCAAGCCCCGCGATATTTATAGCCTAGGTTCACATCATACTCCCACGGTCCGGCCAGCCGGGTGCCCAGCAGCCGGGCGTATCCTTCCGGGGCCTCGCTGCCCTTGGGGCCATGCGTGGTGACGGGCAGCGCCAGCTTGCCCTTGAAGGCCAGTGACAGGCCGCCTGAGTCCGACCGCCAGAGCTTCGTCTTGAACTTCGCCGCAGGCTTCCACGTCTCGCTGGCCGCCTCGCCATCAGGACTGGAGAACACGTAATCCAGGCCCAATTCGACCTCGAATCGATCCGTCAGCCCGTAGGTGGCAGCGGGCGTGATCACGGTTTCCTTGCCACGCATGGCACGCTCGAACTCGATGCCCGACTCAATCTCCGTGAGTCCCTTCCCCAGGGTATCCGTGTCATCGACCTCCGTCGGGCGGGCTTGGAGAGGAACCCATGACAACATGCCGCTGCCGACGAGGATGGCGCAGGCCAGGCGCAAATGCCGCGCCGCGTTTGGTCGTGAGAGGTTGGATTTCATGGCCACACTATAACCGAGGGCGCATTACGCGGTGATTATGCCGACCGAATTATTTTTTCGGTCGGCGTAATGTTGGCGTAATGCGCTGGCTGGCAGAATGTCACCCGTCGGCATTCCGCCGGTCACAACCCATGAACCCAATGAAACAATATCTCCTCCGTATATCCGCCCTGCTCCTCGCGGCCGGCATCGCCGGCAGCGCCGGCGCCGCCGAACCGGTCCTCGGCAAAGCCGCTGACAACAAGATCCACGCCCAGACGCTCGTCAACCAGCAGGTCGCCAAGCCCGAGAACAAGGATCTCTCCATCCTCGGCGTGCATGCCATTGTCCCGGGCGCGACCGAGCAGACCATGATCGCCTGCAATCTCGATCGCATCGGCAAGGCCGACAGCGAGGACGACAAGATCGTCACTCGGGAGCACAAGACCATGGTCTTTCCGAAGCTGTCCAAGCCGGGGATCTTCGAGGTGATGATCCCGCTCAAGGACACCCCCGGCAACGTCATCGGCATGCTGGTGTTCGTTTTCGACGGCTACAAACCCGGTGCCGACGAGACCGCCTATTACCTGCGGGCGGTAAAGATACGCGATGAGATGACCAGAGCCACCCCGAGCCACGCGGCACTGTTCAAGCCGAGCCACTGAACCGAACCCATGGAGTTGAAGTGGTAATCGCCCAAGGGCGCACCGTCTGGCGCCGTTGATGGGGTGAGAGTGCCCGGCTCGCGAGAGCCGAGGCATGATCTCACCCCCTTCTTCGGGTTTGCCGCAACGCTTCCGGCATCCCTGCAGCGGGGAGCGGCCGCACAGAAGCTTGTCCCCGGGATGCCGTTTACATGCGGCAGATGAGGAGCTCGCGCTCGAACATCAGCTCCTTGGGGAGGGAGGCGTGCAGGTCGAGGAAGAGTT
>JBDHQK010000110.1:0-8159 GCA_039807025.1 Lacunisphaera sp.
CAGGCGGCGTTGTCCTGGATCGTGCGGATGACATCCTCCTCCATGAGCGAGCGAATTGCCGTCGAACAGCAGGCGTCAGCCCGCGGCAAGCGGCGAATGCTTTCATGCGATGGGGAGTCAAAGGAGGCCGGCCTTCCGGAGCACCTCCGGCGGCGGGCCGTCAAAGGTGGCCAACGGCATGTTGCCGACGTAACGCAGATCCTGCCGGCCCTGCGGCGTGGTGTAGAAGCCGCCGGCCGTCAGGTCGCGGTAGGTGGCGAAGAACCGGGCCGCCTCCCGGAACTCGGGCTTCGCCGTCGCTGCGTGACAGATGTCATCGCAGATCGCCGCCTGCTGCGTGGCATCCAGCTCGGCAAAGGCCCGGCCAAAGCGGCGCGACGATTCCGTGTCGATCCAGGCGAGCCCGGGCAGCACTATCCCGCGATCCGCGACCTGCACGGGATAGGGCGCGCTGATCCACTCGTCGAGGAAATCAACGACCCCCACGGCGGAAGCCGCCGGCGACCGGTCGTCCGCCGGGATGATGACATCGCACAGCGCGGCCGCCGTGCGGCGCTGGGTATCGGTAAACGTGAGCGGCCACACGTCGCCCGGCTTGTAATGTTTGAGCAGGTCCGGATCGGTGCCATAACCTTGCGCGGCGGGCGCGGGGCCCTGCCCATGCGCGTAGCGCGAGGCCAGGGCCGTGGACGCAGCGGCGGCCAGCATCCATTTCAGGGCGGTGCGGCGGTCCATGCGGGACGGAGTGGTGTTCATGGCGGCAGGACGGGCTTAGAGGTTGTGCTTCTTCAATTCCGCCACGATGTGGTCGGCGGCGCGCCACGCCTGCGCCATGATGGTGAGCGTGGGGTTCTTGTCGGCATTGCTGCAGAACGGCGCACCGTCGGTCAGGAAGAGATTCGGCACATCCCAGGTCTGCGACCACTGGTTGGTGACGGATTTCGCCGGATCGGTGCCCATGATGGCGCCGCCGACCTCGTGGATGATGACGCCGCCGTTGGCGATCGCCTTGGTGCCGTCCTTCTCCGGAGGCTGTTGCATCTT
The DNA here is from genome assembly GCA_039807025.1 of Lacunisphaera sp. Lineage (GTDB taxonomy): Bacteria > Verrucomicrobiota > Verrucomicrobiia > Opitutales > Opitutaceae > Lacunisphaera. The sequence goes on from JBDHQK010000110.1 coordinate 1,045, forward strand.
GCCGCCCATCGCGGAGACGATGTCGGCGAAGGTTTGCTGCATGTGCGCCGCCTGGCGGATCTCGTGCTCCGACCATTTCCAATGGAAGCGCAGGACGGGGATGCCCCATTTGTCCTTCACCGCCGGGTCGAGCTCGCAGAACGAATCCTCGTTGGGAATCATGTCGCCGCGGCCGGAGAAACTCAGGAAAGAGCCGTAATAGCGGCGGGCATCCTCCTTGAACTTCCGGCCGTAGCTGCCGCCGGTCACCCATTCGAGACCGCTCGTCGTGCGCATGGTCGGCAGACGGCGCCCGCCGTCGATCTCAATGTGGTAGCCGCGCGCAAAACCTAGCTTGCCGGCGAGCTGCTCCTGATACTGCCACCACGGCGCATACACGTGCGCGCCGCCGGCACCGTCCTCGTTGTGCGGCGGCAGGTCTTCCAACGCGGGGATTTGGCCGGAGAAATTCGCGCCGACCGTGTCCATGAGGTATTTGCCGACGAGGCCGCTGGAGTTCGCGAGGCCCTGCGGGAAGCGCGCCGACTTGGAGTTCAGCATCAGGCGCACGGTTTCGCCCGAGCTGGCAGCCAACACGATGACGCGGCCTGTGGCACGGTGTTCGCGACCGGTGATCTTGTCGATGAAGGTGACGCCACTCGCCTTGCCATCCGGGGCGGTGGTGACCTCGCGAACCATCGCATTCGTGACCAGATCCAGATTGCCGCTGGCCATGGCCGGCGGCAGGTGGACCGTGGTGGACTGGTAGGTGGCGCGGATGGCGCAACCGCGCACGCAGTCCGTGGCCCAGTAGCAGGCGGCCCGGCCCTCCATCGCCTCGCGCACGAGGCGTTGCGCGGTGGGATTGCCGGGATGCAACTTCGCCGGCAGGTTGCCGGCATCCAGCCGCTTGGTGAGCACCGCGCGATGCGCCGCCACCACCGGGATGCCGAGCCGGCCGGCGTGCTTCCGGAAGAGCAGGTCGCCGACCCGCGGCTTCGGTGCCGGCAGCAGCGCGCCGGGCGGGGAATCGGGCGTGTTCTCCAAGCCGTCATTCTCGCCGTAGACGCCGATCAGCATCTCGACCTTGTCGTAATACGGCGCGAGGTCGGCGTAGTCCATCGGCCAGTCGAAGCCGAGGCCGTCCCGCGTGCGGGGCTTGAAATCATACTGGCCGTTGCGGAACGAATAGCGCCCCCAATGGTTCGTGCGACCCCCGAGCATGCGGGCGCGCCACCACTCGAACTTCCGGCCGCGTTCGTTGTTGGCGCTGGTGTAGGGCTCACCGGGCACGGTCCAGCCGCCGTCAATGGTCGAGTCGTGAAAGCCGAACGGCTTGTCCGGCGTGCCCGCGCCGCGCAGCGGTGCCTGGTCAGGCGTCTCGAACATCGGCGTCTCGGTCTCGGGCACATAGTTGCGCCCGGCCTCGAGCATGAGCACCTTGATGCCCTCGAGCGTCAGGGTGTAGGCGGTCTGCCCGCCGCCGGCGCCGGAGCCGACCACGATGACGTCGTAGCTGGATTTGAGTTTGTCAGGGGTGATGAGTGCCATGTTAGCGGGAGAGTTTGACCCAGCGCGCGCCCAACCGGGCGCTGCGCACGGCGGCCTCGATGAATTGCATGCCCTCGATTCCATCGGCAATGGTCGGAAAGTCCAGATCGCGCGGCGGCCTTTTGCCGCTCACCTCGGCAGCGATGGCCCGGAACGCCTCGCGGTAGATGTTGCCAAAGGCCTCGAGGTAGCCCTCGGGGTGGCCGGGGGGGATGCGCGCGGCCTGCGCGGCCGCCGGGCCGTTGTAACCGTTGCCGCGCCGCCAAATCTCGGCGGGCCTGTCGGGATACTTCACGATCAGTTCATTCGGGTGTTCCTGCTTCCACTCGAGCCCGGCCTTCTCGCCATAGACACGAAGGCTCAGGTTGTTCTCCTCGCCAACGGAAATCTGCGAGGCGTGCAGCACGCCCTTGGCTCCGCCCTTGAAGCGGAGGAGGATGTTGCCGTCATCGTCGAGCTTCCGGCCGGGCACGAAGCTGGTAAGATCGGCACAGAGCTCGGCGATGGACAGCCCGGTGACGTAGCGGGCGAGGTTCTCGGCGTGCGTGCCGATGTCGCCCATCGCGCCGGCGGCACCGCTCTTCTTCGGGTCTGAGCGCCAGGCCGCCTGCTTCTGGCCGGTGGCCTCGAGCCGCGTGGAGAGCCAGCCCTGCGGATACTCGACGACCACCTTGCGGATTTTGCCCAGATGCCCGGCGGCGACGAGCGCGCGCGCCTGCTTCACCATGGCGTTGCCAGTGTAGCTGTGGGTCAGGACGAAGACCTTCCTCGTCTTCTTCACGATCGCGGCGAGTTTCTTCGCCTCGGCGAGGCTGAGCGTGACGGGCTTGTCGCAGACGACGTTGAAGCCCTTTTCAAGAAACAGCTTCGCCGGCGGAAAATGCTGGTGGTTCGGCGTGACGATGACGACGAAGTCGAGCCGCTCGGCCGCCGGGCGCTTCACCTCGGCGCGGGCCATGTCCTGATAGGAACCGTAAACGCGAGTCGGGTCGAGATGCAGATCGGCGCCCGAGGCCCGGGAGCGGGCGGCGTCGCTGGAAAAGGCGCCGGCGACCAGCTCGGCTTGTCCGTCCATCCGGGCGGCGATGCGATGCACGGCACCGATGAAGGCCCCGCGGCCGCCACCAATCATGCCAAAGCGAAGTTTGCGATTCATTGGTTCTTTTTGTCGAAAGCGGCGTCGAAGGACGCGGTGCTGCGGTTGAAGTCGAGCTTTCGCACGAAGGCGGCCGCCTCGGTGCCGCCGTGCACGCGGTCCATGCGGATATCCTCCCACTCGACCGACAGCGGGCCGGCGTAGTCGGCGTCGTTGAGCGCGACGATGATGTCCTCGAATCGGATGTCGCCGCGACCGGGCGAGCGGAAATCCCAGTGGCGGCGCGCGTCGCCGAAGCCGGTGTGGCCGCCAAACACGCCGACGCTGCCGTCGCCATGACCCCACCAGACGTCCTTCACGTGCATGTGGTGGATGCGGCTGCCGAGCGCGCGGATGAAGCCGACATAATCCACGCCCTGATAGCCGAGATGCGACGGGTCGTAGTTGAAGCCGAATCTCCGGTGCCCCTTCACCGCCGCCACCGCGCGCTGCGCCGTGGCCGTGTCGAACGCAATCTCGGTCGGGTGCACCTCAAGCGCGAAGTTCACGTTGAGCTTGTCGTAGGCGTCGAGGATGGGGCCGAAGCGCTTCGCGAAGTCCTGGAAACCCTGCTCCCAGTATTCCGCGGAGGTCGGCGGGAAGGCATAGATCGAGTGCCAAATCGAGGAGCCGGTGAAGCCGTTGACGATGGCCGGCTTCTTGGCCGCCGACTTGCCGGGCCGGGCATCGAAGAACGCCCGCGCGGCGCGGCCCGTCGTGATCATCTTCCGGGCGGCGCGTTTGCGCACGCCCTCGGGCTCGCCGTTGCCCCACACGTCGGCGGGCAGGATGGCCTTGTGCCGCTCGTCGATCAGGTCGCACACGGCCTGGCCGACGAGATGATTGGATACCGCGTGGCAGGTCAGCCCGTGGTCGGCCAACACTTGCCATTTCTCTGCCCGATACTTCGCGGATGAGGACGCGGCATCGACATCGAAATGATCGCCCCAGCAGGCGAGTTCGAGGCCGTCGTAGCCCATTTTCTTCGCGAGCGGGGCGAGTTTCTCGAGCGGCAGGTCGGCCCACTGGCCGGTGAAGAGCGTGACGGGTCTTGGCATGATGAGACGAGGTTAAGACAAATCAGGGGTAAGGTTTCTTACTCCGTCATTCTGAGCGGAACGAAGAATCCAGTTGAACATCCCGGGCTCTGGCAGGTGACGGATATCATGATGGATTCTTCGCTCCGCTCAGAATGACAGGATGAGGATATTTCAAGGTGCGCCCAGTCAGCCCCGGGCGAGGATGGCCTCGATTTTTGCCAGCTCGGGGGCGGCCAGTGACGGCTGGCCCAGGCCGGCGTGAATGTCGTCGATCTGCGCCACCTTGCTGGCGCCGATGAGGACGGTTGTTATTTCCGGCCGGCGCAGGAGCCAGACGGTGGCCAGCTGCGCGAGCGTGGCGCCGCGCGTCGCGGCGACCTCGTTGAGCGCCTGAATTTTCCGGAGGAGCTCGGGCGTAATCTGGCCGGGCTTGAGAAAGACTCCGGATTTTACGGCGCGCGAATCGGCCGGGAAACCACCGAGGTAACGGTTGGTCAGCAGGCCCTGCGCGAGCGGTGAGAACGGGATGCAGCCGGCGCCGACCTCGGTGAGCGCGGGCAACAACTCCGGCTCCACCCAGCGGTTGAACATGTTGTATTTGGGCTGATGGATGAGCAGCGGCACGCCGAGGCTTTTCAGGATGGCGGCGGCCTGGCGCGTCTGGGCGGCGTTGTAATTCGAGATGCCGGCATAGAGCGCGCGCCCGGAGCGCACGGCATCGGCCACGGCGGTCAGCGATTCCTCCATGGGCGTGTCCGGATCGGGTCGGTGGTGGTAGAAGATGTCCACGTAGGGCAGGCCCAGCCGCTTCAGGCTCTGGTCCAGAGAGGCGAGAAGATATTTGCGCGAGCCCCATTCGCCGTAGGGGCCGGGCCACATGTGATAGCCGGCCTTGGTCGAGATGATCAATTCATCGCGATGCGCGGCGAAGTCCTCGCGCAAGAGGCGGCCGAAGTTCTCCTCGGCCGAGCCGGACGGCGGCCCGTAGTTGTTGGCCAGATCGAAATGGGTGATGCCGAGGTCGAAGGCGCGGCGGAGCAAAGCCCGCTGGTTGTCGATCGGGTCCACCCCACCGAAGTTATGCCAGAGGCCGAGCGAGACGCGGGGCAGGCGGAGACCGCTGCGACCGCAACGGGCATAGGGGATCGCCTCGTAGCGCCGCGGATCGGGAGTGTAGCCGCTCATGCCACGAGCCTTGTCGGCGGGGCGAAGCGTGGGAAGCGAAAAGCACGCAACTGACAGGACGTAAACACGCCTCCCGCGCCCCAGCTGCCTGCCGCCCTGATCGCAACTCAGCCCCGGGAACAGCCACCACAGCGTGCACGGGCCGAAGGTGAAGCGTCGCTCGCCCAGCACGCGCTGATCACGAGGAATGCGAAGCCGGCGTGCGGAGCCGCAGTTTGATATCCTCCCGCACGGTGCAGGAATTGGGCACTGTTGCCGGAAAGCGAGTAGACTCCGCCACCGCTTTCGCGCACGTTGGCTCCCATTGCCGATGACCCCGCGCCTGAATCCCCCGCCATGAGCCACGATCACGTCACCGCCACCCAACCGCCGCTCCACCTTGACTACAGCCTCATCGGCGAGGACGCCGCCCGCGCGGTCGAGCGCGGCCTCGCCGAAGCCGACTGGTATCAGACTCCGGTCCCGCGCGCGGAATTGAAGAAACTGCTTGTGCGTCGTGACGGCCCCGCGCTCCGCGACACGCTGCTTTGGCTCGCCATCCTCGGCACCACCGGCGCAGCGACGTGGTGGCTCTGGCCGAGCGTTTGGGCGGCGCCGCCGTATCTCATTTACTGCGTTTATTACGCCACCGCGTCCGATTCGCGCTGGCACGAGGCCAGCCATGGCACGGCATTCAAGACCGATTGGCTCAACAACGCCCTCTACGAACTCGCCTCCTTCATGGTCATGCGCGAGTCCACGGTGTGGCGCTGGAGCCATACCCGCCATCACAGCGATACGATCATCGTCGGGCGCGATCCCGAGATCCAGGTGCCGCGCCCGGTGCGCTTGCGCTCGCTGGTGGCCAGCCTCTTCGCCCTCAACGTCTACCCGGGCTACATCGCGAGCGTGTGCCGCCATGCCGCCGGCCGGATGACCGACGCCGAGCGCACGTTCATTCCCGCGAGCGAATTTCCGAAGATCTTTATCCGGGCCCGAGTGATTCTAGCCCTCTACGCCTCCACGCTTGCCTGGGCGCTGGTCACGCAGAGCTGGCTGCCGGTGTTTCTCATCGTGCTCCCGCATCTTTTTGGCACTTGGGTGATGATCGTGCACAACACGCCGCAGCACGCCGGCCTCGCGGAAAACGTCCTCGATCACCGGCTCAACTGCCGGACGGTCTACATGAACCCGATCAGCCGGTTCATCTACTGGAACATGAATTACCACCTCGAGCATCACATGTTCCCGCTCGTGCCCTATCACAATCTCCCGCACCTCCACGCACTCGTGCGGCACGACTGCCCCCCGCCCTATGCTGGTCTTGCCGCCGCATGGCGTGAGATCCTGCCCGCGCTGCTCCGCCAGCGCCATGATCCCGCCTACCACGTCAGACGCCCACTGCCCGCGCCCGCCCCGCGCTCGGCCGCCGTCTCTCCCGGTCGTGAGCCGCAGCCCGACGCCGACGGCTGGATCGAGGTCTGCGCCGCCGCCGACCTCGGCCCGGCCGACGTGATCCGCTTCGACCACGGCCGCCGCACCTTCGCGCTCATCCGCGCCGCCGACGGCCGCCTCCACGCGACCGATGGACTCTGCACCCACGGCAACACCCATCTCGCCGGCGGCCTCGTGAAGGACGACACCATCGAATGCCCCAAGCACAACGGCCGCTTCAAGCTGGCCGACGGCTCACCCGCCCGCCCGCCCGTCTGCCGCGGCCTCGCCACCTACCCGATCGAGGAGCGTGCCGGCCGCCTTTGGCTCAACGTCGCGCGCCCCGGCGGCGCCGGCGCGCGCCCGCAAAAAATCTTCACCCTCCGCGTCGTCTCCAACCGCTCCGTCGCCACCTTCATAAAGGAGCTCACGCTCGAGCCCACCGACCCCGCGGAAAAGATCGCCTTCATCCCCGGCGACTACCTCCAGTTCGACCTCCCCGCCTACGACGCCCTCCGCTTCGCCGATTTTTCCATCCCCGAGCCCTACGCCGCCGTGTGGCGCGCGCAGCACGTCTTCGACCTCGTCGCGCGCAACCCGGCCGGCGCCCCGCGCCGCAACAATTACTCCCTCGCCAGCAACGCCGCCACCGAGCGCACGCTCCGCTTTAACGTCCGCATCGCCACGCCCCCGCCCGGCCAGGACTGCCCGCCGGGCATCGGCTCGGCCTACATGTTCTCCCTGCGGCCCGGCGACACCGTCACCGCCGTCGGCCCCTTCGGCGACTTCCACCTCAAGCCCACGCAGAAGGA
>JBDHQK010000111.1:0-8142 GCA_039807025.1 Lacunisphaera sp.
ACCAGGTTGCCCTGGCGCCAGGCGGTGAGGTTCTCCAAATCGGCGACGGAAAGCAGGCGGATGTTCGGCGGGGCGCCGTCCAGGACGACTTGCTGGCCGGGCGTCAGGGCGACGGGAGCCTGGGTCGGTTCCTCCGCCAGCACCGAGCCCTCCAGCAGCGTGATCTCCGCGTGGCGTTCATCCACGAGGCGCACGTTGAACATCGTGCCCGTCACCCGGATCGTGCCGGCCGGGGTTTTCACCCAAAAAGGATGCGCCGGGTCCTTGGCCACGGAAAAGAAGGCTTCGCCGCGATCCAGGCGCACGATGCGCCGGCCATAACGGAAGTCCGTGCGGATCGCTGTCTGGGCATTCAAATCCGCGGACGAACCGTCGGCCAGCGTCACCGTCCGGCGAACGGCCGCGGCGGTCGTCACCGCATCGGTGTCCGTGATGAAAGGCACGAGCCAGCAACCGAAGGCCAGCACCGCCACCACCGCACGTTTGACGGCGCGGCGCCGCTTCCGGCGCTTCGCCACCCGCAGTTCCACCTCCAGCAATAGCTCCTCGGCCAGCCCCGTGCTCCGCACCTGATCGAGGAGCGTGCGCGAGGCGGCCGGAAGCGACTGGCTTTTCATGTCAGACAAAAAATCCGTTGATGCCACGGGAGACGAGGTGCGCTTCGCAGCGTTTCAGGGCCTTGAGGTAGTATTTTTCCACGGTGCGGGAGGACAGGCCGAGTTCCGCCGCGACTTCCTTGTGCGACAGGCCCTTGAGCTTGTGGAGGACAAGGACGTCCCGGCAACGATCCGGCAGCGCCGCGATGGAGTCGGCCAGGTGGTGCAGGGTGTCCTTGGTGATGAGGGCTTCGACGGCATTGGGTCCCTTATCTAGGACGCGCGACTCGGCCAGATTACCCACACTTTCGAGCGGTGAATTGCGGCCCTTGCGCAGGGTGTCGAGGGCGAGATGGCGGGCGACCTTGAACAGGAAGGCCTTGGCCGAGCCGATCGGCTGCGCCGCCCGGGCCCGCCAGACGCGCAAATAGGACTCTTGGACGACGTCATCGGCGTCCGCCCGCAACGCGGGAAACGTGCCTCGCAGGTAGGCCTTGAGCTGAGGGCCGTGCAAATGCACCTCCTCGGCAAACCAGCGCTCGGGCGATGGTTCGGCGGCGGGGCGAGGCGACGGGGGTAGCGGAGGCGGACTCACTATAAAGGAGGTAAGGTCGTCGTCGATATGATCGCCGGCTGACCACACGGCACCGATTTGCGCAAGGCGTTTGGCGTGTCGAACAAATACCCTTCCCGCGCCCGAATATATTTTTCGCCTGTCGGGGAGTAGTTTTCGCCATCCTCGCCACTGGCTGACGCATTCCAAGAGCGTTTCCTTGGCGCGAACCGCAAAAAAGCCGGTCCGCGAGGACCGGCTTTTCTTTTTTGAGATTGGCGAACGGGGTTAGTCGTCGCGGCGGCCGCCCATGATGATCATCAGGATGTGCAGCAAGCTGCCGAGGGAAGCCACGAACGCGGCCACGTAGGTCAGGGCGGCGGCATCCAGGGTCTGGTTTACCCCGGGCATCTCGTCGCGGCCGACGATGCCGAGGTTGACCAGCTGGGCCTTGGCCCGGGCGGAGGCATCAAATTCGACCGGCAGCGTGACGAGCTGGAACAGGCAGATGGTCGCCAGCGCGACGGCGCCGAGCATCAGAAAGATGCCGCCGGCGGCCTGCGCGCCGAGCACGATGCCGATGATGATGAGGAACTGCGAGGCGCCCGAGGCAATCTGCGTGGCCGGCACCAGAGTCTGGCGCAGCGTCATCATGGAATAGCCGACCTTGTGCTGGATGGCGTGGCCGGCCTCGTGCGCGGCGACCCCGAGGGCCGCGAGGCTGGTGCCGTCGTAATTATGCTCGGAAAGCGCCAGGCGCTTCCGGCCCGGGTCGTAGTGGTCCGTCAGCTGGCCCGGCACGCGGATAATTTCGACGTCGCGGATACCGGCACTCTGCATGACGGCGGCGGCAGCCTCCCGGCCGCTGATGTGACCGCGGGAGGGAATGCGGACATTCCTGTTGTAGGCGCTCGTGACACGCATCTGCGCGTATAAGCCGAACAGGAGGGGAACAATGATGAGGATGGCCCAGATTAGCATGGTTGGTTCGAGTTAACGTTGGCTGGTTGAAAGGTCATCAAGGAGGTGGACTTTTCCAGCGGAAAATACCCGGCTGGAAACGGACGAAGGCGTTGTAAACCCCTCAGGCCAGACCGGCCCGGAGAAGAAGGGCCGAGAGATCGGGTGGCCGGCCCATGAAGTCGGTGAACAGCTGCATGGGGTCGGCCGCGTTGCCGCGACTGAGAACCTTGGCCACGAAGTCGCGGCCGACCTGCGCGTTGAAGATGCCCTCGCGCTTGAACCGCGTGAAGGCGTCGGCATCGAGCTCCTCCGCCCACTTGTAGGAATAATAGCCGGCGGCGTAGCCCGTGGGATCGGCAAAGATGTGTGTGAAGCGATTCTCGATGGTTGGGACCGGGGGCTCGGTCGGGACGACATAGTCGCGCAACAACGCCTGCAGCTTGGTTGACACCTCCCCGGCCGAGTATTCGGGGGCCCGCAGGTGGAGATCGAGGTCCATCCGCGCCAGAGCCAGCTGGCGCATCGTGGCGGAGGCGCTGCGGAAGTTCCGCGCGGCCATCATGCGCTGAAACAGCGCATCCGGGATGGCCTCGCCCGTCTCGTGGTGCCGGGCAAAGAGATCGAGGGCGGCGCGTTCCCAGCACCAATTCTCCATGATCTGCGAAGGCAGCTCGACGAAGTCCCAGGCGACATTCACGCCATTGAGCGACTTGATCGACACCTCGCCGAGCAGGTGATGCAGCAGGTGGCCGAACTCGTGGAAAACCGTCTCAACCTCGCGATGGGTGAGGAGCGCAGGCTGGCCGCCCTGAGCGGGCGTCAAGTTTCCGCACATCAGGCCGAGGTGCGGGCTGCGCGGGCCGCCGGTGACGGGGCCGCCGGTGATCAGGTAGTTCATCCAGGCGCCGCCTCGCTTGGACTCGCGCGGATGCCAGTCGGTGTAGAACGAACCCAGGTGGCGGCCGGAGCGGTCATGCACGTCGTAGAACTTCACCTCGTCATGCCAGACCTCCACGGCCCCGGCCGGCCGCTCCGTCACGCGGATGCCGAACACGCGGCCGGTGATCTCAAACAGGCCCGCCAGCACACCCGGCAGCGGAAAATACGGCCGGAGCTGCTCCTCGTCGAAATCGTATCGTGTCCGGCGCAGTCGCTCGGCCCAGAAGGCGGTTTCCCAAGGCGCCAGCGGTGCCGGGGCGGCGTTGGTCTGCTGCGCCTTGAACGCCTCGAGTTCGCCGCACTCGCGGGCGAAAGCGGCCTTCACCCGGCCGTGCATATCCTCGATGAAGGCCAGCGCCGCCGCGCCACTCTTCGCCATGCGGCGCTGCAGCACAAGGTCTGCAAAGTGGGGCTGGCCAAGCAGCGCAGCCTTCTCCTGGCGCAACGAGAGAATGCGCTTGATGAGATCGCGATTGTCCTGGGTGCCCTCGCGGCCGACGGCCGCAGCGGCAGACCACACCTGCCGGCGCAGGTCCGCATCCTCGGCGTAGAGCATGACCGGTTCCAGCGACGGTCCGTGCAAGGTGAAGCGCCAGACGGGGGCGGCCTCAGTCCCCTGCCCCTTCTGGAGCGCGCTCTGCCGGGCGGACTCGCGGGCATGCGGCGGCAAGCCAGCCAGCCGGGCCGGGTCGGAGACGAGCAACTCCCAGGCGTTCGTCGCATCAAGGACATTCTCGGAGTATTTCTGCGTGAGCAGGGCGAGTTCGCTCTGCACGGCTTCGAGCCGTGCCTTCTGGTCGACGGGCAGGTCGGCGCCCTGCTGGCGGAAATCCGCCATGGTTTCATCCACGAAGCGCCGGTGCTCGCCCTGCAGGGCCGCGACCGAAGGCAGCGCGGCCGCAGCCTTGAGGCGCAGCCAGATCCCGGCGTTCAGGGGAATTTTTGCGAGAAAGGCCGAGACCTTTGGCAACATGGCGTTGTGCGCGTCGCGCAGCGGCGCCGCATCCGCCACTGTGGTGAGGTGCGTGACCTTGGCCCATGATTCGTTCAGCAGATCGGTTGCCTCTTCCAAGGCGAGGAAGGTGTTCTGGTAATTGACCGACTCCACGGGCAGAGCGGCGATGCGGGCCAGCGCGGCCTCGGCGTCAGCGAGGGCCGCCTCGATTGCCGGGCCCACGCGCTCCGGGGTGAGTTGCGACCAGGCAATCTGAAAGGAACGGTCGAGAAAGGGATTGTCCATCTGGCGCGTAAAAACCGCGCGGAGCGCAGGGCTGTCAAACGAATTGGCCGCGCTTACCACCGATACGCCGCACCGAAGGCGATCTGCCGCCCGGCCGCCGGCACCGCCGGCACTTCCTGAAAATCATCATCCCACAAATTCTCGACGAGCACGGAAAATTCCAGGCTGCGCACCCCGGGGGGCAGGTAATAGATGCCCAGGGAGGACAACACGGCCTTGTCCCCGCCGACGACCCGGAGAAAGTTTGCCTCCTGAAGGCGGAATTCATTGTCCATGCGCACCTCAAGGCCCCGGCCCAGTCGCGCGGTCACCGCGGCGGTCAGTCGGTGCCGTGCGAAGTTGAGCGCGTAGAAGCTGGCGTCGATCGTGGCGGCACCGTAATCGGCATCCTTGTCGAGCATGGTGTAGCCCAGCACAAGATCGTAGCGCGGGGTCCGGCGTGTCGCGACAATCTCCACGCCCAGGGTGGCAATGTCCACGGGGTTGGCGGTGCGTGCTGTTACGCCACGCGTGAACGTCCAGTCGGTCAGCTTATCGTCCCGGCGGTGAAACACGGCGGCCTCGACCGTCCACCCGGCAGTTAAGAACGAGAAGCCCGCCTCAAGATTGCGGTTGGTCGCGCGCCCGAGGTTGGGATTGCCGCGAAAAAGACCGGCAGCGGCATTGGAGTTCAGCGCCGTGTAGGTCGCCACCTGGGTTGCTTCGGAGTATTGCGCGTAGAGGCGCGGGCCGCCGGGCTTGGTCAACATCACCTCGGCAATGGGCGAGAGAGCGGAAGCCTCGCGGTTGGTGTCATCGTAGGTGACACCCGCGCGCAGCCTCACCCGACCCGCGGTCGTCGCGAATTCCCGCTCGGACACGAGGGACGCCTTGTAGTAATCGCGCGTCCGAAAGCGGCCATAGGTCAGCGCCGTGGACTGGAGGCTGTCGTGCATTGCCTGGAGTCCGTAGGCGATGGCGTAGTCACCGATCCCCTGATGCCCGTCGAGCGCCATTGCGCGAACGTGTGTGGCGTGGACAAAGGGGTTCGAGGCTCCCGGCACGGCGCGGTTGAACTCATAGTCATCATCATTGCGACGGTAGTAGGCGCCAAGCTGCCAATAGCTATCCGGCGAGGTCCAGGCCCGGTGATTGAAGGCGTAGAAGATCGTGCGCAGGTCCTCGGTCTCATTGAAACCGAAAGGTGTGTAGAGATTGGGCCAGCCGAAAAATTTTTGCTGCACCCCGGCAAAGAAATCCGTCTGGCTTTGTGCGCCTTGCAGTTGCAGCCGACCGGAAGCGCGCCGGAAGTCGTGATCGCCAAACGGCACCGATCCGTCGGATTCCGACCGCGATAGATCAAAATCGGCCGCCAAAGTCGGCCCGCCGCGTTCGCCGGACAGCACCAACCCTTGGTATAGACTCTGGCGATTGGTGGCGTAGTCGCCGAATGCGACCGCAGCCTCGCCGCGTAGCGCGATGGGGCGCCAGCCGTAGGCCACGGTGCCGACGCCGGCGTTAAAGCCGCTCGCGGCGTTGTCCGCACCCGTGAGAACCTTGGGTGAAAGCAACATAGCCGGGGCCACAGGAATCTCCGCGAAATAGTGTCCCGTCTGCGGATCAAATACTCCGCCACGAATCGCGATGTCCGCCTGTCCCTCGGCCAGATTGCGGGCCTGCACGTCAACGCGCGGCTCGAACCGCAGGCCCGAGACCGGCATGGCGAAGGTCGCCACGGGCGTCTGGTTGGCCACCTGCGTCGAGTAGGCCACCAGTTTGGGCAATTCATAGGTGCTCTCGTCCGCTGCCGTAGAGGTGACGTGGGCCACGGCGGCCAGAACTGTTGCCGCAAATCGGCCTGCTATATGTGTCAGGAATTGGAGCGGTCGCGACATTGGTTTAGGATGTGATGGACTTAGGCTTAACCAAACGGCCCAAATAAAGCCGCTCCAGGAGCGGCTGGTGGAACTGGCGGGAGACTACTTCTCGCCGTCGTTGTCGTTTTTCTCGCCGTCGTTGCCAATGGCCTCGACCGGGCAACCTTCCAAGGCCTCCATGCAAAGCTGCACATCCTCCTCCGTCGTGGGCTGGGCGTGCACAAAGGAATACCCGCCCTCTTCATGCCGTTTGAAAAATGCGGGTGCGGTCTCGCGGCAAAGATCGCAGTCGATGCACTGCTGATCGACATAGAATTTACCGCCGACGTTGTCCTTCCATTTTTCAGCTTTGTTGGCCATTTCGCTGGTGACTGAACGGGAATTACCAGTGCTGTCAAGAAGTCGCCGGGGCTTATGTCGGCCGAAAATCCTTCGTGCGGGCGCCGGGGCTTGTCTTTACGGACTAGGGACATAAGTTTTGCGCGAGATGCTCTCTGACCGGCCTTATATGCGTGGTGACTATCCCCGGCGGAATACTTCCGCCGTCGTGTGGCTGATCTCCGCCCTGATCGCAGCGTTCGTGCTGGAACTGGTCCTGCTGTCCCCGTGGCTTGGCCTGTCCGGTTCGGCACTGGTCAATCAAATGTCCCTGACGATTGGGAGCCTGCAACGCTGGCACCTTTGGACCCTGCTCACGCACAGCTTCCTGCACAGCACCGCCCAGCCGTTGGACATACTCTTCACCGTCCTCATGCTCTATTTTATCGGCCGTGACTTGGAGCCACAGTTGGGAGCACGCCGCTTCATCGCCGTGTATCTTGGAGCGGTTTTCGCCGGGGCTCTGGCATGGACCCTCGTCCATTGGGCGCAAGGTGGCGTGCATATCGGGCCGGGGGCGGGATTGCTGGGTCTGTTTGTCGTGCTGGCGGGATTGTCACCCCGCATGGAAATGGGATTCCTCTTTCTACCGGTCTCGTTCCGCCTAATCCACCTCGTATATGCGGTGCTAGCCTTGGACGTCTTCGGCCTAGGATTCTATGAAATGCTCGGAGCACAGCCTCCGTTGGGCCTGACACCCTCGGCCCATCTTGGTGGCATGCTGGCCGGCTGGATGTATCTCCGACTCATCCATGCCGGCCATGGCTGGGACCGCGCGGGGGGAATGTCCCTGCCGAGCTGGCTGCGGCGCCGACCGAAACTTCCTGCCGCCAAAAATGCCCCGCTGGCATCAGCCGGCAAGTCCGGCCCCCAACTCCGCGCCGAGGTGGACCGAATCCTCGACAAGATCAACAGCCAGGGCTTCGGGGCCTTGAGCCCGCAAGAAAAACGCGTGCTCGACGAGGCAAAGGATTTGTTGAGCCGCAAGTAGGCTCCTCCTCCCGTCGACACGGCGGCAGCCAGCCGCCCAGCCGGGACGCGAGAGGACCTGAAATGCGGTTTGCCGTTTTCAGGAAACAATTCTCCTTTGCAGGCCTCTAAGGCACCATTCCTTGGTGTCATCCTCCTCCCCTGTGAAACTTCACCTTCCCTCCTCCGCCAGACTGCTCGTTTTCGCCCTCCTTGCCCCCGTGGTTTACGCGGGGACGGACCGCGAGTTCAAGACCACGTCGCTCATGAAGCAGGAGGCCAGCACCCTGGTCCAGTTGCTGGAGGCCTACCATTACAACAAAGACGCCGTAAAACCCTCCGATTTCCCCCAGCTGATCTCCGACTACATGAAGGACGGCCTCGACCCATATCGGCTTTTTTTCACCGCCGAGGATGAGAACGCCTTCCGCAGCAAGTATGGTCCGCAAATCGAAACCGATCTCGCCTACCTGGGCAACATTGACGCCGCCTTCACGATCTACCGGGCCTACGAGGAGCGTGTGCAGGCGCGCACCACCTGGATCTTCGAGGAGCTAAAGCGCGACTACGACTTCACCGCCCAAGAGTCCTACGCACCGGACCGGAGCAAGAGCGAGTTCCCAGCCAATGCGCGCGCCGCCGACGAAC
>JBDHQK010000112.1:0-8139 GCA_039807025.1 Lacunisphaera sp.
CTCGACCGCGCCAAAATCGGCCTCGACCGCGCCAACCTCGACTACAAGGCCACCGCCCTCGACGTCATCCGGGACACTGAGAACGCCTACTACAACCTCGCCTTCGCCCGTGAGCAGCTGACCGTCCGCAATTTCTCCCACGCCCTCGCCCAACGCCTCTTTGACGAGGCCAAGATCCGGCGCGACACCGGCGTCGCCACCAACCTCGACGTCCTGCAGGCCGAGGTCGGCTTGGCCAACGCCCGGCGCAACGTCCTCCTCGCCGAGCAGACGGCCAAGGACCGGCAGGACGCCCTGCTCGCCCTCATCGGCCAGTTCCAGCTCGACGAGACCCTCGGCACCGTCCGCTTCGCCGAGGTCAGCGCGGCCGCGCCCGTCTTCGCCTCCTCCTACCAGCTGGCGAAGCAGAATCAGCCCGACTACCTTTCCTCCGTCGCCGCCATCGAGCAGCTCAAGCTCGACCTCAAGCTCGCCAAGGACGGGGCCAAGCCCGACCTCACCGTCGGCGCGGCCCTCGGCCTCAGCGGCAACAACGGCAGCGGCCGGGACGCCTTCGGCGACGCCCTCGACCGGCAAAACCACTCCTGGCAGGTGGACTTCGCCTTCAACTACCCCTGGGGCCAGACCTCCGACAAGGCCCGCTACCGCCAGAGCCTCGCCGGCCTCAGCCGCGAGCAGGTCCGCCTGAGGCAGCTCGAGCAGAACATCGAGGTGCAGGTCCGCAGCGCTGTCCGCTCGGTCGAGACCAACATCGAGAGTGTCAAGATCGCCACCCTCGCCGCCCGCCTCAGCGAGCAGCAATACGAGCTCGAGAAGGCCAAGTTCGACGCCGGCCAGTCCACCAGCCGCCGTGTGCTCGAGGCCCAGGACGATTTGGAGACCGCCCGCGTGAACGAACTCCAGGCCAAGGTGAGCCTGCAAAGCGCCATCACCGGCCTGCACCGCATCGAAGGCAGCTCCCTGCAGCGTTACTCGGTGACGCTGCCGTGATACCAGTTGCATCCTGAATTGGCACTGTAGGGGCGGACCTTGTGTCCGCCCGCACCGGCCCCTACCTCAGCACGGCCAGCAGCCGGGTCCGGCTGGGCTGGTGGTATTTCCGCAGAATCGAGCTGACCTGATGCTTCACCGTCGGCTCGGCCTTGCCGAGCGCGGCGGCGATTTCCTTGTTAGCCAGACCGGACAGCAGCAGCCCCAGCACGGTCTGCTCGGCGGGCGTCAGCCCCGGGCTGGCGTCCGGCCTGTCGCCCGCCGGCACCTCGTTCCGCAGGCGCGTGCTGGTGGGCAGGCTGACCATGACTCAGAGTTTCAGCAGCCGCTTGACCTCGGCTTCGAGTTTCGCGCCGTGGGCGTCATTACTCACGATGATGCCGTCAGGGCCGACCAGCATCATGGCAGGAATGGCGGAGACGGCGAAGCGCTGCGCGAGCTCGTTCTTCCAGCCCTTGCCATCGAAGTGCTGCGGCCAGGGCAGCCCGTTCTTGCTGATGAAATCGAGCAGCTTCTGCTTGTCGGTATCGAGCGAGATGGCAATGACCTCGAAGCCCTGCGCGTGATACTGGTCATAGACCTTGCGCACATTCGGCAGCTCGGCGACGCAGGGGCCGCACCAAGTCGCCCAGAAGTCCACCAGCACCACCTTGCCGCGCAGCTGTGTCAGATCCACCACCCGGCCGTCGAGGGCGGTGAATTTCAAGTCCAGCGTCTTGCCCGTCTCGAGGCGCGCCTTGCCCTCGGCCATCTGACGGAGCGCGGGATTGTCGCTCTTCATCAGGCGCTGGATGAGCTCGACGGCACCGGCGGGATCGGTGGCCTGCAGGGTCATGTAATAGCGCTGCTCCAGGCCCACCAGCTTCGCGTCCTGCGGAAAGCGACGGGCAAACTCATCAATCGCCGCGCGCTGTTCCGTGTTCGGGCTGCCGGGCGTCATGTTCAGGCGGTGGCAGTAGGCCTCGATCGCGGCCTTGACGGTCTCCTCCGGCACGCCGGGGGCGGCGATGACCTGCTGGTAGAGCGCCTGGGCGTAGGCGCCCCAGGCGACGCGCGCGGCGCTGTCGCGGCGGAAGGCCTTCTGCCCGTCCTTCACCGGGTCGCCAACGATCTCGTAGATGTAGCCGTCGGTCGTGCGGATGAGTTCCACGGCGGCCAGCCAGCGCCGCGGCTCCTTGGGGTAGCCCTCAAAGATCTCCCACGCCATGCGGATGAGCCGGTGGTTGCGGGCGCCCATCGCGGTGATACTCTCCGCCATGCTGCCGCCCATGGCCGGGGGCGTCTTGGCCAGGCCCTGGTATTCCTGCCAGGCCTCATCAAAGGTGCGCGCGGCGGGCGTGTCCGCCGCCAGGGAGGACGCGGCGCAGGTAAGACTGAAGACCACCGCAGCCAGCGGGGCACGAAGGAGGGAACGGAAGGATGTCATGGGTTGGGGAGATGCGAATCAGATCAGTTGGCCAGCAGGCGCTTGACCTCGGCTTCCAGTTTCTCGCCGCGCGCGTTGCTGCTCACGATCTTGCCGGTGCGGTCCACGAGGAGCATGGCCGGGATGGCGGCGACGGCGTATTTCTGGGCGAACTCGTTCTTCGGGCCCTTGCCGTCGAAGTGCTGCGGCCAAGGCAGCCCGTTCTTGCTGATGAAATCGAGCAGCTTCTTCTTGTCGGAATCGAGTGAGATGGCGATGACCTCGAAGCCCTGGGCGTGATACTGGTCGTAAACCTTCTTCACGTTCGGCAGCTCCGCCACGCAGGGGCCGCACCAGGTGGCCCAGAAATCGATCAGCACCACCTTGCCGCGCAGCTTGGTGGAGTCCACCTCGCGGCCGTCCACGGCGGTGAACTTCAGGTCCAGCTGCTGGCCGGTGGCGAGGCGCATCTTCCCCTCAGCCATTTCCCGGAGCGCGGGATTGTCGCTCTTCAGCAGGCGCTGGATATGGTCCACGGCCGCGCCGGGATCGCGGGCCTGCAGGCCCATGTAGTAGGTTTGCTCGAAAGTCACGATCTTCGGATCCCCCGGAAAGCGCCGGGCGAATTCGTCGATGACGGCGCGATGCTCCTCCTGCTTGGAGCGCGGAGTCATGTTCAGGCGGTAGTAATAGGCCTCGATCGCGGCCTTGACGGTTTCCTGCGGCACGTCCGGGGCGACGAGGATTTGCTCGTAGAGCGCCTTGGCGTAGGCCCCCCAGGCGGCGCGGGCGGCCTCGTCGCGCAGGTAGGCCTTGGGGCCGTCCTTCTCCGGGTCGCCGACCATGTCGTAAACATAACCATGGACGGCACGGATGATCTCGACCGCCGCCAGCCAGCGCCGGGGTTCCTTCGGGTAGTCCTCGAAGGTTTCCCAGGCCAGCCGAATGAGCCGGTGCTTCTGCGCGGTCATCCCGCGGACCATCTCCGCCGGGCTGGTGCCGGCCGGGGGCCGGGCATCCTTCAGTTGCTGGATTTCCTGCCACGCCTCGTCAAAGGAGCGCGCGGCGGTCGCATCCGCCGCGAACGAGGCCGGGGCGAGAGCGAGGGCGAATAGGGTGCCGGTGAGGGCGAGGCGGAGTTGGGTGCGGAGGGAGGGCATGGGATAGGATTGGGGATGGCGGACGATTTCAGTTGGCCAACAGGCGCTTGACCTCGGCCTCGAGCTTCGGGCCGCGCGCCTCGGTCGAGGCGATGCGGCCGTCCTTGCCGAGCAGGAACATGGCCGGGACGGCGTTGATGCCGTATTTGACGGCGAACTCGTTTTTCCAGCCCTTGCCGTCAAAGTGCTGCGGCCAGGGCATGCCGTTTTCCTTGAGGAAATTTTCAAGCTTCTTGCGGTCGTGTTCCAGATCGAGCGAGATGCCGACGACCTCGAAGCCCTGCGCGTGATACTGGTCGTAAACCTTGCGCACGTTGGGCAGCTCGGCGACACAGGGGCCGCACCAAGTGGCCCAGAAATCGATCAGCACCACCTTGCCGCGCAGTTGCGCCAGATCCACGGCGCGCCCGTCGAAGGCGGTGAAGCTCAGGTCCAGCGGCTTGACCTTGGCGCCCACCAGCAGGAGGGCCTTTTCCGCGCGCTCGCGCACGGCGGGATTCGGACTCTGGGAGAACTCCCGCCACAGGGTGTCAGGCGCGGCGGGATTCCGGCGGCCGGCCAGCATGACGAAGAATTCCACCGGCGTGCGCATCGCGGGCGCGGCCGGATAACGGGCCAGCAGCGCATCGAGCTGGGCGCGCAACGGCGTGAGATCGAAGACCGGGTCTTCCTTCATCTGTTTGAACCCCGCCTCGACGGCACTCATGAAGCCGTCGGCGTCTGCGCCGGCGCGCGCGGATTCCGGCGCATCGGGGGCGGCGAGGATCTGCTGGCGCCGGGCTTGGCCCGCTTCCCGCCACGCCTTCTGCGCGGCGGTGTCGTATTTCAGCTCCTCGACGGTCGCGGCCTCGGGGTTGAGTAGATAGGAGCGCCCGACCCGGGCCAGCTTGAGGGTGGCGTCCCACCGGCGGGGATCGGTCGGATGATCCGCGATGAACTTCTGGGCGGTGCTGACGATCTCCTCTTCCCAGTTGGCGAAGGCGCGACGCTGATCGATCGGCGACAGCTTCAGTATCTCCGGCTTGGGGCCGATGACCTTTTCGTAGGCCTGCCAGTCGGCATCGGCGGTGGCGGAGGCCCAAACCGGGCCGGACAGGCCGAGGAGGCAGCAGGCAAGGAGGATGGATTTTTTCATGATGAGATGGGGGCGTGTGACTCAGAACTTCTTCTTCAGTTCCAAGTAGACGAAGCGCATGCGCGGGTCGTTATAGTAGCTGTAGTTGGCGCCGCCGGTGAACGAGCTCAGGTAGGGCGGGCGGCGGTCGAAGAGGTTGAGCACTCCGAGCGCGACCTTGGTGCCGCGCAGCATTGAGCGCCATCCGGCCGCTTCGCCTTCCGTAAATTCGTAGGTGCAGCGCAGGTCGCACTCGAGCTGCGAGCGGATGGACTCGCCGTCGATGCCCGCGATGTCCGGGTAGACGGCAACCGGTATGGCGACTCCGGTGTTGAAGCTATCCTTGAACCTACCGATGTAACGGGCGGTGAAGCCGACGCCCCAGTTGCCGCGCGTGAAGTTGAGCGAGGTCGAACCCTTCAGCCGGAGCGGCACGTTGAAATCTAGCGTGCGGTCGCCCACGCCCTTGAGGAACGGGTCGCCGATGACGGCCTTCTGCTTGTAGTAGTCCGTGTAAGTCGCCCCGGCCTGCCAGTTGAAGTCCCCAAGCCCGGCGACATTGAAGTCGTAGCTCAACCGAAAGTCCGCCCCTCCGACGATCACCTGGCTCATGTTGATCGAGCTCGTGTCGTAGGCGATGACGTTGTTCGCGGCGTCGCGCGTGACGCGGCTGGGGTAAAAGCTGATCACCGTCTGCACGTTGGGCGTGCGGATCTGGTTGTCGCTCACCACATGGAAGAGGTCGGCGGTGAGCGTCAGGCCCGGAGCCCAGCGGGGCGTGATGACGATGCCGTAATTGTAGGCTCGGCCCGACTCGGGCAGCAGGGCGGGATTGCCGCCGCTGGTGATGGTGACGGAGCCCGCCGGGCGGGTCACCGCCGCATTCAGGACCGGATCGAAGAAGGAAGTGGGCGAGGCATTCGGGATGGTGGTCCGGGCGCTGAAGAACTGAGACATGGTAGGCGAGACGAACGTGCCCGAATAGCTGGCCCGGAAGGAAACGTCCCGGACCGGGCGCCAGAGGATGGCGGCGGTCAGCGGCGTGTCCTGGATGCTGTCCGGCTGGCTCACGCCGCTCTGCACGCCGGCGCCAAAGGTCGAGCGATAGGAATAGCTGCCGTAGGACTCGTGCCGGGCGGCCAGGGCCAGCTCGACAGTCTCGGCCAGCGGGATGCCCTGCGTCTTGCCGATGAGGGGCACGGTAAGCTCGGCGTAGGCGGCCTGCGCCTTGCGCGCGCCCTTCGACTCCCCGTTGGAGGTGGGACCGAGGATCTGCACCGAAGCGGGATTCACCTGGCGGCGAATCGGCGAGTAATCCACCACGCCGACGCCCTTGATATCCTCCCGACGCAGTTCGGCACCGACCGAGATCTTGAGCGGCTCATCCCGCCACCACGGCAGCTCGCCGGAGGCGCGGACATTGCCGACATGGATTTCCGGCAAGTTGCGGTTGATATTGGTCGTGGTGAGTTGCGGCAGATTGATGGTGTTGGGGAACTGCGCGAGGTCGCGGAAGGGATTGTAGATGCCGGCCGTGACCGCGTCGTTCAAGGACGAGTAGTATTGCAGATAGGTGCTGTAGCTCTCGTTGCGGTCGTAGGAATAATCGACCGCCCAGGCCCCGCCCAGCTTGCCCTTGAGACCGCCGACAAGGCGCAGCGTGCGCTGCATCGTGGCGGACACGTCGAGCGGCACATCCACGGGGTCCCAGATGATGCTGATCGGAACACCGACGGGGCGGCCGGCCGGAATGTCGGCGCGGAACGGGTTCAACGGACTGGTAGCGGTAAGGCTGGCGTTGCCCCCGATGCCGGGCAGCGTGTTGTGACCCTGCTGGTAGCGCCAGGCCAGCTCGGTGTAGGCCTCGAGGCGATCCTTGCGGAAGCTGTGCTCGCCCTGGAAATTCACCGAGTCAATCACGGCGGCCGGCTGCAGCAGCACGGCGCCTGGGCGGTTGGTTGAAATCAGCGTCTGGCCGGCGCCGGCGGCGAAGTCATTGGCGGCAGGCGCGGCATTGTTGTAGCCGGTCGGCACGTAGGTGACGGTGGCGGTCGGGTTGCCCGGCAACATCAGCCCCAGGGGGGAAGTCGTGGTGATGCGGGCGCGGGGCGTGCGGAGCGCACTGCCGTTGAGCGTCGCGTAGCGGGCATGGCTGGTCGGGATGACATTGAGCGAGTCGAGATAGAACTCGCGGTCGCGGGCGCGAAGCTCACCCCGGTCGAGGTGCTCGACGATGAGGGAGCCCGTGGTGCGGCCGTCGCCAACGGAGAAGCCGTAATAGAGCGTGCCGCGGTATTCCGTGGCCCCGCCGCCGGTGGAAGTGCCAAAGTAGCCGGTGAACTCGAGGATGTTGTGATTGCGGCGAGTGATGATGTTCACGGCACCGCCGACGGCGTTGGCACCGTAGATGGCCGCCCCGGCGCCGGGGAGTATCTCGATGCGCTCGACCGCGCTCAGCGGGATGCGCGAGACGTCCGGCCCCTGCGAGTCCGAGCCGTAGAGCCGCCGGCCGTTGAGCAGGACGACCGTGCGATTGTTGCCGAGACCGCGGAGGTTGATGCGGTCGCCGGTGTCGCCCGGCCCGTTCGCCAGGTTGGGGCTGCCTCCGAAGACGCTCTGGAAACCGAGGCCCTGCGACGTGTTGCCCGAGTAGTTGCGGAAAAACTCGCCCAGGCTGTTCGCCCCGGTGTTCTCGATGGCAGTGCGATCATAAATCTGGAAGGCGACGGCACCGTTGGCCACGCGGGCAATGACGCCTTGGTTGACCTGACCCGGCATCCGCACGCCGTGGACCGTGTAGTCCTCCAGCTCGAGCGTCCCGTCTTCAACCTTGGGGCGGTTGCTCGGGCGGTCGCTTTCCGGCTGCGCCGCCCGGGAGTCGTTTTTTGCGTTTGCGGTCACGGATAGGGCGCCGGTCTTCGCGTCGGCCACGGCGTGCAGCTTCGACCCGGCGAGCAGGCGCTCCAAGGCATCGAGCGGCGCCAGCCGGCCCTTCACGGCATTGGTCGGCACGCCGCGCACGGCGTCCACCATGTAAACCACCGCCTGCCCGCTTTGCTCGGCAAATTGCTTGAGGGTGACGGCGGCGTCGCCCGCCGGCACGTCGAAGCTGGCGGTGGCGTTCCGGTCCGCCGCCAGGGCGGCGAGCGGGGCGAGGAGGATTCCGAGGAGGAGCCAGGCGCGACGCAGGCCGCGCGGCGTGACGAATGAGCTAGAGGTCATGGTCAGGGGTGTGGGGGTGTGAGTGTGAGCAGGAACCCACCTAGGACGCAGCCCGGCGACCGATGGGTTACAAGGCCGAACAAAAATAACGCGGAGGCCGCCGACGTTGAAAGCAAACCCGCCCGCAGCCGGAACATGCAGTCGGGACATGTGGGAGCGAGCTTGCTCGCGACTTTTTGGGCGAGGTCGCGAGCAAGCTCGCCCCCACAGTCAGGCACTGAAAGGTGAACAGAACCTCGATGGCAATG
>JBDHQK010000113.1:0-8120 GCA_039807025.1 Lacunisphaera sp.
TCGCAAAGGCGAGGTCCTCGCGGCTGTGGGCGGCGGAAACCTGCGTGCGGATGCGGGCCTGACCCTGCGGCACGACCGGGAAGAAGAAGCCGATGGCGTAAAGGCCCTTCTCCAGCAGGCGGGCCGAGACTTTCTGCGCGAGGGCGGCGTCACCGAGCATGATGGGGACGATGGGGTGCGTGCCGGGCTTGATGGTGAGCCCGGCCTTCGTCAGGCCTTCGCGATAGAACCGGGTGTTGGCATGGAGACGGTCGCGCAGCTCCGTCGAGCGGGAGAGCAGTTCCAGGCACGCGATCGAGGCGGCGGCGATGCTGGGCGGGATGGTATTGGAGAAAAGGTAGGGGCGCGAGCGCTGGCGCAGCAGGTCGATGATCTCCCGGCGACCTGAGGTGTAGCCGCCGTTGGCGCCGCCGAGCGCCTTGCCGAGCGTGCCAGTGAACACGTCCACCCGGCCCATCACCTCGCAGTGCTCATGGGTGCCGCGGCCGGTCCGGCCCATGAAGCCGACGGCATGGCTGTCATCCACCATCACGATCGCGCCGTATTTGTCGGCGAGGTCGCAAATGCCCTGCAGGTTGGCGATGGTGCCGTCCATCGAGAACACGCCGTCGGTGGCGATGAGCTTGAAGCGCGCCTTCTTCCCGTCGGCTTCCTGTAATTTCGCCTCGAGGTCGGCGAGGTCGTTGTTCCGGTAGCGGTAGCGCTGGGCCTTGCACAGGCGCACGCCGTCGATGATCGAGGCGTGGTTTAGCTCGTCCGAGATGACCGCATCCTCCGCGCCGAGCAGCGTCTCGAACAGTCCGCCGTTGGCGTCGAAGCAGGAAGAGTAGAGGATGGTGTCGTCGGTGCCGAGGAACTTGGACAAGCCGGCCTCGAGGTCCTTGTGGATCTGCTGGGTGCCGCAGATGAAGCGCACCGAGGCTAGGCCGAAGCCCCAGCGGTCCAAGGACGCGCGGGCGGCGGCGATGAGCTCGGGGTTGTCGGCTAGGCCGAGGTAGTTGTTGGCGCAGAGGTTGAGGACTTTCTGGCCGGTCGCGACGCCGATGTGCGCGGTCTGGTGGGTGGTGATGACGCGCTCGCGCTTGTAGAGTCCGGCGGCTTCGATTTCGGCGAGGGTTTTCTTGAGATGCGCGGTGTAGGCGGGATTCATCGGTTACTCCCAGTTGAGGACGATCTTGCCGGACTTGCCGGCCCCCATGAGCTCGAAGCCCTCCTGGAAATTGTCCACCGGCATGCGGTGTGTGATGACGGGCGTGATGTCCATGCCGCCCTGGACGAGGGCGGTCATCTTATACCAAGTCTCGAACATCTCGCGGCCGTAAATTCCCTTCAGGTGGAGCATCTTGAAGACGATCTTGTTCCAGTCCACTTCCGCCTTTGCCGAGTGGGTGCCGAGCAGGGCGATGCGGCCGCCCATGATCATGTTGTCGATCATCTGGTTCAGCGCGAGGTGACTGCCGGACATCTCCAGGCCGACATCGAAGCCCTCGGTCATGCCGAGCTCCTTGTGCCAGACGTCGGTCAGGTTTTCCTTGGTGGTGTTCACCGCGCGGGTCGGCCCGAACTTCCGGGCCAGCGCGAGGCGGCCGTCGTTGATGTCGGTGATGACGACCTTGCGCGCGCCGGCGTGCTTGGCCACGGCGATGGCCATGCAGCCGATGGGGCCGGCACCGGTGATGAGCACATCCTCGCCGACCATGTCGTAGGACAGCGTGGTGTGCACGGCGTTGCCGAGCGGGTCGAAGCAGGAGACTACATCGAGATCCATGCCGGCGGGCACCTTCCAGACGTTGGAAGCGGGGATGGAGACGTAGTCGGCGAAGGCGCCGTCCCGGTTCACGCCCACGCCGATGGTGTTGGGGCAGAGGTGGCGGCGGCCGGCGAGGCAGTTGCGGCAGTGGCCGCAGACGATATGCCCCTCGCCGGTGACGAGCTGTCCGAGGGTGAAGCCGCTGACGCCGTTGCCCACGTCCGCCACAGTGCCGACGTATTCATGGCCGATGATCAGCGGCGGCTTGATGACCCGCTGCGCCCACGAGTCCCACTTGTTGATGTGCACATCTGTGCCGCAAATGGAGGTCTTCTTGATCTTGATCAGCACGTCGTTGATGCCTGGGCGGGGCACCGGGGCCGTGGTCATGGTGAGCCCGGGACCGGCGGTGGGCTTGATGATGGCGCGCATGGAGGTCGGCATGGGAAGGGGAAAAGTTGAGGGTGAAAGTGAGCGTGAGGGCCGCGCAGTTCAACAGCAGACCACCGGCCGAGACAACTCCGCCGCCATCATACTTTCAGCTTAGGCGTGGACTGGGTGAGCCAGCCGCCGCCGTCGCTTTCCACCGGCCAATCCCCTCACCTCAACCACAACGTGGCGAGTCCGAGGAAGAAACCCATGCTGGCCACGTCGGTTGCCGTGGTCAGGAAGATGCTGGAGGCGGTCGCGGGATCGAAACCGAGTTTTTTGAGCGTCAGGGGGACCATCACGCCCGAGACGCTGCTGAGGAAGCAACTGCAGGACATCGCCAGAAACACAATCGTGCTGAGCTTGAGGGCGGATTCAGGCGATGACTGCATGGTGGCGTAGAAAAACATGCCCAGGCCGGCGGTGAGGCCGACTAGCATGCCGTTGGCCAGGCCCAGCGCCGCCTCCTTGACCAGGAACCGGTGGCGCTGGTCGTGTTTCAACTCCCCGAGCGTCAGACCGCGCAGCGCGACGGCCATGGCCTGGCAGCCGGTGTTGCCTGACTGGCCGGACAGCACGGGCAGAAACACCGCCAGCACGGTGATGCGGGCGATGGTGTCCTCGAACAGGCCCACCACGGCGGCAGCCACGAAGGCCGTCAGCAGGTTGAACTGCAGCCAGGGATGCCGGAACTTGAGGCTCGTCAGAAAGGGCGTGGAGGCGCGCTCCTCCTTCTCGACACCGACCATGGTGCCCGCTTGCGCGCTGATCTCGATCGCTTGTTGCTCGAAAATCCGGGAGCCGCGGACGATGCCGATAAGCACCCCCGCCTCGTTGCACACGGGATAGGACGGGTAGTGCTTGTTCACCGTCAGCCGCATGGCTTCCATCAGGTCCATGCCCGGTTGCAGGGCGAACGGCTGGCGGAGCATGAAGTCCTCCAGCCGGTCCGTCTTATGGCGCAGCAACAGGTCGCGCATGGTCACCACACCGAGAAGCACGCCGTTTGCATCGGCGATATAGCCGTAGGTGAACAACCGGTTGGCCGCCAGCTCACGGATCTCCTCCGTTGCCTCCGCCACGGTCATCCGGGCGGGAAACACCGCGATGGGCGGCTCCATGAGGCGGCCGATGCTGTTCGCGGGGTAGGTGGCCGGCGCGCCCTCGCCGGGGGAAGGGGTGAACATGGTCTCAGCCTATGAGAAACCGTCAGCCGGTGTCGAGCGAACGCCACAGATACCAACTCGCCACCGAACGATAGGGCTGCCAGTGGCGCGTGGCCTTCAGCAGCGTCTCGGGCGTGGGGTCCTTGCGCTTGCCGTAGAGTTTCTTGAACCCAAGCCGGATCGCGAAATCGCCGGTGGGCAACACGTCAGGGCGGCCGAGGTAGAAGATGAGCAGCATGTGCACCGTCCACGGCCCGATGCCGCGCACCTCGGTCAGGCGGGCGATGAGTTCGTCGTCGCCCAGTTTCGCCGCCACCTTGAGCGAGGGCACCGTGCCCTCCCGGCACTTCAGGGCCAGGTCGCGGACGGCGAGGAGCTTGTTGCCCGACAGGCCGGCGCCGCGCAGTGATGCGTCGGGTGCCAAAGCGAGCGCTTCGGGAGTGGGGCCGCCGTGCCGGGCCAGTTCCGCCAGCACGCGGCCATGGATGGTGGCCGCCGCCTTGCCGTGCAACTGTTGGTAAACGATGGAGCGCAACATCGCCTCGAACAGGCTGGCCGCGGGCTTCAACTCCAGCGTGAACGGCCCGACGCGTTCGATCAGGCCGGCGAGGGTGGCGTCGCTGGCGCGCAGGTGGGTGACGGCAACGGCGGGGTCGAAATGGAATTGGGATTTCATTCCGACAATAGCTCCGCGCCTTCCAGAGCCAGCAGGCGGGTCTTGGTGCGCACGCCGCCCGGAGCCGAGAAGCCCGTCATCTTGTCGCCCGCCGACACCACGCGGTGGCAGGGCACGATGAGCGGCCAGGGATTGGTCGCTAGCGCCACGCCGACGGCGCGAGCGGCCTCATTCCCCAGCGCCATCAGCCGGGCGATCTCGCCATAGCTCTTCTTGTAGCCGGGCCTGATGGCCTGGGCCTGCCGATAGACCGCCTGCTGGAAATCAGTCACCCGGGTCCAGTCGAGCACCGTGCCGGCGAAATCCTGCAACGTGCCGTCCAGATGCAGCTGCACCCGGTCGATGATGCCTTGCACCCAGGCGGGTGGTGGCTCGGTGGCGGGCTGACTGCGGGCTTTGTGGGCGAGTTGCTGCTCCGTGAGCGCGGAGCGGGCCTCGGGTAGTTGGAAGCCGGTCAGTCCGGTGTCGTTCCACGCAATGCCGCAGGTGCCGAAGGCGGTGGGGAAGAGCGTGTGCGGCATGGGGCTAGGATGGGAAAAGGCTCATCGCTGCAAGCGCCCCACCTGTCGGCGGGACGCGAGGGCGGAAACCGGGCGATCAATTCTCCCCGATATGGCGGCGGAAGAACTCCTCGTAGCGCACGAGTGTGTCGAGGCGCTGGGCGGGCTCGCCGCTGCGGCTGAGCTCGTGCGTGGCGCGCGGGTAGCGCACGTATTCCACGTCGCGGCCGAGCTGCTTGAGGCTCTTGTAGAGGATCTGGCTCTGGATGACGCCGGTGCGGAAATCCACGTCGCCATGCTGGATGAGCAACGGGGTTCGGATGGCGGTGACGTAGGTGAGGGGTGAGTCGCGGTCGAGGATGGCGCGGGCTTCCTTTTCCCACGGGTAGCCGCCCCAGTAGAGCGGCAGGAGGAACCACGCGTTGCCTTCGCCGTAGAAGGTGGCGAGGTCATAGACGCCGCGCTGTGCCACCGCCGCCTTGAAGCGGTGGTCGTGCCCGATGATCCACGCGGTCAGGTAACCGCCGTAGGAGCCGCCGGTGAGCACCTGCCGGTCCTGGTCCACGTGGCTTTCCTTGGCAGTGAAACTCGCGGCAGCGAGCACGTCGCTGGCGGGGCCGGTGCCCCAGTCCTTGAAATTGGCGCGCTGGTAATCCTTGCCGTAGCCGCCGGAACCGCGCGGGTTGGCGAACATCACGACATACCCGCGTGCGGCGTAGTATTGGAACTCGTGCCACATGCTCTGCTCGCCCGGACCCCACATGGCGGTCGGCCCGCCGTGGATCTGCACGAGCAGAGGATATTTTCTGGCGGGGTCGAAGTCCGGCGGCTTGATGGTCCAATAATCGACCATGATGCCGTCGGCCTGCACGAGCCGGTGGCCTTCGTAAGGGCTCAGCTTGCGCTCCTTCAGCCAGGCGGCGTTGTGGCTGGTGAGGGGCCGGGCGATTTTCCCGTCGCGTGTGCCGCCGTAGAGTTCCGCAGGATTGCCGGGATTGGTCACCACCTGCACGAGCGCGCTGGCTGCGACATCAAAGTCGCGGATGCCCCAGTCGCTCTGGGTCGTGAGCCGTTCCGCGCCGGGTTGGCCGGGCGACACGCGGTAAAGCGGGAAGCCGCCGCGGTCGGCGACGGTGAAATAGATGAACTGGCTGTCGGGCGACCATTTCAGGTTGGTGACGCTGCGATCGAGGTCGGCCGTGAGCAGCGTGGGCGTGCCGCCGGCGGCCGGGACCACGGCCACCATCGTCTGCTCAAAGGTGAGCTCGCCGCCCGGCCGCACCGCGTAGGCGATCCACCGCCCGTCGGGCGACGCGCTGGGCTCCGCATAGTTGCAGCCGGGTTCCTCCAGGAGCACCCTTGCCGCCCCGGTCGCGAGTTCGATGGTGTAAAGGCTGCTGAGGCGGTCGCGGTCGGGATGCAGCTTGGGGTCGCGCGGGCCGGTGCAGACGATGTGCTTGCCGTCGGCCAGCCACTCGGGGGCGGCGTAGCTCTCGTAGCCGGTGGTCAGCGCCTGCGGCTCGGCGCCGTCCCGGGCCTCGATGGTGTAGATCTGCTCGAACGCGGGCTCCACGGCGAGATCGCCTTCGCCGAGGAAATTCAGGCGGTCTGTGACGCGCGGGTTGCCGTCGGCTTCGTTCCGGGCCAGCCAGTCGCGGATTTCCTGCGGCGTGCCGTCGGGTTTCGCCTCCGGTTTTTTGGCGTCCTTGGCCTTGTCGCCCCAGTTGGCGGTATCGTTGGCTTTGCGGCCCGGCTTCCCCGGGCTCCAGGCAGGAGTGGCGTCCTTGCCGGCCTTCTCGAGCGCGGCGCGAACCTGGGCGTAGGAAAGGGAACTGGTGAAGAGAATCTTCGTGCCGTCGGGCGACCAGCGGGGGCTGCCGGCACCGGTCTCGAGCTTCGTGAGCGGCATCGCCTCGCCGCCGGCAATCGGGAGGAGAAAGACTTGGGGCTTTTCTTTGCCGGCGCTGCGGACAAAGGCGAGGCGGTCGCCGCTCGGCGACCAGGCCGGGCTGGAGTTGCGGACGGTGCCGTGAGTGAGCGGGCGCGGCGCGGTTTGTCCGTCCGTGGCGGCGAGCCAGAGCTGGGTGCGGTAGGCCCACTCGGGTGGGGCGGAGGAGTCGGCGGATTTGGCCTCCGCCTCGATGGAGCGGACGACATAGACGACCCAGCGTCCGTCCGGCGACAGCGCCGGGGACTCGACCAGCTTGATCTTGAGGAGATCACTCGCGGTGATCGGGGTCGGGCCAGCCGTTTTTGCCAGGACTGCGGCGGCCAAGGCAGCGGGTTCGGCGGAGCGGAGGAGGGGGGCAACGGCGATGATCAGAGCCGTCAGGAGCAGGCGGGGATGCAGGTGCGGCATAAGGCTGGCATCCTGCGAATTCACCTGCTTCTGTCGAAACGATTATGCCACAGAACCGCTTCTACAACGCCTTTGACCTGCAGGAGTGGGGCACCGCCCGGAAGACCGACTACCGCAGCCCGTTCCAGATCGACCGCGACCGTATCATCCACGCGCACGCCTTCCGCAAGCTCCAGTCGAAGACGCAGGTGTTCCTCAGCGGCGAATACGATTTCTACCGCACGCGGCTCACGCACTCGATGGAGGTGGCGCAGATCGGGCGCTCCATCTGCGCCTGGCTGCGCAGCCGCGGCGACCCGCTGACGGACGACTTCTACATCGACGCCGACCTCGTCGAGGCCAGCAGCCTGGCGCATGACATGGGGCACCCGCCCTTCGGCCACTCCGGCGAGCGCACCTTGCAGGAGCTGATGAAGCGCCGGGGCGGCTTCGAGGGCAACGCCCAGACGCTGCACCTGCTCTGCGAGACCATCTACCAGAACGAGTCGGGCGTGAAGGGCATGCAGCCCACCCGCGCGCTCCTCGACGGCGTGCTCAAATACAAGAAGCTCTACACCGAGTTCGCCACGCCGCCGCTCAACCACTTCATCTACGACAGCCAGGCCCCCGTGCGCGACTGGGTCTTCGGCGGGGCCAAGATTCCCGGCGCCCTGATGCGCGGCGAGGCCCTCAACGACTTCAAGAGCGTGGAGTGCCAGATCATGGACTGGGCCGACGACGCGGCCTACTCGCTCAACGACATCGTGGACGGCGTGCGCGCGGGCTTCCTCACCGTCGAGCGCGTCGAGCACTGGGCCGACGGCGAGACCATCGGCGCCGCCGAGCAGCGGCATCTCGACACCCTGATCGACGCCATCAAGCGCGACAAGCTGGAGAACACCTTCTCGCGGAAGATCGGCACCTTCATCCAGGCGTGCCGCCTCCGGGCGCGCGACAACTTCATGGCGGAGCAGACCAACCGCTACAAATACGAGCTTCTCATCGAGCCGGCGGCGCGCAACGAGGCGGACTTCTTCAAGAAGATGGCCAACGACATCATCTTCGAGAGCCCGCAGCTCCAGCAGATCGAGCACAAGGCGCGGCGCGTGCTCTTCGACCTCTGGAACTCGACCTGGAGCAACTACGTCGAGAAGGGCCCGCGCGTGATCAACATTCTCCCGGTGCGAGTCGGCAAGCTCATCAACGCCGAGCCCACCTTCGACGGCAAGGCCCGCCAGATTTGTGATTTTCTCGCTGGTCT
>JBDHQK010000114.1:0-7945 GCA_039807025.1 Lacunisphaera sp.
GCCACCTACTGCGCCGGCAAAGAGAGAGCTTGTCGAAGGGTCTGTTCTCCTCCTAGCTCTCCCCGGGCCACCGCCTGCTAAGCGCCTGCCACGAGCGGCTTGCCGCCAAGCGGTCTAGCGTCTGCGAAACAACAGAGGCTCCGGCCCTCCTCGTGCCGAAGCTCCCGCACCTTACGGAAACTAAATCCCTCTTGCCCATGCCCCTGTCGAATTCACCTCTGCCTGCAGCAACTGTGGAATTCGAGCGTTTGGCCACGGAGCAGAAGCGGAAGGAATTCTATGCCTTGCTCAAGGGGCCGAAGTGGTGGACAGGCGGAGGCAAGAAGGATACCGATCGCGGCTGGGTTGAGATTTTCAAACAGTCGGACTGGAAGTGCATCTACTGCGGTCGCGACCTTGCCGCGAGCACCGATGCCCTAGCGGAATCGACCGAGGAACACCTGGTGCCACGCTCCCTGTTGGAGCCCAACGGCGCCGAACCCAACGTGGCGCACAACATGGCCGCCTGCTGCTCCGGCTGCAATGCCCTCAAGGGCGAGTTTGTGCCCTCGGCCGCCGACCCCTGCTGGAAAACCAGAAAGGCCTACGTAAAGGCCTGCTTCCGCTTCGTCTCCGGCCGCCGGTTGAAAAACTTCCTCCGCTATCGCGATCACGTGGAAGGTGCTCTCAAGCAACGCGCCGGCCAGTAGGCATTCGTGCCGATCCGCGCGACCAGTGGCCAAACCTTTTCGCCCTTCCGTGTATTCCGTGTGTTCCGTGGTTAAATCCATGCATTGACACCGGCCGCCAGTCCGTGGCTTATCTCGCGTTCCGGCCCTCCAATCGTAAGGGGGACCAAACCCACATCCACCATGTCGATGACTCCGCTCGAAGAACTCCGCCACTCGGCCTCCCACGTGCTGGCGACCGCCGTCCTCCGTCTGTTTCCGGACGCCAAACTCGACATCGGCCCGCCGACGGACACCGGGTTTTATTACGACATCGACCTCGACCACAAGCTGACCATGGACGACCTGGCCAAGCTCGAGGTCGAGATGAAGAAGATCGCCGAGGAAAACCAGCGCTTCGACCGCAAGGAGGTCTCGCGCGAGGAGGCGGTCGAGATCATCAAGTTCCGCGGACAGGAACGCTACAAGCTCGGCCGCCTCGCCGACATCCCCGAGGGTGAGAAAATCTCGTTCTACACCAACGGCGAGTTCACCGACCTCTGCGCCGGCACGCACATCCGCTACACGGCCAAGCTCAAGGCCTTCAAGCTCCTCTCCATCGCCGGCGCCTACCACCGCGGCGACGAGACCAACAAGCAGCTCCAGCGCATCTACGGCACCGCCTTCCCCACCAAGGAGGAACTCGCCAACTACCTGACCCAGCTCGAGCAGGCCAGGCTCCGCGACCACCGCAAGCTCGGCCGCGACCTCAAGCTGTTCCACATCGACGAGGACGTCGGCCAGGGCCTCATCCTCTGGACGCCCGCCGGCTCGATCCTGCGCCAGGAGCTCCAGACCTTCATCGGCAGCGAGCTCAAGAAGCAGGGCTACCACCAGGTCTTCACGCCGCACATCGGCCGCCTCTCGCTCTACAAGACCTCCGGCCACTTCCCCTACTACAAGGACTCGCAGTTCCCGCCCATCGTGGAGCGCGACGCCCTCGAGCAGCTCATTTCCTCGGGTTGCTCCTGCGCCGAGATGGCCAACCGCATCGAGGGCGTCTCCGCCCACTTCGCCGAGGCCGTCAACCGGCGCACCGGCAAGGAGACGATCACCCCGGACCGCGTCCTCCCCGAGGACCAGCTCATCGACGGCTTCCTCATGAAGCCGATGAACTGCCCGCACCACATCAAGATCTTCGACTCGCAGCCGCACTCCTACCGCGACCTCCCCGTGCGCCTCGCCGAGTTCGGCACCGTCTACCGCTGGGAGCAGTCCGGCGAGCTCAACGGCATGACCCGCGTCCGCGGCTTCACCCAGGACGACGCCCACCTCTTCTGCACCCCCGATCAGGTCGCCGCCGAGGTCCTCGGCTGCCTCTCGCTCGTAAAGACCGTGCTCACCACGCTCGGCATGTCCGACTACCGCGTCCGCGTCGGCCTGCGCGACCCCGACGGCAAGAAGTTCGCCGGCGACCCCGAGAAGTGGGACCTCGCCGAGAACGCCTGCCGCGAGGCCGCCAAGACCCTCGGCGTGCCCTTCACCGAGGAGCCCGGCGAGGCCGCCTTCTACGGCCCAAAGATCGACTTCGTCATCAAGGACGTCATCGGCCGCGAGTGGCAGCTCGGCACCGTGCAGGTGGACTACGTCCTGCCCGTCCGCTTCGGCCTGACCTACGTCGGCGCCGACAACACCACCCACACGCCCGTGATGATCCACCGCGCCCCCTTCGGATCGATGGAGCGCTTCTGCGGCGTGCTGATCGAGCACTTCGCCGGCGACTTCCCGCTCTGGCTCGCCCCCGAGCAGGTCCGCCTCGTGCCCATCTCCGACAAGGTGATGGACTACGCCAAGGCCACGCTGACCGAGTTCCTCGCCGCCGACCTGCGCGTGACGCTCGACACCCACTCCGACAAGCTCGGCGCCAAGATCCGCCGCGCCGAGATCGACAAGGTGCCCTACACCCTCGTGCTCGGCCAGAAGGAAGCCGAGGCCCTCAGCGCCTCCGTCCGCTCCCGCGCCAAGGGCGACGAGGGTGTCCACCCGGTCGCCGACATCATCGCCCGCTTCAAGGCCGAGGTCGCCACCCGCGCGCTGCCGGCGCGGAAGGCTTAAGCGGGATAAGGTTTAAGCTTTAAGCCTGCCGATCGCTTACGCTCTTAAACCTTACACCCTTAAACCTTATCCCCAGATGAGCGCCTGGCGCGAAGAATTGGATGCCATCGTCGGTGCGCGCGCCTACGGGCAGTCGGAGGAAATTTTTCCCCGGCTGCAAAAGCTCGAGGCGAAGCACCCGAACGTCGCCGAGATCAACTACCAGCTCGCGTGGACCTGCGACGTGCTCGGCCGCGCGGCGGAAGCCCTGCCCTACTACGAGAAGGCCGTCGCCCTGGGCCTGCCGCCGAATGAACTGTCCGGCGCGTTGATCGGCCTCGGCTCGACACTGCGCTCGCTCGGCCAGCTCGATCGCTCGGCCGAGGTGCTGCGCTCCGGCCAGACGCAGTTCCCCGATAATCCCGAGTTCGCCGTCTTCCTCGCGCTGACCCTGCACGCCTCGGGCAAACATGCCGACGCCCTGCGCCTGGCGCTTAACACCCTCTGCGACACGACCGACGATCCCGGCCTCACCGCCTACCAGCGCGCCATCCGCCACGCAGCGGCGAAGCTATAGGGCGCCACAGCTCCATTCCCCATTCACCAGCCGCCTCAGTTTCAGCGGATTGGCGTTCTGCACCTCCGGCGGGAGCATATCGTCTGAGAAATTCTGGTAGCAGATGAGGCGCGCCCAGCGGTTGAGGGCCCGCGTGCCGACCGCCGTGCTGCGACCACCGTCGCTCGTCGAGGGATACGGCCCGCCATGCACGATGGCGGAGCTGACCTCCAAGCCGGTCGGATAACCGTTGAAAATCAGCCGCCCGGCCCGCTCCGCCAGGATGTCCACCAGCGGCCCCTGGGCCTTCGCCTCGGTGGTGCCGGCGTGCACGGTGGCCGTCAAGGTGCCTTCGAGTTCGCGCGCGACCGCCAGCATCTCGGCGTGGTCATCGCACCAGATCACAAGCGAGCTGGGCCCGAAAATCTCCTCGGAGAGCGCATGGTTGCCGATGAACTCCTTCGCGCCCGTCTCAAACCACACCGGCGCCGCGCCGCAATGGGAAGTGGCTTTGGCCTGCACGATCACCCGGACGCCCGGCTGGTGCGCGCGCGCGGTGGCGTGGCCGACGAAATTCTGTCGGATGCTCGGGGTGAGCATCACGCCCTCGGGCGCGGCGGCGAGGCGCGCGGCCAGGTCCCGGACGAACTGCTCCGCCGCCGGCGAGCGCTGCAGGATGATCAGGCCGGGGTTGGTGCAAAACTGGCCGACGCCCACCATGGCCGAGGCATACAGCCCCTCGACCATGCCCGCCGCCCGCTCGGCCATGGCGCCGGGCAGAATAAAGACCGGGTTGACGCTGCCCATCTCGGCATAGACCGGAATCGGCTCCGGCCGCGCCGCTGCCAGATCCGCCAGCGCGCGGCCGCCCCGGAGCGAGCCCGTGAAACCGACGGCCTTGACCGCCGGATGCCTTACCAGCGCCTGGCCGACCTCAAAGCCGGCGTCGAACAGCAGCGAAAACGTGCCTTCCGGCAACCCGCACTCGCGCACGGCATGGAGGATCAGGCGGCCGACCAGCTCACCCGTGCCGGGATGCGCGGAGTGCGCCTTCACGATGACCGGGCAACCGGCCGCAAAGGCCGACGCCACATCGCCACCGGCCACCGAATAGGCGAAGGGGAAATTACTCGAGCCGAACACGACCACGGGACCGATCGCGCGCAACATCGAGCGGTGGTCGGGCTTCGGCAGGGGCTGGCGGCCGGGCTGCGCGGTTTCGATGCGCGCATCGAGCCAGTCGCCGCGCGCCGCCGTCTCGCCATAGAGCCGGAGCTGGCCGGCGGTGCGGGCGATCTCGCCCTTCAGCCGCGCCTCGGGCAGGCCCGTCTCCAGCATGGCGCGGGCGATCAGGTCGGCCGACTTCTCCTCGAGCTTCGCCGCGATGGCGGCGAGAAATCCGCTCCGCGTCGCGCCGGGCAGCTTCGCCCAGACGGGCGCCGCCTCGAGTGCGAGTTGCACGGCGCGCTCCACGTCCTCGGGCGCGGCCGACAGGAACGTCGGTTCAAGGTGGATGTTCTTTGCCGGGTCGAAGGCCTTGAATGTGGCGCCGCCGAGGCCGCTCGAACCAAAACCGATGAGGGAACCGCCGTCTGGCTTCATATGCGAATGGGTGATCAAGATGGGAAAAGCCGCCAGTCAAAAAGTGGAACCCGGCCTCCGGACGGGTTTGTTGGGCGCGCGTCCTGAAAACCCGTCCGGAGGCCGGGTTCCACCTCAGAGCTTCAACCGCGTTTGCAGCGCCTTGGCGAGCACGGCCTGCGTCAAGTCGAGGTCGGCTCCGGCCAGCGGCAGCCGGGGCGGCCGGACATGCGGCGTGCCCCGCCCCATCTCGGCCTGCACCCACTTGATGTGCTGGACGAATTTCGGGACCGTATCGAGGCGCAGCAAGGGCAGGAACCACTCGTAGAGCGCCGCGGCCCGGGCCTTGTCGCCCCGGCTGGCATAGTCGAACAGGGCCACCGACTCTGCGGGAAAGGCATTCACCAGGCCGGCCACCCAGCCGGTGGCGCCCGCATACACGCCCTCGACGATGGCATCATCCATGCCGACCAGAATCCTCAGCCGCTGGCCGACGGCGGCGCGGATGGCCGTCACCCGGCGGACATCGCCGCTGGATTCCTTCACGGCGTGCAGGTTGGCATGCTCGTTCGCGAGCTCGGCAATCTGGCCGGGAAGAAAGTCGGTTTTGTAGGCGGGAGGGTTGTTGTAGAGCATGCACGAGAGCTTCGTCGCCGCGATGACCGCGCCGACGTAGGCCTGCATCTCGCGCCAATCGGAAGCATAGACATAGGGCGGCAGCACCATCAGGCCCTGCGCGCCAGCCGTCTCGGCCGCCCGGGCCAGCGCCACGGCCTCGCTCGTGCTGAGCGACGCGATGCCCAGCACCACCGGCGCGCGGCCGCCCACGGCGGCGACGGCGGTGCGCACGAGGGCAATCTTCTCGTCGAAGGTCAGGGTCTGAGCTTCACCCAGCGATCCGCAGCACACAATGCCCGTGCAACCGCTGTCGATCATCCACCGGCAATGCACCGCGAAGGCCGCGTGATCGAGCGACAGGTCGGCTTTCAGGTTGGTGGTGACCGCCGGGAGGACGCCTTGCCAGTTCATGGGGTATGGGGATTATTTTTCACCACGAAGGCACGAAGAACACGAAGTCCGATCAAGGGCGAAACTTAGTGTCCTTCGTGTCTTCGTGGTCAATTCAGGCAAAGCGATTGGGGTTGAGGAGCGAGAGATCCACGCTCGGCTTCCGGCCAGACAGCACTTCGGTGATCAGCAGGCCGGAGATGGGCGCGAGGGTGAGGCCGAGCATGGCGTGACCGCTCGCGGTGGAGAGGTTGGCGTAGCGGCCGAGCCGCCCGATATAGGGCATGCCGTCGGGCGAGACCGGGCGGTAGCCGAACCACGGCTTGATACCGGCGAAATCCGCGTCGGTCAGCTCAGGCAGGAAGGCCTTGGCGCCGTCGATGATCTGCTGGACCCGCTCGGGGCGGACCTGGTCGTTGTGGCCCGCGATCTCCATCGTGCCGCCGAAGCGCAGCTTGTCGCCCATCGGCGTCACGGCCACGCGGCGCTCGGTGAGGATCATGGGCTTCGTCAGGCGCAGGCGCGGCCGGTCCATGGTCAGGCTGTAACCCTTGCCCGCCTGCATCGGCAGGCGCAGCTCCAGACCCTGCAGCATGGCCGGGGACCACGAGCCACCGGTCAGCACGTATTCGTCGGCGACCATGTCGCCCGCCGTGGTCGAGACCCCGCCGATGCGTCCGCCTGCCGCGCGCCAGCCATAAACGCTGGTGTTCCAGCAGAACTTCACGCCCATCTCCTTGAGCAGCGCGGTCAGGGCCGGGATCAGCCGCCGGGGCGAAATATGCGCATCGATGGGAAAATAGATCGCGCCCGCCACCTGCAGCTTCGCGCCCGGCTCGAGCGCGGCGGTCTGCGGCGCGTTCAGCACGCGCGCCTCGACGCCGACCTCGTTGCACAGCGCCGCGAGCCCGGTGCTGTAATGGTCAAGCGTCGCCTGCGTCTGGCAAAGGTTCAGCAGCCCCTCCTGCGTCAACTCGAAGGCATCGCCGGTGATGTCCGCCAGGTCCACCACGAGCTTCCGGCTGCCGAGGCAGAGATCGCGCAGCACCGGCGCGGAGCGGCGCCGGTGCGTCTCCGTGCAATGCCGGGCAAACAGCCAGCCCCAGCGGATCAGGTCGCTGTCGAGCCGCGGCTTGATGTAGAACGGGCTGCGCGAGCTCAACATCCACTTCAGCCCCTTCCACACCATGCCCGGCGCGGAGATGGGTTCCACGTGGCTGGGCGAGATGTAGCCGGCGCTGCCGTGCGCGCAGGAGTCGGCGCCCTCGGCGTTGCGCTCGATGACGGTGACCCGCCAGCCCTCGCGGGCCAGGTAATAGGCGCAGCTGAGGCCCATGACGCCTCCCCCGCAGATGATGACTGACTTGGATTGGCGCATAGGATCAGCGAATGCCCGTGGGAACGTGCTTGCACGCGACATTCCGACAGTCGCGACCAAGGTCGCTCCCACATGGATGGAAAAATTGCGGAAGCCGGAACTTCATCGGATCCCCCAGGCAAACGGATCGGCCGGGTCGATCAGCAGCGTCGCCTCCGCCGTCACGTGGGCCGTGCCGGTGATCGTCGGCACGATCCGGTCACCCAGCGGGCGGTAGCGGCCGCGAAAGATGCTGCCGACGATGCTTTCCTGCACCCACTCGTCCCCCGGGGCCAGTTTGCCCTCGGCGGCGAGGCAGGCGAGCTTGGCGCTCGTGCCGGTGCCGCAGGGCGAGCGGTCGTAGGCCAGACCGGGACAGAGGACGAAGTTCCGGCTGTGCACGCCCGGCCGCGGCGAAGGCCCGCAGAGCTCCACGTGATCCACCTCGGGGAACCCCGCGGCGTTCACCGCCCGGCGGATGCGCACGCAGTAGCTGGTCAGTTGCGCGACGTTCGCCAGCGCAAGTTCCTGCCCGTGGTGCTCGACGAGGCAGAACCAGTTGCCGCCCCAGGCCACGTCGCAGCGCACCGTGCCCAGGCCCTCCGGCGACAGCGCCAGGCCCGCTTGCCGGCGGTAGCTCGGCACGTTCTCCAGGGAGACCTCGCCACCCGGCGCGAGCGTGGCGGTGACGGGCCCCACCGG
>JBDHQK010000006.1:0-40878 GCA_039807025.1 Lacunisphaera sp.
GGGTTCATCTCGATGACAACCTGGCGGCCAGTCTGCGGGTCGATGGAGAACTGGATGTTGGATCCGCCGGTCTCGACGCCGATCTCGCGGATGACGGCGAAGGAGGCGTCGCGCATCACCTGGTATTCCTTGTCGGTGAGCGTGAGCGCCGGGGCGACGGTGATGGAGTCGCCGGTGTGGACGCCCATCGGGTCGAAGTTCTCGATGGAGCAGATGACCACGCACTGGTCCTTGTGGTCGCGCATGACCTCCATCTCGTATTCCTTCCAGCCAAGGAGACATTCCTCAACGAGCACCTCGTGAGTCGGGGAGGCCTCGAGGCCGCCGTTGACGATCTGCTCGAATTCCTCGCGGTTGTAGGCGATGCCGCCGCCGGTGCCACCGAGCGTGAAGCTCGGGCGGATGATGAGCGGGTAGGTGCCGATCTTCTCGGCTGCGGCGCGGGCCTCCTCCAGCGAGTGGACGACACCGGATTTCGCGACATCGAGACCGATCTTGAGCATGGCCTCCTTGAACAGATTGCGATCCTCGCCCTTCTCGATTGCCGGGGGCTTGGCGCCGATCATCTCGCAGCCGTATTTATCGAGGATGCCGGCCTTGTGCAGCGACATCGAGAGATTGAGCGCGGTCTGCCCGCCGAGGGTCGGAAGCAGCGCGGACGGGCGCTCCTTGGCGATGATTTTTTCGAGAATCTCGACCGTAAGCGGCTCAATGTAGGTGACGTCGGCGAACTCCGGATCGGTCATGATCGTCGCCGGGTTGGAGTTCACGAGGATGACCTTGTAACCCTCTTCCTTGAGGGCCTTGCACGCCTGGGTGCCGGAATAGTCGAATTCGCAGGCCTGGCCGATGATGATGGGGCCGGCGCCGATGATGAGGATGGACTTAAGGTCGGTGCGTT
Source organism: Lacunisphaera sp. (assembly GCA_039807025.1). Classification (GTDB taxonomy): domain Bacteria; phylum Verrucomicrobiota; class Verrucomicrobiia; order Opitutales; family Opitutaceae; genus Lacunisphaera. The sequence continues at coordinate 902 of JBDHQK010000006.1, forward strand.
TGGGCATGCGCGTAGATTTCGCTGAGGTTTGTGTCGCCCCTAGGGTGGCGCAAGCGGGAAAGCGATATCCATGACCCGGTGGGCCAAACCGGCCAGGCCCGACCGCCTCCCGACCGCAAAGACGGCCCGTTTTCCGTCACCTCAGTCCAAACGGCTGCTGTCGATGCCGAGGGTGGCAGCAGCCCGGGCCTTGTCGCCTTGGCAAGCGTGTAGCACCCGGGCGACATACTGTTTCTCCTGCGCGGCCAGGTAGTCGGACAGGTTGGGCCAATGCTTCAATTCCCGCAGGTGCAGCGGCAACTGGTCGGCAGCGACGACGCGCGTTTCCGTCGTGGCGATGATTCGCGAGATAACTTGGTTGAACTCCGGCAGATTACCCGGCCACCGATAGCCCTGCAGGGTGGCCAGAGCGTCCTGGGCAAACTCGATCTGCCTGGTGTCAAACTGCGGATTTGTGACCTTGCCGGCCACCTCCTTGATCAGTTCCGGGATGTCCTCGGCACGCTCGCGCAAAGCCGGCAGGTGAACCGGCAATGTGGCCACGCGGTAGAAGAGCTCCTCGTTGAAGCCACCCTCCTCGGCCAGCTTCTCCAGATCCACCTCCGTCGTGCCCAGCAGCCGGAAGGTGTGGGCGTTGGTGCGCAGGACGGTGATCAGCTCGGACTGGACCTCCTTCGGCAGGAACTGCAGGTGCTGCAGCAACAGCGTGCCACCCTTGGCCTGCTGCACCCAGGTGCCGCCTGCACCGCCGGCCCCGAGGAGCCCGGCGCGCAGACCGTCCAGGGTGGTCTGCCGGCAATCAATGGAGATGAGGGGCCCGTTGGATGCCGCACCGGCGGCGTGCAGCAGGTCGGCGACCACCTCGTGGCCGCTGCCCGTTTCGCCCGTGATCAGCACCGGTGTGGGTGCCATGGCGAATTTCCTGAGCTGGGAGATGAGCCGTTTGATCTTCGGGCTGGAACCCGGAAGGCGCGCCTCGAAATCCCCTGCAGGGATCGCCGGCGGGGCGCCGGCCGTCTCGCGCTCCAACGCCACACGGCGGAACTCCAGGCCGCGTTTCAGCGCCTGCATGAGCTCATCGACCTTGAAGGGCTTCTGCAGGTAGTCGAACGCCCCGAATTTCAGCGCTTGGATGGCGCTCTCCGTGCTGGCGTAAGCCGTCATGATGATGACGACGACATGCGGATCGTAGGCCTTCAGTTGCTTGAGCAGGGTGAGACCGTCCATCGGCTGCATATCAATGTCGGCCAGCACCAGGTCGTATTTCTCCGTCTTGTATCGGGCCAGGCCCTGCTCCCCATCCGTCGCGAACGCCATCTGATGGCCCGTCGGCTGGATGACAGCCGAGAGCATCTCATGGATGGGGATCAGATCGTCAACTATCAGGAGCGAGGACATGGAGAAGTGGACATTGGCCGGCGCAAGCCCCGGCCAATCTTGGCAGCACGTGCTTGCGCGGGCTTATTGCAAGCCGCCGGCCACCGCACCGAGTTGGAAGATCGGCAGGAACATGGCCATGACGATGCCACCGACCACCACGCCGAGAAAGACAATGAGCAGCGGCTCGATCAGCGAGGTGAGCGCGGCCACGGTGGAGTCAATCTCCACGTCGTAGAAATCCGCGATCTTGTTCATCATGCCGTCCACGTTGCCGGTGGTTTCACCGGCCTTGACCATGTGCTTCATCATCGGCGGGAAAAAGGGATTCGCCGCCATGACCTCGGAAACCTGCCCGCCCTGGCTGACGTGCTTGGCGATCTCGGAGCAGGCATCCTCGATCTGGCACTTGCCGCTGGCGGAGGAGACGATTTCCAAGGTGCGCAGGATGGGCACGCCGGAGCGCATCAGGGTCGCGTAGGTGCGGCAAAAGCGGGAGAGCGCGATCTTGTGCACAAGATTGCCGAAGATGGGCGCCTTCACGAGAAAGTTGTCCTTCTGGCGGCGGCCATTGGGCGTCGAGACATACTTGCCCGTGACAAAGTATACTCCGTAGGCGCCAAGGGCGAGCGCCCACCACCACGCCTTCATGAAATCGCTCAGGTCGATCAGGAATTGGGTGGGTGCGGGGAGCTTGGCGCCGAAATCCGCAAACATGGCGGCAAACACCGGGATGACAAAGATCAGCAGCACGTTGACCAGCGCCACCGCGAGGCCGATGACCGCGATCGGATAGGTCATGGCGGACTTGACCTTCTTGGACAACTTGACCGTGGATTCGAAATAGCCGGCCACCTTGCCGAGGATCTCGGCGAGACCGCCGGACGCTTCACCCGCTTCCACCATGGAGATGAAAAGATTCGGATACGCCTTGGGGAATTTCTTGACCGCGGCGGAGAACGACGTGCCGGTGGAGATGTCATTGCGCACATCGCGGATGACGATGCGGAAAATCTGATCCTCCGTCTGATCCTGCAGGGCCTCCAAGCAGGAAACCAGCGGCAGGCCGGCTTGCAGCAGGGAAGCGAGCTGACCGGTAAAGACAGAAAGCTCGCCGAGGCCGAGCGCGTAGGTCTTGGCCTTCTTCTCTAAGGCTTTCTGCTTGGCCAGCGCTTGGGCCGCCTGGACGCCTGATTGCTTGGGTTTTGCCGCCGCTGGAGTCGCCATAGTGGGCGGCAGGCTAGGGCTAGAACCATGACTGCCGCAACCTATTTTCCGGATATCCGAGGTGGAGGCAGCCGCATGAACAAAAGCTTGAAGGAGCAGCCGCCCGGGGCACTCTCGCCCATCGCATAGGCGGCTATAGTTTAATGGTAAAACCTCTGATTTCCAATCAGGTGTCGTCGGTTCGATTCCGACTAGCCGCTCCACCTTCACCGGTCCGGCGCAGGGAAGATTAGACAAGTTTTTCACCCGTCGGTTGAGCCAATCCGCGGAGCGCCAAATACGATCAGTGAACCTCGTCCTCTTCCACCCCAGCGAAATTGATCAGGCCCTGTCCCGGCAGGACCAGCGAGCGCGGCACATACTCGATGTGCTCCGGCGGAGGCCGGGCGACACGTTCGATGCGGGTGTGATCAATGGCCCGCGCGGCAAGGGCACGCTGGTCTCGGTCGCGCCCGGGCACCTCGCCCTCACTTTCAGCTGGGGCGCGCCGCCACCACCACCCTGCCCCATCACGTTGTTGATCGGCCTACCGCGCCCCCAAACCGCCCGCGACATTCTGCGTGAGGCGACGGCTCTCGGCGTGTCATCCCTGCACTTCGTCCGCACGGAAAAAGGCGAACCGAGCTACGGCGACAGCACCCTCTGGCGCAACGACGCATGGGAGGAATCGCTCCGGCAGGGAGCCGCCCAAGCCTTCTGCACCCACCTGCCGGCGGTCACCCACGGGCGCAGCCTCGCGGAAACTCTCGCCACCCTGTCCGGCGAAGCCGGCCGCCTCGCGCTCGACAACTACGAAGCCAGCGAGGCCCTCGCCACTTGCAACTTATTGGGTTACAAATCGGCGATCCTCGCGCTCGGGTCGGAGCGGGGCTGGTCGGCGGCGGAACGGGCTTTGCTGCGCGCCGACGGATTCGCCCTGGTCCACTTGGGTGAGCGCGTGCTGCGCACGGAGACCGCCTGCATCGCCGCGCTCACGTTGCTCAAGGCGAGGCTGGGCTGGCTCTGAATATCCGCACCGTCGGCTGACGCGCGCCCTTGCCGAGTTGCTTCAGGCAAGTCCAACCCGGCGGTGCCAGCGCCACCTCTCCGGGCATCTCAAACACGACGAGTGCATCAGGTTTTCCCCGGAGCAGTTCATCCAGCCGGCCAAACAGCTGCGGCGCCACCTCGGTGATGATCTCATACGGCGGGTCGATAAACACCAGATCCGGTGCCTCGCCCGGCATCACGTGGGTGGCGTCGGCGATCACCACCTGCAGGTCGTCAGGCGGCCGCCCGAGGCTCTTGCAGACGGCGGTGATGTTCTGGCGGATGAAGTCCGCCGTGCGGGCGTTCTTTTCCACGAACACCCCGCCGGCCGCCCCGCGACTGAGCGCCTCGAGACCGTAGGCCCCGCTGCCGGCGAACAGATCGAGAAACCGCGCCCCAGCCACGCGGGCAGCCAGGCTGGAAAAGACCGCCTGGCGCAAGGCATCGGTCGCCGGGCGGACCGCGTCGCCCTTGGGCAGCGCCAACGGGATGCCGCGTGCCAACCCGCCGGTTATGCGCATGGGGTTCCTTCCTCGGGGATGGCCAGCGCGGCATATCCCGTCCGCCGGGATACGGGAACACTTCCTGCCGCCAGTGGTTGTATTAACATAGCATTTGCACGGGGCCGGGGGGCGATTTAGCTATACCTCCGGCAGTCTCCAGCCAGTGACCTAACTGGCTGCCGCACTGTGCAAAGGCAATGCCTTACCCAGTTCACCAAGCATGTTTTCCCGACACCTAGTCTGGCCGCTCTGTGCTGGCCTGCTTGCCGCTGCCGTCCTCCGCGCCGAGGAGCAGAACGGCTGGCCGCTGGTCGTGCGCCAGTCTCCCCCCGCCGCCCCGGCGGAAACCGAACAATATCTCGGACCGCTGGTGTTTTCACAGCAGGCCGCCGGCGAGGTGTCGGGTATCCGACCGCTGTTCCTGCAGGCGAGCGTGGACGGCCAGGAGACCGCCACCCTCCTCTACCCGCTCTTCACTTGGCAAAAACAGCCCGGTTACCGCGAGTTCAGCTTCTTCAAGCTCATCAATCTCCGCCAGTCTAATGAACCCGGGCAGCCCAGCGAACGCGGCCTGGATGTCTGGCCGTTCTATTTTTCAAAGCAAACGGGCGATCCGGCGACGAGCTACCGTGCGCTCCTGCCCGTCGCCGGCACGATCAAGCGCCGTTTCGGCAAGGATACGCTGTCGTGGTATGCCTTCCCGCTCTACCTGCACAGCGAAAAGGCCGGGATGGAGATCACGACCGCGCCCTGGCCGTTCCTGCGCTTCATCGAGGGCGCGGGCCACCATGGCTTCGAATTCTGGCCGCTCTTCGGCCACCGCGGGCGCGACGGCGACTACGACCGCCGCTTCTGCCTCTGGCCGCTTTTCTACAAATCCGCCCTCAACCTCTCCGAGCCGGAACCCACCGTGAGCATCGGTGCCCTGCCTTTCTACACACGCGACACCGCCCCGGGCTACATCAGCGAGACCTACGGCTGGCCGTTCTTCGGCTATACGCACCGCACCCAGCCTTACCGCTACGACGAGCAACGCTACTTCTGGCCGTTCCTCGTCCAGGCGCGCGGCGACGCGCGCCGCATCAACCGCTGGGCACCGATCTACTCCCACTCCGTCATCAAGGGCTACGACAAGACTTGGGCGCTCTGGCCGCTTTACCGCCACGCCGTTTGGCAGGAAGCCGGCCTCGCGCAGGAAAAAAACCAGCTGCTCTATTTTCTCTTCTGGTCGCAGACCCAGCGCAGCCTGACCAACCCCGCCGCCGCGCCTGCCCACAAGGCCCACCTTTGGCCCCTACTCAGCACCTGGGACAACGGCGCCGGCCGGCAGCAGGTGCAGGTGTTCAGTCCTCTCGAGGTCTTCTTCCCGACCAACGACATCGTCCGGCAGCTCTACACGCCGCTCTTCGCGCTCTATCGTTACGACCGGACGGATGCCGCCACCTCGCGCCATTCCTTGTTGTGGAAGGCCGTCACCTGGCGCCGCAGCGCCACCGGCAAGGAGTTCCACCTCGGGCCGGTCCTCAGTGTGCAGACCGGCGCCGCGCAACAGCGCATCGCCTTGGGCAACGGCGTCATCGGGCTGACGCGCCGCCCCGGCGAGCGTGTCTGGCGACTCTTCCTGTTCGATTTCAACCGGAAAAACCCTAACAAGCCAGCCGAGGCTCCGCCGTCATGAATTTCCTAACCGCCATCATCGGCCACATCGGAGGCACCCTCCTCCTGCTGGTGGACACGCTGAAACACCTGTCCACGCTGCCGCGCCAGCGCGCGCGCTTCATCGAGCAGTGCTACCTCATCGGCTACACCTCGCTGCCCATCGTCACCATCCTTAGCTTCTTCATCGGCAGCGTGCTCGCGCTGCAAAGCGGTTACAGCATGGAGAACTTCGGCGCCAAGCAGTTCATCGGCACGCTGGTCGGTCTCACCATGGCCCGCGAACTCGGCCCCGTCATGGTGGCCATCCTCATCGCCGGCCGGGTCGGATCGGCCATCACCGCGGAACTCGCTTCGATGAAGGTCTATCAGGAGATCGACGCCCTCACGACCATGAACATCCCGCCCGAGCGCATGCTCGTGCTGCCCCGACTAGCGGCGATCATCGTCATGATGCCGATCCTCGCGATCATCGCCAACCTCTGCGGCTGGTATGGCGGCGCGCTGGTCAGCCAATACACGGCCACCATCTCCGTCGGCTCCGAGGCTTATTTCAGCGCCTTGAAGGCCTATATGAAACCGAAGGACATCATGGACGGCCTGATCAAGGCCGAGGTCTTCGGCTTCGTGATCATCCTCGTCTGCTGCTATATCGGGCTCAACACCCGCGGCGGCCCGCGCGAGATTGGCGCCTCCGTGACGAAGGCCGTCGTCACCTCGCTCATCCTCATCCTGGTGCTCGATTACTTCGTCACCAAAGCCCTCCTCTTCTCATGAGCACGACCTTCACCGCCTCTCCCTTCGTCGGCAAGACGTTCGGCGTCACCGTATCCCACCTGACGAAGACCTTTGGCCGGACCACCGTTCTCAAAGGTGTCAACCTCGAGGTGCGTCCCGGCGAGATCTTCTGCATCATGGGCCCCAGTGGCTCCGGCAAGACCGTCATCCTAAAACACATGGCAGGCCTGGAAACCGCCACGAGCGGCGAGGTGAAGATCGGCGAGTTCGACGCCGCCGATCCCGAGACGCGCAACAAGGTCCACCTCGCCCTCGTTTTTCAGGCCGGCGCGCTCTTCAACTCGCTCTCGGTTTACGACAACCTCGCCCTCTACCCCCGCGAGCACCGCCTGTGCAACGAGGCTGGCATCCGCGACCGGGTCATGCACGCCCTCTCCATCCTCTCGCTGGAGAAGGCCGCCCACAAGTTCCCCTCCGATCTCTCCGGCGGCATGAAGAAGCGCGTGGCCATCGCCCGCGCCCTCGTGATGGAACCGCAGTTGCTCCTCTACGACGAGCCTACCTCCGAACTCGACCCGGTGATGTCGGCCACGCTGACGGAGATCATAGCCACCCTGCGCAAACAGACCGCCGTCACCAGCGTCGTCGTCACCCACGACCGCAACCTCGCCTTTGCCATCGCCGACCGCATCGCCTTCGTGATGGACGGCCGGATCCGCGGCGTCGGCACGCCGGCGGAATTCAAGTCCCCCGCCGATCCCGCCATCGCCAACTTCCTCAATCCCGTCATCGACCTCAAGAATCCCCGTTTCCAACAACTGGAGAACAGCCATGAATAACAAATCGCAAAGCATCCGCGTCGGCCTCTTTTTCCTCCTCGGGCTGGCGCTCGCCTGGATCACCTTCGAGTCGCTCAACGGCGGTCGGCTCTTCAAGAAGCCCGGCTACACCCTCGTGGCCGGCTTCGCCAACCTCAAGGGCCTCAAATCCGGCGACGAGATCCGCATGGCCGGCGTCAAGGTCGGCGCCATCCAGCTCACCCGCCTCGCCGGGCACCGGGTCGAGGCCCTCCTCGCCATCGAGCCGGGCGTGAAAATCCCCTCCGACGCCGTCGCCAGCGTCGAGCAATCCAGCCTCCTCGGCAGCAACTACCTCGGCGTCACCTTCGGCACCCCGGGCGTCGAGCTGCTCAAGGATGGCGACGAGATCAGCACCAAGGCCACGGTGGACATGAGCGAGGTCATCAGTCAGCTCGGCAACCTCGGCTCCAAGCTCGAGCAAGTCGTCGGGGAGATCGGCAAGTCCATGGGCGCGGGCGGCGAAGGCGGCGGCATCTTCCAGCGACTCGACAAGCTGGTCGCCGACAATGGCCCAAAGCTCACCGCGACCATCAACAACCTGCAGGACATCACCGGCAAGATCAAGGCAGGCGAAGGCACGCTCGGCAAACTCACCAACGACTCGAAGCTGCACGACGACCTGCTCGCCTCCGTCACCGAGATCAAGGCCGCCGCGACCGACGCCCGCACCTTCATGGGCGACGCCAAGCACATCGTCGCCGACGTGAAGGCCGGTAAAGGCACCCTCGGTCTGCTCCTCTACGACGAGCCCACCAGCAACAGCCTGAAAGTCTCGCTCAACAACCTGCGCGAGGTCTCCGCCAAGCTGAACAGCGGCCAGGGCACCATCGGCAAGCTGATCGCCGACGACAGCCTCTACCTGAGCCTGCAAACCACGATGAAGAAGGCCGACCGCGCGCTCGACGGCCTGGGCGACCAGGGCCCGATCACCGCCGTCGGCGTCGTGGCCGGCGCGCTGTTCTGATTCCACCCCTGACGGGCCGGGCGGCTGCCCTCAACCACCCTTCCTCCGATACAGCCCGCCAAAGGCCGTCGTCCAGGACTTCGGCGGCTGCTCCCCGCACCGGCGCGAAAAAAGGCGGCCGGTGGGCCGCCTCGTTCTCGCTGGGTAACGTGCTGTGCGCTTATGTTTTGGGTCCGCCTTGCGCGAGGTTGCGCGCGCGGAGGCGCAGGCCGTTGAGGCGGATGAAGCCGGTCGCATCGCTCTGGTTATACCAGCTCTTCACGCCTTCCATCGACGCGATCTTGTCGTCGTAGAGCGAATACTTCGACTTGCGGCCGCAGGTGATGATGTTGCCCTTGTAGAGCTTGAGGCGGACGGTGCCGGTGACGTAGCGCTGGCTCTCGTCCACCATCGCCTGGAGCATCTCGCGCTCGGGGGCGAACCAGAAGCCGTTGTAAACCAGCTCGGCATATTTCGGGATGAAGCCGTCCCGCAGGTGCAGCACCTCGCGGTCGAGCGTGAGCGACTCCACCTGGCGATGGGCCTGCATGAGGATCGTGCCGCCCGGGGTCTCGTAAACGCCGCGCGACTTCATGCCGACGAAACGATTCTCGACGAGATCGACGCGGCCGATGCCGTGCTTGCCGCCGAGCTTGTTCAGGGTCTTGAGCACGCCGCCGGGCGTGAGCTTCTTCCCGTTCACGGCGACTGCATTGCCCTGCGCGAAATCGATCTCAACATACTCGGGCTTGTCCGGCGCGTCCTCGGGGGCGACGGAGAGCTTGAACATCGCCTTGTTCTCCTTCGTCGTCGGATCGAACCACGGATCCTCGAGAATGCCGGCCTCGTAGGAGATATGGAGGAGGTTGCGGTCCATCGAATAGGGTTTCTTGAGCGAGGCCTCGACGGGAATCTTGTGCTTCGCGCAGTAGGCGATCATCTCGGCGCGGCCGGGGAAAAGGTCGCGGTAGGCCTCGATCTTCCACGGGGCGATGATCTGGAGCTGCGGCGCGAGCGCCATGTAGGTGAGCTCGAAGCGGCACTGGTCGTTGCCTTTGCCGGTGGCACCATGCGCGACAGTGTCGGCCTTCTCCTTCCGCGCGATGTCCACCTGGGCCTTGGCGATGAGCGGGCGCGCAATCGAGGTGCCGAGGTAGTATTGGCCCTCGTAAATCGCATTGGCGCGGATCATCGGATAGATGAAGTCCCGGGCGAATTCCTCGACGAGATCGAGGGTGTAGTGCTTGGAAGCTCCGGTCTTCAGGGCCTTCTTGTCCAAGCCCTTAAGCTCCTCTTCCTGGCCGACATCAGCCGCGAAGGTGACGATCTCGGCGTCGTAGGTTTCCTTGAGCCATTTGACGATGACGGAGGTGTCGAGGCCTCCTGAGTAAGCGAGCACGATCTTCATGATAGATTCCGCAGTGTTGGCAGTCGCGGGAACTGCGCAAAGTAAAAATCAGGTATTTGCGGCCAATGGGCCCGTCAGGGATTGCGTTTTCCCCAACCAAGGGGATACTCCCCTCCAGCTGCATGAGCACGATCCCACCCCGGTCCAGCCATATCTCCAAGCGCGGATTCACGCTTGTTGAGATCATGATTGTGGTCGTCATCATCGGCTTGCTGGCCGCGCTGGCCATCCCGGCATTCCAGCGTGTGCAGCGTGCCTCGCAAAATGCCCGGGTGATTAATGACTTTCGCGTCTTCGCCCAGGCCTTCGAGATCTACAACGCGGAGAATGGCACCTGGCCGGCCAATGTCGGCCCGGGCGTTGTGCCCTCGTCTCCCGTGTCCATGGCCAGCGACTTCAAAGTGGCCTCGTGGCAGGCGATCACCGCGATTGGGGGCCGCTGGAACTGGGATAATTCCCTGCCCAGCGGCGGTGATGCCGGCATCTCCATTTCCGGCTACACCTGCAATGATGCACAACTGGCGGAGATTGACGCCAAAATGGACGATGGCGACCTGACGACAGGCAATTTTGTGCAGATCTCCTCGAGCCGGGTTCGGCTGATCCTGGCCCGGCCCTGAGGGTCAGGCCCGGTTCCGAGCCAACATGGTGAGGATGGCTTTTTGGACATGCAGGCGGTTCTCCGCCTCATCAAAAATCACGCTGCGAGGATGATCGAGCACCTCCTGCGTGACTTCCTCGCCGGCATGCGCTGGCAGGCAGTGCATGAAGAGCGCATCAGGCTTGGCGGCGGCGAACAGCCGCTTGGTCACCTGAAATGGCATCATGCGCTGCTGCCGCTCTGCTGATTCACTCTCCTGCCCCATGCTGGCCCACACATCCGTATAGACGATGTCAGCCCCGGCGACTGCTTCGTAGGGGTCGGAAGTGAAATGAAAGGTGCCCCCCATTTTATCCGCGAGGTCCCGAATTTCCTTGGTGGGACCGTCGGCCGCCGGCCCTCCCAGCGATACCTTCATGCCAAACAGATTCGCGCCCAGAATCCATGAGTTGGCCATGTTGAAGCATGTGTCGCCGAGGAACGCCACCTTGCGGCCCCGCAGCGAGGCGAACAAATCGCCGTCCGGACCAGCCCAGCGCTCGGCCGCCGTGAAGGCGTCGGTGTAGATCTGGCACGGGTGCAGAAAATCCGTTAGCGCATTCACCACCGGCCTGCCGCTGTGATGCGCCAGCCCGACGACGTCGGCGTGCGCGTAAGTGCGCACAACCAGTCCATGCACGAAGCGGCCCAGCACCTTGGCCGTATCACTGATGGGCTCGCCCCGGCCAATCTGGATGTCGTTGGTGTTGAGGAAAAGCGGATTGCCGCCGAGCTCATGGATGCCGACCTCGAACGACACTCGCGTGCGCGTGCTCGACTTGGCAAAGATCATCGCCCAGGTCTGCCCGGCGAGCGGCTTCTCGTGGTGCCCGCGCTCCTGCTTGAACCGGCGGGTCAGCGCGAAGATCTGCGCCACTTCGGCGGCGGTGAAATCGGTTTCCTGGAGGAAGTGTCTCATGAAACGGCTTTATCTTTTTTGACGAGCACCGCGCGGATCATGGCGGTGGCCCGATCCAAATCCTCCCTGGTGGCGATGAGCGGCGGGAGCAACCGGATGGTGTGGGTGCCGGCGGATGGACAAAGCAGGCCCTCGTCGCGCAACAGGGCGAGATAGGGTGCGGGTTCGCCATGCAGGTCGATCCCGAGCATGTAGCCGCGGCCGGTCACTGCCTTGATTTGCTTCGGGAATTCCGCAGCCAGTTCCTCCAGGTCGGCCTTCCACGCCGCGCCGTTCGCCTTGACCTTGGCCAACAGATCGTCGCGCTCCATCACATCGAGCACAGCCAGTGCCGCCGCGCAAGCGAGGGGCGAACCGCCGAAAGTCGTGCCATGCGATCCGGCAGTAAAAAGCTCGGCGTTTTTCTCCGACGCCCAGATGGCACCCATGGGATAGCCGCCGCCGATACCCTTCGCCATGCCGATGGCATCCGGCCGGATGCCGGAATGCTGGAAGGCATAAAAATCTCCCGTGCGCCCGAGGCCGCATTGCACCTCGTCCAGCATGAGCAGCAGGTTGTGCTGGTCGCACAGCTGGCGCAGGCCCCAGAGGAATTCATCGGTGCAGGGCCTGATGCCACCCTCCCCCTGGATGGTCTCGATGAAGATGGCCGCAGTTTCCTGATCCACGAGGTCGGCAAAACTCTGCAGGTTGTTCAGCTCACCAAAGGCAAACCCCGGCACCAACGGCCGGAATCCTTTCTGGATTTTTTCCTGTGGCGTCGCGCTCATGCCGCCGAAGGTCCGGCCGTGAAATGCATACTGGGCGCAGATGATCTTGTAGCACTTTCCCTCCTCGCCCGCCTTGCGCACCCCGTGCAACCGCGCGAGCTTGATCAGGGCTTCGTTGGCCTCGGTCCCGGAGTTGCACAGGAAAACCCGGCCTGGGCCCGCCTGCATAACGATCCGCCGGGCCAGTTCGCCGTAGAGCGGATTGCGGAATAGATTACTGACCTGAGTCAACTGACCAGCCTGTTGCCGGATGGCCCCGACCCAGGCCGGATGACAGTGCCCGAGTGAGTTGACAGCGATGCCGGAGACGAAGTCCAGGTATTCCCGGCCCGCGTCGTCCCATGCGCGCACTCCTTCGCCGCGCACCAGGGTGAGCGGCGCGCGGCCGAAGTTCTTCATGACATAGGCGTCATAAAGTTCGGCGGAGTTGGTGCGGACGATGGTCGGCAGGCTCATGGAAATAACGAAGGCGGGAGTTTACTAATCCGGTGGGGAAAAGCACGCGCGCAATGCGCCGCGTGCCGGCGCTCAGCCATGCACGATCTCGGTGCCCACACCCCGATCGGTGAAGATCTCGAGCAGCAGGCTGTGCGGCATGCGGCCGTCCACGAAGTGCACGCGCTGGACGCCCTCCTGCAGGGCGCGCACGGCGCTTTGCACCTTCGGGCGCATGCCCTTGTCGATGATGCCCTTCTTCTTGAGTCCGTCCACTTCCCCGACCTTGACGGTGGAAATGAGGGTCGCCGGATTCTTCGGATCGGCGAGCAGACCGGGCACGTCGCTCATGTAAACCAGCCGGCGGGCGCGCAGCGCGCTGGCCACGCGGCCGGCCACGGTGTCGGCGTTCACGTTGTAGGGTTTGCCATCGTAGCCCTCGGCCACGGGCGAAATCACCGGCATGAAGCCCTCGCCTATCTCCTTCTTGATGAGCTTCACCTTCACTTCGGTGACGTCGCCCACGTAGCCGAGATCGCATGTGTTGCCGTCGTCATCGGTCTCGAGTTTCTGGCAGACGAGAACACTGTCACCGGCGAGCCCCTTGGGCTTGGCATTCACGGCGGAGAGCGTGTCGCAGACGTCCTTGTTCACGACCTCATCGAGCGTCTTCTTGACGATGGCGATGGTGGCTTCGTCGGTGACGCGGAGCCCGTTGATGAAATTCGCCTTCAGGCCGGCGCCGTCCATGGCGCGGTTGATGGCCTTGCCGCCGCCGTGCACGACGACGACGTTGATGCCCACGGCCGCGAGGAACGCGATGTCCGTGGCCACGCTCCGGCGCACAGTCGGATCGGGATCATCCATGAAGCTGCCGCCGTATTTGACGACGAAGGTGGCGCCGCGGAAGTCCTGGATGTATGGCAGGGCCTCAAGAAGCACGCGCGCTTTGGCAATGACCTCGGAAACGTCCATCAGGCGGTCGGAAGCAGGCAATGAATCTGCGGCGCGGTGTGCATCAATTGTCGGAGGGTTGAATCTGTTAAGGCAACGCCCGCGGATTTCACTAACAAAATGCGGGATGGGCCAAGTCTGGCGCTTACTCGCTCTTGTTGTAATTCACGTAGCCGTCCGTCAGGTCCGTCGCGAGCAGGCGGAAGGCGGCTTTGCCGAGATGCAGGTTGAGAGTGATGGTGAACCGGCGCGCCTTCACGATCTCCTTCCACTTGGGCTTCATCTCGGCGTGCGGCTTGCCAGCCGTCATCGCCGGCGTGTCGTTGTAGAGGATGTCGAGTTTGGCTTCGACGAGTTTGGCCCCGGCATAACCGGCGGCATCGGCCAGCCGGCCCCAGTTGGGGTCCTCGCCATACCAGGAGGATTTCACGAGCAGCGAATTGCCGATGGCGCGGGCCACCTTCTCGGCATCCTCGGCGGAGGCGGCGCCGACAACCTTCACCTCAACCACCTTGGTGATCTTTTCGCCATCGGAGACAATCTTGTCCGCCAGCACTTCACAGGCCTTCCAAACCGCCTCGGCGAACAGGACGCGCAACTCGCGGGGGCTTTTGTCGCCCACGCTGACGCCCGAATGGCCGTTGGCCAAAATCAGGACGGTGTCATTGGTGCTCATGTCGCCGTCCACCGTGATGCAGTTGAAGGTGCCCGTGACGGCCTCGGAGAGGGTTTTTTGCAGGAAGCTGCGCGGCACGGAAAAATCCGTCGCGAGGAACGCCAGCATCGTCGCCATGTTCGGCTGGATCATGCCGGCGCCCTTGGCGATGCCGGAGACGAAGTGCTTTTTGCCGTCGTAGGTGAAGCTGACCGTGACGGTTTTGGCTTTCGTGTCGGAGGTGAGGATGGCACTGGCGGCCTTGTGCCCATGGTCGGCCGTGCGGCCCTTGTCGGTGACGGTGCGCTCGAGGCCCTTGAGCAATTTCGGCATCGGCAAGGGCTGCCCGATGCGGCCGGTCGAACAGACGAAAAAGGCGGTCGGCTTCAGGTTGAGGGAGGAGGCGATGCGATGCGCCGTGGCTTGCGCATCCTCCAGGCCCGCCGGGCCGGTGCAGGCGTTGGCGTTGCCCGAATTGGCGACGATACCGTGGAACGGCCCGCCGTGAGCCAGGTGTTTCTGGCAAAGCAGCACCGGCGCGGCCTTGACCGCATTCTTGGTGAAGGTGCCGGCCGCGGTGCAAGGCCGCAGTGAAAACAGCAGGGCCAAGTCCGGCCGCTTCAGGTCATGTTTGTCCCGGATGTCGCAGGCCACACCGGCCGCCTCGAATCCGGGCACATCCGTGATGCCGGCGCTGTCTGGAGTAACGATCAATTGGGTCATGGGGGTGAATCAGGTCAAACCGGCGGTCTCGGGCAGGCCGAGCCACAGGTTCATGATCTGGACGGCCTGTCCGCTTGCGCCCTTGACGAGGTTATCGAGGGCGGCGGTCAGGACAAAATTACCCGTCCGGGCGTCATGCACGGCGGAGATATCCACCCGGTTTGTGCCGGTGACGTGCGCCGTATCCGGCGTTTCCCCAGTCGGGAGGATGGCCACGAACGGCCGGCCGGCGTAGGCCGTGCGCCAGGTGGCGTAAAGCGACTCGATGGTCGCGCCCTTGGCCGCCGGCACGGTGATGGTGGTCGCGATGCCGCGGCGCATCGGCGCCAGGTGCGGATTGAATTGCAGCACGATCTTGGTGCCGGTTGCGGCGGAAAGCTGCTCCTCAATCTCTGCGAGGTGTCGGTGTTTCGTCAGGCCATAGGCCTTGGCGCTCTCGGTGCGCTCGACGTAAAGGTAGCTTTCCTCGAGTTTCTTGCCGGCGCCGCTGACGCCGCTGAAGGAGTTGACGACGATATGCTCGCGTGACACGAGGCCGGCCCGGAGCAGCGGCAGCAGCGGCACGAGTGTGCTGGTTGGGTAGCAGCCGGGCGATGCGGCGAGCTTCAGCTCCGACCGCCACTTCGGGTCAGTCAGTTCCGGCAGGACGAACTTCGCCACGGGCAACAAGTCCGGCGCATGGTGCTTGCCGTAGTATTGCTCGTAGGTGGCCAGGTTGACGACACGGAAGTCCGCGCTCAGGTCCACGACCTTGCGCCCGGCGGGCACCAGGGCCTTGGCAAAATCGGCGGCGGCGCCATGTGGCAGGGCCAGAAACCAGAGATCAATGTCATTGCGGGTGGCAAGGGCCGCGGCGTCGGAATCGCTGAACTTGAGCTGGTCGGCCGCAGTGCCGCGCAGCGACGGTATGATGGCCGAGACCGGCTTGCCCGCGTGCTGGCGCGAGGTGACCGCCGTCAGTTTGACCTGCGGATGACCGAGGAGGAGCTTGACCAGAACTTCGCCGGAGTAGCCCGACGCGCCGACTATGCCGACATTCATTTCAGGGAGTGACAGGGTTAAGAGTTCCCGCGGGGGAATCGAGAAGTTTCGTGGGGCGCAAAAAAGGAAGCGGAGGCCGTGAGGCGCTCCGCTTCGGGGGAAAACGTGTTCCAGGTTCGGGCGATCAGCGCTTGGAGAACTGGAAGCGCTTGCGGGCGCCGGGCTGACCGGCCTTCTTGCGCTCTTTCTCGCGGGGATCACGGGTGAGGTGACCGGCCTTCTTGAGGGTGACGCGGAGCTCGGGGTTGAACTTCAGGAGCGCCCGGGCGATGCCGTGGGCCACGGCGCCCGACTGGCTGCTGATGCCGCCGCCGGCGACGTTCACCATGACATCAAACTTGTCCTTGCTGTCGGCGGTGACCAGCGGGGCGAGGGCCCGGCGCACGAAGTTGTCGTGCGTGAAATAGACCTCGAACTTGCGGTCGTTGACCGTGGTCTGGCCGGAGCCGGGAACGATGCGGACGCGGGCCGTGGAGGACTTGCGGCGGCCGGTGCCGAGGAATACGGAGGATGCTGCGCTCATGGATTACTTTAAAACTACGGGGTTCTGGGCCGCGTGATCGTGGGTGGCACCGCTGAAGACGCGGAGCTTGGTCAGCATCTTGGCGGCGAGCCGGTTTTTCGGGAGCATGCCCTTGACGGCCTGCGTGACGATGAATTCCGGCTTCTGCTGGCGGACGTCGGCGACCTTACGGTATTTCTCGCCGCCGACATAGCCGGAGAACGACATGTATTCGTTGGTCTCTTCCTTCTTGCCGGTGAGGACAACCTTGCTCGCGTTGATGACGACCACGAAGTCGCCGGTGTCGACATGAGGCGTGTAAGTGGGTTTGTGACGGCCGCGCAGGATGTTGGCGGCTTTAACGGCGAGACGGCCCAGCACCTTGCCTTCGGCATCGATCAGATACCACTTGGGCTGCACTGTCTCTTTCTTGGCCAGATAGGTTTTCATTTGCGGAAAGGGGCCAAAGGGAAGGATTTCGCCTACCCCTGTCAACCCCGAACCCCTCACATTTCCGAAAACCAATCCAACCGGGCCTTAACCCCTCAAAAATCGAGATTTACGCCGAGTGTGACCCACAGATTCCCGCGCGCCGCCCGCCCAAACGGTCCGCTTGTAATCGAGCGCCCGGAATTGCCGGCGTAATGCAGCCCGGCGATCACCGTGGCGTGGGGCCCGATGCGATAAGGCAAGCTCACCTCCCCGCCCCAATAGTCATGGCTATCGCCCCGGCGCGGCCCCGATGAGTCTGGGCGCCAGTCATCGCCCCTTGTCCACCCGGCGAAAAAATTCAGCTCCAGGAACGCGCCGAGCCTGGTCAGCGCGATGCTCTGGGCGAGCGATGCCTGCACCGTGTCGGCCTGAAATCGAAAATCATGATAGTAGGCGAAACTCGGCGTGAAGCCCGCGACCGGCGCCAATCTGGCGTTCAGGCATGCTTCCAAGGAACGCTCCACGCCGCCACCCGGCACCCCGTCGAACCAGGTGTGGGTTACCGAGACCTCCAGCGCGGATAGCCCGGCCGGGCACCAGGCATAGGCGACGTTCAGGTTCACCTCACGGGTGCTGTTGCGGTCAAATGGCTGGTTTATCCAGCTCCCTGCGTGCCAGCCATCGCGATTGAACTCCACCGCCGCCTGGGCGGAATCGCCGGCTCGTTCCACCCCGCGGAAAACATGGCTCGAGGCGTAAGCCAAATTCACCTGGAGTGGCGGCGGCGCCTCTTGCGCCCAACCCGGGGTCCACGCCAGCAAGCCAAGGCCTAGCAGGAATGTATTGGATGGGAACCGCATGGTGGTCGCTGGCCTTGGATGTGTTTGTTTTTGCCTCCATTGTCCACACACTGGTTCGGCCATGCCCTCCCCCGCCCGTTTCAATCTCATCGCAGCCGGCTTCCTTGGTTTTGCCGGCGTCGCCCTCGGGGCATTCGGCGCCCATGCCCTCAAGGAAACCCTTGTAGCCCATGGCTCCACGGCGACGTGGCAGACCGCTGTGCTCTATCATTTGATCCACAGCGCGGCTCTGCTGGCCGCACCTGGCGGGAAATGGGCCGGCCGGTGCTGGATTGCAGGCATCATCCTGTTTTCCGGCTCACTCTATTGGCTCGCCCTCGGTGGACCGAAGCTCCTCGGACCCATCACGCCGCTCGGCGGCGCCGCCTTTCTCACCGGTTGGGCATTGGTCGCATGGCACGCCTTGAAGTCGCCCCAGGCATGAAGCTGCCACCGCCCCTGCTCGCTGCCCTTTCCGCCCTGCGCTCTGCGGGCGGGCGGCCGCGCCTGGTTGGCGGTTGCGTGCGCGACTGGTTGCTGGGACTCGAGCCCAAGGACTTCGACATCGAGGTCCACGGCCTGGACTATGAAACGCTCGGCCGCGCCCTCGCGCCCTTCGGCCCGACGGATCTCGTCGGCCGCAGCTTCGGCGTGCTCAAGGTCCGGCTCGAGGGCACCGAATACGACTTCAGCCTGCCGCGCCGCGAGTCCAAGACCGGTGCCGGCCATCGCGGCTTCGCCGTCGCGCCGGACCCGGCGCTGACCGAGGCCGAGGCGGCGGCCCGCCGCGACTTCACGATCAATGCCATCTCTTTTGATCCCTTGGAAAACCGCATTCTCGATTTTCATGGCGGGGCCGATGACCTGAAGAAGCGAATCCTGCGCCACACCAGCGCGGCCTTCGTTGAAGATCCCCTGCGGGTGCTGCGGGCCTTCCAGTTTGCCGCCCGGTTTGAGCTGACGATGGCGCCCGAGACGATCCGGCAATGTCACTTAATACGTGACATGTTCGGGGAACTGGCGGTCGAACGCGTCTGGGGCGAATGGGACAAATGGTCGGCCAAGTCCGTGAAGCCCTCGTTCGGCATTCTCGTGCTCAAGCAAACCGGGTGGCTGCAGCATTTCCCCGAAATCGCCGCCCTCGATGGCGTCCCCCAGGAACCCGAATGGCACCCCGAGGGCGATGTGCTCGTCCACACCAATCACTGCCTCGATGCACTCGTCGCCCTGCCTTCGTGGCGCGAGGGCGGCGCCCGCACCCGCCGCATCCTCGCGCTGAGCGCGCTCGCGCACGATTTCGGCAAGGCTATCACCACCAAGCAGGCCGAGCGCCGCGGCCGCATCCGCTGGATCAGCCCCGAGCATGAAGCCGCCGGCGGCCCGCTCGCCGAGTCCTTTCTGCAACGTATCGGGGCCCCGCGCGACCTCATCGAATACGTGCGGCCGCTGGTCGTGAATCATCTGCTGCACCATCACGGCTCGGTGGAATATCGCGACAGCTTCGTCCGCCGGCTGGCGAACAAGATCGCCCCGGCGACGCTCGACGAGCTCATCGCCGTCATGCAGGCCGATCACCTCGGTCGCCCCCCGCTGGTTTCCAGCGAGACCGTGCTGCGTCTCGAACACCTCCGGGCCGGGGCAAAACGGCTGGCCCTCGAGCACGCCGTGCCCAAACCCGTCTTGCTGGGCCGGCACCTACTTGGCCTGGGCCTGAAACCGGGGCCCCAGTTCAAGCCCGCCTTGGATGCCGCCTTCGAATCGCAGCTGGACGGCGCGTTTCATGACGAAGCCGGCGGGCTGGAATGGATGAGAAACTATTTGCGAGCCCATCCGCCGGTTTTATCTTCATAGCATCCTCCTTTCCCATGAGCGCTCCCAATCAACTCGATCAACTCAAGCAGTTCACCACGGTCGTGGCCGACACCGGCGACTTCGCCAGCATGAAAGAATTTGCGCCGCGCGACGCGACGACCAATCCCAGCCTGATCCTGAAGGCCGTCACCCTGCCGTCCCACATCCACCTGCTCGAAAAAGCCGTCAAGGAGGCTGGAGCCAGTGCCGGCACGGAGCAGATTATTGACCGGCTGCTCGTGCTGTTCGGCGTGGAAATCCTCAAGATTGTCCCGGGCCGTGTCTCCACCGAGGTGGATGCGCGCCTCTCGTTTGACCGCGACGGCTCTGTCGCCAAGGCCCGTGAGATCATCGCTCTCTACGAGAAGGCCGGCATCCCGCGCGAGCGCATCCTCATCAAGCTCGCCTCGACTTGGGAGGGCATCAAGGCCGCGGAACTCCTGCAAAAGGAAAAGATCAACTGCAACATGACCCTGCTCTTTTCGTTCGCTCAGGCGGTCGCCTCCGCCGAGGCCCGGGTGCAGCTCATCTCGCCCTTTGTCGGCCGCATCCTGGACTGGTATAAGAAAAGCACGGGAAAGGATTACGCCCCGACCGAGGACCCCGGCGTGAAGTCTGTCACCGAGATCTACACCTACTACAAGAAATTCGGCCATGCCACCGAGGTCATGGGCGCGTCCTTCCGCAACAAGGGCGAGATCACCGAACTGGCCGGCTGCGATTTGCTCACCATCAGCCCGCAACTGCTCGGCGAACTCAAGGCCAGCAACGAGCCGCTGGTCCGCAAGCTCGACCCGGCCAAGGCGAAGGGCACCGACCTGAAGAAAGCCAGCTTCGACGAGAAAGGCTTCCGCTTCGCCCTCAATGAGGATGCCATGGCCACGGAAAAGACGGCCGAGGGCATCCGCGTCTTCGCCGCCGACATCCGCAAGCTCGAGGAACTCATCAGGCAGAAGCGCGGCTGACGGCGTCCTCCCTCGGGTTGACCCACGAACGCCGGCCGCCCACGCTGAGGACATGAATTCCTCCCTCACGGCGAGCGCGCTTTTGCTATCATTCATCCTCCTGGCGGGCAACACCGTCTGGGCTGGTGAATTCACCAAGAACCTGACGCCGGAGAACCTGCGGACCAGCGGGCTGACGAAGCTCACCCCGGAGGAGCTGATCCAACTCGAGGCCTTGGTCGAAGCCTACAAGGCGGGTGCCGTCGAAAAAGCCGTGGAGGCCACTCCGCCCCCAGTGGCGGCCACCAAGAAGGCCAGCCAGGAGACACGCGGCATCCTTCCCGACTGGGTTGGCGCCCTAGTCACCCTCAAACGGGCCGAAAACACGCCAGTCAAGAAGCAGCAGGCCCTGGAAAGCAGGATCGCGGGCGATTTCTCCGGCTGGAACGGCCGAACCAGTTTCAAGCTCGAGAACGGCCAGGTGTGGACTCAAGTGAATACCGATGCCTACCCCTACACGCCGGCCCTGAAGTCGCCGAAGGTGAGGATATTCCCCGCCGCCTTCGGCACGTTCTGGCTCGAGATCGAGGGTGTCGGCCAGCGTTGCCGGGTCCGGCCGATCTCCCTGGAGTAATTCAGTCCTGGTCGTTCGCCTTGGCCGGCATCGAGAGCACCTCTAGTGGTCCAAGCCTCGTCGTGGCCGACATGCCCGGCACGGCGGTGCGGAGGAAGTGGTCGACTCGCTGGTAAAAGGCGATTCGCTTCTCCTCCGTGCGGAACCCGTGGCCCTCGTCATCCTCAATGACGAACTCGAACGGCTTGCCCGTCTTCTTCATGGCCCGCTCGATGTCGTAAGCCTGATCCACCCGCACGCGCGGATCATTCCGTCCATAGGCCATCAGCAGCGGCACACGGATGTGCTCCGCAAAATTCACGGGGGAGGTGTCGTGGATGCGCTTGCGGTCGTCGGCATTGCCGAGATCCCCGAGCCGGGTGTTCATCCAATACATCCGGTCCGGCGGCTGGGCCTTCGGTATGAGGTTACCGATATCCACCACGCCCACATAATTGATCCCCGCACAGTAGAGGTCCGGTGTGAACACCAGGCCGGCCATCGCGGCATAGCCGCCGTAACTGGCGCCCGAAATCACAACACGTGCGGGATCCGCCACCCCTTGGGCGATAGCCCATTTGACGCCGTCCGTCAGGTCGTTCTGCATCTCCAGGCCCCACTTCTTGAAACCCGCGGCCTCAAACTGATCGCCATAGCCGCCGGAGCCGCGAAAATTGATCTGCAGCACGGCGAAGCCACGATTCGCGTAGAACTGGACTTCGGGGTTGTAGCCCCAGACATCTCGCGGGCCATAGGGGCCGCCGTGCGGGTGGATGATCAGCGGCAGGTTCTTCGGCTCGCGGCCGACGGGCAGCGTCAGGTAGCCATGCACCGTGAGCCCATCGCGCGTCTGGAAACTGATCGGTTTCATTGGCGCCATCTGCTCCGGGTCGATCTTCGGACGAATGACCGCGAGCTCGCTCACCTGCTGGCGTTTGCGATCGTAGATATAATAGACACCCGGATCGCGGTCGCTATAGGAACGGAAAATGATCTTCGAGCCATCCTCGGCAAATTGCACGGGCTGGTGCACGGTGTCGGGCAGCGACCGCTCCATGCGTGTGTGGATCGCCTGCATCTCCGCATCGAGCCAATGGAATCGGCGGCGATCGGCCTCATAGAGGAGCCCCACGACCTTTTTCTTCGAGGCATCGTAGATCACCTGATCCACATCGTAGGTATCGTCTCCGAAGACGATTTCGCCCATGGTTTTCGTGGCGGTATCAAAGCGGTGGACGGCGCGGGTCTTGCGGCCAACGTTGGACCAGGCGTAAACCGTGCGGTTGTCGCCATCGAAGGCGATCGGCTCCCAACCCTCCCCGTCGATGTGCCTCGAGGCGATTTCCTGCCAGTCGGTCTTGTTGGCCTCGCGATAGAGAACCTTGCGGGTTTGCCGGTCATCCACGACGGCGAACCGCACGACATTGTCATGATCGATGACGTAGCGGTCAACGGCACCCGGCGCGCGGGCGATGGGCGCGGACAAGCTGCCGGTGCGCAGGTTCATTAGCGCGACATCCCACCAATCCCGGTAGGTGATGCCGGCGTAGACCAGAAAGTTCTTCGGGTCCTCGGGTAACCGCCGGACAAGCCTGACCGCGCGGTTGAACGGCAGCACCACATTATTGGAGCCGTCCGCGTTAACCGCGTAGATCTGGAATTGTTCCTTCCCCTTGTCGTCGACGCCGAAGAGGATGCGGTCGTTGCTGGCCCAGAACGGTGCGGTGGCCTGCTTGTCCTTGAAACTGCTGAGCAGATTTTTGGCGCCTTTTTGCAGGTCGATGACCGCCAGATTCTCGCGCCGCTCATATGGCACGAGACAGAGCACCTTGGTGCCGTCGGGTGAAAATTGCAGGGAATTGATCGTCGGGGCTTGGAACAGGGTTTCCACGGGAAGCTCGGGCGGCGGACTCGCGGCGAAGGCGGAAAAGGCGGCGAGCCAAGCACAGCAGCCGGCAACGGAAAGCAGGCGGAAGGGGGTTTTCATTTGATGAACAGATGAGAAAGCAGAGAGGGCGGGTCGAAGCAACTGCGGGCCAAAAAAAGCGGGCTCCCCGGTCGAGGGAGCCCGCGAAGCTTTCAGGAATCATCCAATCCGATTAGAAATCCTTGCGGACGCGGAGATAGACAAACCGGCCCAGCGCAGCGGCACCGTAGGTGTTCGGATCGAAGCTGCTGGTGTCGTAGCCGTTGAACGGGGGCGTCTTGTCGAAGAGGTTGTTCGCGCCGACCGTGATCTGCATGCCGCGGAAGCCGCGATAGCCGAAGGAGGCGCCCATGAGGGTGAAGGACCCCTGCTCCCAACCGGCGGCGGTGTAGTTGTCGTTGAAGTAGTGGCCGATGTAGTCGGCGGTGACGCCGGCGCCAAAGTCCTTGTAGTTCCAGCCCACCGCGGCCTGGCCGCGCCACTTCATGTTATTGTAGAGGCCGACGTTGTCGAAGTAGCCGCCGCCGAGTCCGGAATCGGAACCGATTTCCAGCACCCGGGTGGCCTCCGCCGAGAAGCGGAAGTCGCCATAACGGGTGTTGTTCAGGCGGTAGTTCACGCCGATATCGACACCACGGTAGATCTGGTAGGCGTCGGGATTGTTGGAGGGAACCGACTCGATGCGGACGATCGGGCCGCCGGGGCTCTCACGCACGATGGCATTCGGAAACTGGCTTTGGCCGCGGGCCGAAAGCAAGTAGGTCGCGCTCGGGGTGACGATGACCTGGTTGATGCGGAACTTGAAGAAGTCCACGTTGAACGACAGGTTCTTGGTGCCCATGATGTCCTCGAGCACAAAGCCCGCGTAGTAGGACTCCGACTCCTCGGGGAGCAGGTTGGGATTGCCACCGGTTGCGATGCGCTGCTGCTGCGGCGGATCAGACGGGCGGAGGGGATCCTGGATCAGGTTTGAGGAGAAGGCGATGGTCTGCGACTGGTAAAGCAGGCCGAGCGCCGGGGCCTGGAACGACTCCGAGTAGGAGGCGCGCAGGATGGCATTCACGTAGCGGTTCTTCGGGAGGCTGACCTTGACGGCGAGTTTCGGCTTCGTGGTGTCGCCGAAATCGCTGTAGCGCTCATGGCGCACGGCGCCCTGGAGCTCGACGAACTTCAGCACGGGAGCCGTGATCTCGACATAGGCAGAGCTCACGTTGCGGCTGCCGCGCAGCGGCAGGCCGCCACCGGAGCCGAGATAGGCCGCCGTGTCGGGATTGGTGACGAGCTCCTCGTTGCGCCACTCCAAGCCGGCCGCGATGCCAAGATCGCCGCCCGGCAGCTCCATGAGCGAACCGGTGACACTCGCGTCAAACACGGTGCTCTCGCCGCGGTTGGCTGCGGTCGAGGTGGTGAAGAGGGCGTTGCCCAGGTTTGGGTTGGCCGAGGGGCCGAAGGGGTTGAAGAAGGAGCCCACGAAGCCGGCCAGCGTGCCATTGAGGGCCGCCTGGTAGGTGGTGGCTCGGATCGCGTTACGCGAGACCGTGGTGATGCGGTTCATCGAGTAGGAGGCGCCGGCTTCCCAGTCCCACTTGTCAAAGACGGTGCCCTTCAGGCCCGCGAGCATGTTGGACGCGATGGATTCCGTGTCGAACTTGCGGACGGGGCCGAAGTTCGTGCGCCCCAGCAGCGTGGTGACCGGAATGCCGAACGGATTGTAGGGGCTGGCGACAGGAAGCGACAGGCCTTCGGTGGCGAAGTTGATGACGCCCGGGGTGAACGCGTAGAAGGTGAAATTGTCGCTATAGGTGAACTGGCCGAACGCCTTCAGGTTCTCGCTGATGTCGTGCTCGAAGCCGGCATAGGCGCTCGTGTAGAAGTAGGCCGGGTAACGCTGATAGGTCTGGGCAAAGTTATAGCGATTCTCGTTCCCGACGGTTGTGACCCGCGCAAAATCGCCGACCGTCGGGGCGCCCAGGAGGCGGCCGCCGGTGATCACGAGCGTGCCGCTGGCAGGCAAGCCGAGGGCAGCTCCGAGCGCCGCGTTGATCGTGATGTTGGCCGGGAAGTTCAGCGTCGAGTTCTGGTTGATGCCAAGACCCGAGGTGCTGTAGTCGGTGGTGCTTACACCGTAGTCACGCAGGAAGTTCGAATTGGCATCCTTCAGGTCGAAAGCGACCATCATGCGAGTCTTGGAACCCGCACCGGTGCCGGCGACGACACTGAGCTGCTTGATGCCGGTGTCGTGGCCGAGCGTGTTGCCATACATGCCGGAAACCGACAGGCCGGTGAAATTCTTCTTCAGCTTGATGTTCAGCACGCCGGTGACGGCGTCGGCACCGTAGATGGCGGAGGCGCCGTCCTTGAGGAATTCAATGCTATCGACTGCGGCAGCCGGGAGGCTGTTGAAATCGAAGACGGAGCGGCCACCGCTATTGGTGAGCGCATAGGGAACGACGCGCCGGCCATCCACGAGCGTCAGGAAACGCTGTGAACCGAGACCACGGATGTTCGTGGTGGCGGCGCCACGCAGGAAGCTCGCCGTCTGGTAGATGGAGTTGGCCGAGCCCGTGTTGAAAGGCAGGCTCTGGATGAAGTCGCCGATGTTGGTATAGCCCTTGGCCTCGATGTCGGCCGCGGAATAAGCGACGACAGGAGCGGGAGTTTCGGTGTCCAAGCGCTTCACGCGCGAGCCAGTGACCGAGAATTTCTCCAGGGTGACGGCACCATCCTTGGTCTCAGCCTGAGCCGGAGCGGCCGGCGCCTGGGCAAAAGCGGCACTGGCCGCGAAGAGCGAAAGCCCGGCGCCAATAAGGCACGCCAAAGGCTTCCGCAGATAACTTACGGAGCTATTGTTCATAGTTCTAGGGTGTTGTAGGTGTAAGAAACCACCGTGGCTGGCTAATTTCTTGCGACGAAAGGTGCAATTCCCGCGCCGGTATTCAACCCCTATTTCAAGAAGCTCCCCATTATGAACCTAAAAAGCGCAGTTGAAGCGTGATGGAAGTTGGCGGGGCAAATGCTAGGCAGGGATTTGCAGCAAACTAAAGCGATGGTTCCCGCTCACCCCACGGGTGAAGCCGATTTTGTCTTTCGCACCGCTGGCGGCCCGGTCGGGTTGCGCACCACGGACGAGGCCCTGACCCCCTACGGCGGACTGGTGCCCTGGGCGGCGTTCGCGCGACACACTGGCATCGTGGAACGCCTGACGGCTACCTGTCCGGTGCGGCGCACCAGCCCCAACGCTAAACCCGCCCACGACCAACCCCCAACAAAGGAGTGTGACAACTGACCCGCCCCTCCACCAATAACAGGCGCGTTCTTTGACCCGGGGTGGATCAAATCTCAACGCCTGCTACCGGGTCAGTTCTGAGCGCCTGCTAACAGGCAGCCGCACTTCCAGTCCCGGGGCCGACACCGTGGCCGGCAACCCTGGCTTTACTTCCACAAAGCGCACGGAGGGCGCCACGCAACGCCGCCGCCGCACCCGGCCGGCGGGCGCCACCGGCAGCCGCCCGGCCTCCCGCTTCGCCTGCGCCCAGGTGCAGAACGTCGAGTAGCGGATACCCTCCCGCTTCGCGAACGCACTCTGCGTCAGCCCGCTCTGCCGATACTCCGCCAGCAGCGCAGCCCGACGCTCGGCCGGCGTGCGCCGCCGTCCCAGCGTATCGCGCTGCTCCCCCGTCTCGATCAACTCCGTCGTCGTAATGGTGGCCATGACGACACTCTACCATGTCGTAGCTCTCGTAACTACGAGGCACCCGAGACGACGCTTACCATTCGCCCGCCAACTTCCATCACGTTTCAACTGCACTTTTTAGGCTCATACTGCTTCAGGCGGTCCTGCATATACCACTCGGCGGCGAGGGTAATGCCGGTCTTGTCCGTGCCGGTGCCTCTGCCTGCGTAGTGGGACGATCACCATCATCGCCCCACTGAGTTTGGCGCCGCCGATTATCTTGGTCTGCTATTGGGATTTGGCCGGCATCTCGAGAACCTTGAGCGCGTCCAGATTCACTGCGGCGCCCTTTTCGACCGGCAGGTATTTGGCAAGAAACGCCTCCACCGCGTCGTAATACTTGAAGGCGGTCTCTTGTTTGGCGAAACCGTGCCCTTCCCGGTTCTCGATCAGTATCTCATAAGTCTTGCCGTGCTTCTTAAGCGCCTTCTCCAGCACTTCCCAGTGCGAGAATTCCACCCGCGGATCGTTGCGCCCATAGGCATGGAACGTCGGCACGCGTATCTTTTCAACATGATCCACCGGCGACCGGGCCGAAAGCAGGGCGGGGTCGCGACCCACCGCCTTGGAGAAATAGGCCAGCGACGCGGCATCCGTGCGCATATCGTAGCGGGTGATCAGCCGCAGGTCGGACACTCCCACGTAATTGACACCAACCCTATACAATTCCGGCGTCATGGTGACCCCGGCGAGCGCCGCATAGCCGCCGTAGCTGGCCCCGATGATGCCGATCCGCTCCGGGTCGGCCAGCCCTTGGGCCACGGCCCATTTAACAGCATCAGTCAGGTCGTCCTGCATCTTGCCACCCCACTCTTGGTAGCCGGCGTGCTCAAAAGTCCGACCATAACCGCCGGAGCCGCGATAGTTGACCTGAAGGACAGCGTAACCGCGGTTCGCGAAGAATTGCACCTCCGGATTATATCCCCAGGAGTCACGGATGCCGAATGGACCGCCATGGGGCATGATCAGGAGTGGCGCTGACCGATCAGCGACCCCAGCAGGCTTGGTCAGGTAACCGTGAATCTCGAGCCCGTCGCGCGCGGCAAATTTTACCGGGGTCATTGGGCTCATGGTCGCCGGCTTGACTGCCGGGCGCACGGCCGTGATGAGCTGCACGCGCAGGCCGGTTCCCTTCAGGTCGCCCAGCAAATACTGGCCGGGATCGCGATCCGAATAAACGCGGAAGACGAATCGCTTCTCGTCATCCGAGATCGAAACAATCGCTACACTATGCTCCAGATGCTGCCCCTCGATTGCATTGGCGATGCCTTGCCAACGCGCATCAAACCAGCGCGTGTGTGTCTTCACGCCCTCGTAGGTCACGGCCAGCAGACGATCGCGCTTGGGCGAGAAACTCACTCGCACAATTTCACCCTCTGGTGGCGCAAACAGTGGTTCGCTCAACCGTCCGGTGTCCAGATCCAGGGATCGCAGAACCCCGCGATCCTCGTCGGTGTAATCCAGCAGATAGGCGGTGTGTCCGTCCGTCAGCAGGCCCTGCACGTCCCAGCGAACATCGGTGACGTCAAAGGTCTTGAGCACCTGCCAGGGGTGGTCGTTGCGCGCGCGTGTGAGGAAGCTCAGGGTCTTGCCTTCGGTTCGCGTGGTCAGGCGCTGGTTGCCTGCGGTATCAAACCATCCGCTGGAGTAGTCACGATCCAAGCCGACGACCTGTGCACGACGGCCGGTCTTCACGTTCACCTTGTAAACGGTGGGCGTGAGGTTGCGAGCGGCGCTGGGATTGATCTTTCGGGCATCCGACTCGCTGGTATAGCCGGTGATAAGGATGTGCTCTTCACTGGCCGGATAGCGGTCGAGCAGATTACCAAAGAATAGCGAGAAGTCGTCCTTGGTGCGGCGTGGCTCAAGGATGCGCTTATAACCTTTGCCCTGAAGGTCCACCGACGCCAGCAGAGGGATTTCATGGCCATCGATGGCCGAGGTGAACAATAGGCGATCATTGCCTTTCCAGAATACGCTGTTGATGTTCTCGTCCTTGAAGTGGGCGGGCACGCTGAGTTTGCCATCCTTGGTGTCGAGCACCGCGATGCTATAGCGGCCGTTGTTCGGCGCGATCATCGCGACCAGCGTGCCATCCGGGGATATGACGGCCTGTCGGATGGATTGGTCGTCGAAGAACAGTTCGATAGGGAGACGCGGAGCCGGGCTGGGATTGTTTGCGGCGTGGAGGTTGACCAGAGCTGCGGCCGCCAGCAAAAGCCCACGGCGCCATAAACCAAGAGGCGAGTGTGTCATGGGGGGAAACTATGGATGAAGCATAGGTTGCCGACAAAAAAACCGGACCCTCATGGGTCCGGTTTGTAAGTCGAAGTTCCGGTGCGCCAAAGCTGCTTAGAACTTGTAGTTGACGTCGAAGTAATAGAACCGGCCGATCGGATCGTAGGCGTTGATGTCGTGGTTCTGGTTGCCTTCCGAGGTGATGAACGGCGGATCTTCGTCGAGGATGTTGTTCACACCCGCGCCGATGGACAGGCCCTTCAGCCAGCGGTTGCTCGAGCCCTTGAAGCTGTAGCCTAGGCGAGCATCCCAGGTAGAGTAGGCGGCCACATCAGGCGCGCCCGCGCCGCCCGCTACATCGGTGACAGAGGGGATGTAAGTGTTGTTCAGGCCGGCATCCCACGCCTTGTAGGACCAGCCCAGCTGCGTGTAGAACCGGTAACGGGCATACAGGCTGGTGCCGGAGTAGGAGGCGGCGTAGTTGAACGGCGTGTCGGTCGGCAGGCTCTGGATGACATACTCGTTGAGGTAGACCGCCGAGGTGCGGGCGCTGAGCACGCCCCAAGTCTTGGTGTCGTAGGTGTAAGACACCTTGACGTCGGCACCGGACTGCCAGACACCGGCGATGTTCACCAGCTGGTTGGTGATCCAGACCTCGTCGGAGGGACGGTTGCTCATCTGACCGGGGGTCGTGATGGCCGTGCCCGTGCCGAAGTAGGTCTCGCCCGCGGCGCTCTGACCGAGGCGGACGAGCGAGGCATACGGGGAGGCCGTGCCGAACTGCTCGACGCTGCTGACGATGAGCGAGGAGGAGATCGAGGACACGAGGTCACGCTCGTCGATGTTGAACCAGTCGACGGACATCTCGAGGCCCTTGAGCTTGCCGGTCGGCGACCAGACGACACCGGCGGTCCAATTGCGGGACTGCGACGGGATGAGTTTCGGGTTGGACCCGGAGGAGGAGCGATACTGGCGCGAGCCCGTGGTCACGCCGAGCGCGGTGCCGGCGGTGTCGTAACGGTTGATGTTGATGCTCGAGGTGAAGCCCTGGGAGATCGGCCCGAAGAGGCTGTAGAGCGAAGGCGCGCTGAACGACTCGGAGTAGGTCGCGCGGACGGCGAACTCGTCGTTAAACGGTAGCCAGCGGATCGTATACTTCGGCACGAACGGGTCGGTCGTCTTGTTGTAGAGCTCCTTGCGGGCGGCAACCGATAGCTCGAGGCTGTGGGCGCCCTTGACGGCATTACCCTTGTCGAAGATCGGCACGCGAACCTCGGCGAAGAAGCCGTCTACGCTCGAGTCGGCGCTGAACGGCTGGCGCGGGGTGGCTTGGAGCCAGCCGCCGGTCTGGTCGTAGCGGTCGTTCGTGAACTTGAGCGACTCGCGGCGGGTGTCGGCACCGAAACCGAAGGACAGAGGGCCGCCCGGCAGCTGCATCAACTCGCCGCTGACACGGAAGTCGAAGCCAACGAGCTGGCTCCGGTAGTCGCGGAAGCTGGTGCCGATCATCTTGGCGAGAACGCCGGGAGCCTGCACCCGGGCGAACGGGTTGAAGCTAAGATCAGCCACGGCGGCTGTGTAGGCGGCACTGTCGATCAGGCCGTTGTTGCGGAACTTCGTCGTGGTGTTGTTGAAGTTAGCCGCGGCTTCATAGCGCCACGTGTCGCCAAAGCTACCCTTCACACCGAAGACGCCGCGGGTGGCGTAGTTCTCGGCAATGTAGACGCGCGGGAAATCAACGAAACGGTTGCGGGCCGTGACGGTAACCGCGAACGGGTTGGTCGCCGTGGGGCCCGCCACGTTGCCGCTCACCGGCTGAGCGTTCAGCACCGATTGGGTGTTGGTCACGGAGTAGATGAAGTCGGCGAACAGCGTGGTGCTGTCCGTCAGGCGGTGGTCGATCGCCGCGACGACGCTGCGACGCTGGGCGTCGATGAGCATCGTGGGCTTCTCGGCCAAGTCGAAGAACTGGGCAACCTGACCCTGCGTGAGCGGGCCCTGGTAGATGCCGGCGGCCACCAACTGGGCCGGCGTCAGGTCGATGTTTATCGGCGGCGCATTCAGGCTCGGATTAAGGTAGTAGAAGTCGTTGCCGATGTTGACCGAGCCGGCGAACGACGGGGTGCGGAACTGGCCCTTGGCCCAGGGACGGTCCTTCTGGACGAGCGGATCGCTCTTCTTGTATTCCGTGGAGATCGTGATGTTGGTCTTGTCCGTGCCGGCACCGAAAACGCCCGAGTAGCCCTTCTCAGCGTATTTGCCGTCAGCGGGGCTGAAGCCATAGCGGCCGCTGACCTCAGCGCCGCGATAGTTGGTCTTCAGGATGACGTTCACCACACCGGACACGGCGTCCGAACCGTAGGTGGCGGAAGCACCGTCGGAGAGAACCTCGATGCGCTCCACCGCGGAGACAGGGATCAGGCTCACGTCGACGAAGTCGGCGCCACCGCTGGCGGTGACCGGGGAGACCGCGGCACGACGGCCGTTGATCAGCACCAAGGTCGCGCGATTGCGGAGGGCAACCGCCGAACCACCGTTGGAGGAACCGGAGCTAATGTTCCCGTTGTCCGAGCCGATGTTGTTGGCACCGTAGAAATACGGTGCGGTTTTCTTGAGGACGGCCAGCAGGTCGGTGGTCACACCGGAGTTTTGGATGTCTATCGCGCTGATAACTGTGACCGGGATGGCGGGGGTGTTGGCCGCGATCGGGATGAGCGAGCCCGTGACCGTGTAGGTCTCTAGTTTCAGAGTATCTTCTTTTTTCTCGGTTGCCGGGGTCTGGGCAAAAGCGGCACTGGCCGCGAAGAGCGAAAGCCCGGCGCCAATAAGGCACGCCAAAGGCTTCCGCAGATAACTTACGGAGCTATTGTTCATAGTTCTAGGGTGTTGTAGGTGTAAGAAACCACCGTGGCTGGCTAATTTCTTGCGACGAAAGGTGCAATTCCCGCGCCGGTATTCAACCTCTATTTCGATAAGCTTTCACGAATGTTTCGTTTCGTAAAAAAGGCGGCCCGTTTCCGGGCCGCCTTGGGAATGATCAAGTGTGGTTCGTTTAGAACTTATACTTGGCCTCGACAAAGATCAGGCGGCCGATCGCACCATAGGTGGCGATGTCGCCATTGCTGCTGGTGTCGGTGCCCTTGTTCATCGGCAGGCCCTCGTTGAGCACGTTCTGCGCGCCCATGCGGACGGTCAGGCCACTCAGCCAGCGATAGTCCGAGCCGAAGCTGTAGCTCGCGGAGACATCGAAGGAGTGATAGGCCTCGACATGGTCGTCGGAGGCGGCCGGGACGCCAGGACCGGCCGGAATGCCGTTTTCATCCCTGGTGGACGGAATGAAGGTCCAGCCGAGGGTGGCGCCCCACTTGCCACGGCTCCACGCCGCGCTGGTGTAGGTCTGCCACTTCGGGGTGGTGCCGTTGAAGCTGCTGGTCAGGCCGACGGTCTCATACTCGGGGACGTCCGGCAGGGTCTTGACCGTGTAGGAATTATACCAGGCACCGGCGAGGGAGAAGTCGAACTTGCCCAGGGCATCCGAGTTCCAGGTATGCTGCACCTTCAGGTCGACACCGGAAAGGTTGACGGAGGCGATGTTGGTCAGCCGGTCCGTCACGTAGATGTTGTCGATGGACGAGCTGCCGATCTGGCCGGCGGCCGTGATGGGCGCGCCATTATCGAACTGCGTCGGGTCGCCGTTGGGGCCGCGGCGGACATAACTGGCGTAAGGCGACGCGGTGCCGAGCAACTCGACGCTCTGGAGGATGGTCGCGTTGCCGATTGAGGAGATCAGGTCCGTCTGCTTGATGTTGAAGTAGTCCATCGTCACGGAGAAGCCCTTGAGGGACTTCGGCGAATAGACGAAGCCGAAGGTGTAGCTCTTCGAGCGGGCGGCCTTCAGGTTCGGGTTGGAGCCGGAACGGGAGTTGGCCTGGCCGGTGATGAGCGGGCCGCCACCGAGGCGCTGCAGGTTGAGCGCGTCGGTGAAGCCGGCACCGCCGGGGCCGAACAGGTTGAACAGCGTGGGGGCAGCGAAGGACTTCGAGTAGGTGCCGCGGATGGCCAGCTGGTCATCCTTGGGCAGCCAGCGGAAGGAGAGCTTCGGCACGAGCGGATCGTCCGTGTCGCTGTATTTCTCCTTGCGGCCGGCCGCCGTCAGCTCGAGGAGGTGCGCAAAGTCCTGCTTCTGGTCGCCCCCGAAGATCGGGATGCGGACTTCCGCGAACACCGACTTCACATCGCGACCCGAGTTGAAGGGATCGAGGGTGGTGCCGGAGTCCCAGCCGAAGGTGGCCGACTGGCTGTTGCGATCGGCGGTCTGGTCGAGGGTCTCCGTGCGGTATTCCACGCCGGCCGCGAAGCCGAGCTCGCCACCGGGAAGGTCGAAGAGCTTGCCTGTGAGGCGGGCGTCGTAGGTGGTGAGGGTGGACTTCGCGGTGCCGAGCGCGGTGCCGAAGAGGCCGGAAGCGGCCACGGCGCCCGGAGCCTGCTCGCGGGCGAAGTAGTTGATCGAGCCGTTGGCCGTCACGATGCCGCGGGTCACGGTGTCAACCACGCCCTCGTTGCGGTATTGCTGATTGACGATGTTCTTGTTGGCCGCGGCCTCCCAGGTGAAACCATCGCCAAAGCTGCCCTTGAAGCCCGCGACGCCACGGATGCTGGTCGTGTCGTAGTAATACTGGCGGGGGGTGCTGAGGAAGCGGTTGCGGGCCGTCACGGCGACGTTAAACGGGTTGAGCGCATAGGCTGCGCTGGCCGAAAAGGACGTGGGTTGCGCGTTCAGCTGGGAGAAAGTGTTGGTCATCGTGTAGAGCATGTCGCCGAACATCGTGACATTGTCGGCCAGCTTGTGATCGAAGTTCAGCGTGACGCTCTTGCGCTCGTTGCCGATCACGAGGGTCGGATATTGGGACAGGTCAAAGGAATACTGGCCTTCCGAGCCCAAGCCGCTGATGAGATTGCTGCTGCTGGCGATCTGGATGTAGGTGCCGTTGGCCACGAGCTGGGCCGGGGACAGTTTCGGGCCGGCCGGTGGGGCGTTCAGGCCCGGCTTCAGGACGTAGAACTGGCTGCCGATGTTGACCACGCCGGCAAAGGAAGCGGTG
Source organism: Lacunisphaera sp. (assembly GCA_039807025.1). Taxonomy (GTDB): domain Bacteria; phylum Verrucomicrobiota; class Verrucomicrobiia; order Opitutales; family Opitutaceae; genus Lacunisphaera. The sequence continues at coordinate 34,961 of JBDHQK010000006.1, forward strand.
CCGTAGATCGGGGAGCTGAAGCTGCGCTCATACTGCTTCAGGGGGTCCTGCATATACCACTCGGCGGCGAGGGTGATGCCGGTCTTGTCCGTGCCGGTGCCGCCGACGAGGGAGAACTTGCGCTCGGCCCACTTGCCCTTGTTGTCGGAGAAGCCGTAGTGACCGGACATCTCGAAGCCCTTGTAGTCGGACTTCAGGATGATGTTCACCACGCCGGAGACGGCGTCCGTGCCGTAGATAGCGGAGGCGCCGTCCTGCAGGATCTCGATGCGTTCGATGGCGCCGACCGGGAACAGGTTGACGTCCACGTATTGGTAGCCACCCGAGGCCAGGATCGGAGCGTAGGACACGCGGCGACCATTGAGCAGCACCAGTGTCTGGGTGTTGCGGAAGGCCACTTGGGAGCCACCACCGGTCGAACCGCTGGAGATGTTGGCGTTGGTGTTACCGAGATTGCCGTTGCCGGTGAACTGGGGGGCCGCCTTGCGGAGGACTTCCATGACGTTGGACGTCACCCCAGTGTTCTCAATCGCCTTGGAATCCAAAACCGTAACCGGGATGGCCGTAGCCGCACCGGCGAGCGGAATGTAAGAGCCGGTAACGACATATTTTTCGAGTTTTACAGTGTCGTCGGCCGAAGCGGCGCGTGTCTGGGCAAAAGCGGCATTCGCCGCGAACAAGGAAAGCCCGGCGCCAAGCAGCGCCAACGGCTTCCGTAGGTGACTTACGGAGCTATTGTTCATAGTTTTAGGTGTGGTGTCGTGGTGGGAAACTATCGGTAACCGGCTAATTTCCTGCGTCTAGTTGACTAATATGGATGGCGGACGGCAATCTCCTATTTTGATTTTATAAAAAGGTTTTAATGCTATCCGAATTTCTCTCTTGTAGCTGAATACAATAGGTTAACAAAATAAATTAACCCACCATCCCCTCATTAAAGGTTAATATTTACACCGTTTGCCGTATGAGATCTATACCAAAAACCAGCTTCGCACCACCTGATATGACACAGCCTGGAGATGTGTGAGCTTATCGAGAAAGCGGATGTCACGGCGTTGGATCAGCCCCAATGGTCTTCCATCCCGCGCATTGCTTGTAAATTAGGCCGGCGGTCTGGTCTCGCCCTGTTGACTCAGATTTTCTGCGCGCATACCCCAGCTCCATGCCAGCGCTCCCAGTTACCCTCCGCCCCCGCCACCTAGGCCGTCCCCTTATCCCGGCTGCCGCCATGGTTCTTTCCGTTTTCCGTCTGTCGGCAACGCCATCTGTCATCCCCGTGGACGCCTTCTTTGCTGAACCGGAAATCCGCTCCGTGCAGGTCTCGCCCGATGGGAACAAGGTCGCCTTTCTCACCACCCTGGCCACCGGCAAGGTCGGTATCGCCCTGATGCACCTCGACTCCGGCAAGGTGGAGCCGCTGGTCGGAGCCAAGGACGAAAATTACGAGGGGTTTTTCTGGAAAGGCAGCGAATGGATAGTTTTTGGCGGGGATATCGGCGGCAACGAGTCCAGCGCCCTTCGCTCCATCAGCCTCAGCAAGCGCAAGGTGATCGCGCTGGCCGATTCCTACGATGAACGCGCCGCCGACCGGGCCAACTTCGCGAGCATTATCGATGAATTGAGGTTTTCGCCCCACCACCTCCTGGTGTTCGGCACGAAAGGCTCGGGTAGTTCCAATGTCTCCGCCTGGAAACTGGACATCCGCACTGGCGAGCGCCGGTCCGCCGTCGGCTATGACCCCAAGCCGGATACCAGCGAACTGGCGGTGGACAACAACGGCATCATCCGCGCCCGCAGCTATCTGCTGGGCGACAAGGCGATTTTTGAGGTCCGCCCCGCCGCCGACGCCGGTTTTGTGAAAGTCGCTGAGTTTCCCGCCAACGATCCCAAATGGTCGTTCCGGCAATTCGCCGCCGACAATGAAACCCTTTACCTGGTCACGAGCGACCAGACCGATACCGGGGCACTGCACACCTTTAATGTCCGCACCCGCCAGCTCAGCCCGGTGCTTTTTCATACCCCGAAGGGGGAGATTGGGAGCGTCCTGCTGTCTTGGGATCGAAGCAAATTCTATGGCGTCAGCTTCGAGACCGACAGGGTTCACTACAGCTTTGCCGACCAAGGCCGCGCCAACCTGCAAGGGACCATCGATGCCTCCCTGCCCGGCACCCACAATACCGTAATCAGCATTTCCGAGGACGAGAAAGTCGTGATCGTGCTTGCCTCAAGCGATCGCGATCCCGGCACCTATTACCTGCTCAACCTGCGCCAGCCCGCCCTCAAGCTGATCGGCAAGGTCAACACGCGCATCAATCCCGCAGAGATGCGGCCGATGGAACCCATCACCTACCAGGCCCGCGACGGTCTGACGCTGCACGGTTATCTCACCCGGCCCGCCGGCTCCGAGGGCAAGCCCGCTCCGCTTATCATCAATCCCCACGGCGGTCCCTTCGGCGTGCGCGACCAGTGGGGGTTCAACCCCGAGGTGCAGCTCCTCGCCAATCGCGGCTATGCCGTGCTCCAGATCAACTACCGTGGTTCGGGCGGCTACGGCTATTCCTTCATGAAGTCCGGGCAGAAGGAATGGGGCGGGAAGATGCAGGACGACCTCACCGACGGCGTGAAATGGGCCATCGCCCAAGGCATCGCCGACCCCGCGCGGGTGGCGATCTACGGCGCCAGTTATGGCGGCTATGCCGCCTTGGCCGGCGTCACCCTTACGCCCGAGCTCTACTGCTGCGCCGTCAACTATGTGGGCGTATCCGACCTCAACCTGATCACCAGTTGGGCCCGCGGCCGGGCCGGACGGGGCAACGACATGTTCTATCGCGAGTGGGTCGGCGACGACAAGGACTACAAATACAACCGCTCGCCGGTGAACTTCGTGGATCGCATCCGCGTGCCCACCCTCCACGCCTACGGCTACAACGATCCCCGCGTGGTGATCGAGAACTGGACCCGCCTGGAGTCCAGGCTCAAGCAGTCCGGTAAGACCTACGAGATCATCATCCAGGGCAATGAAGGCCACGGCTTTCGCAATGAGGCCGGCCGCATCGGGTATTATGCCCGCCTCGAGTCCTTCCTCGCCAAATACCTGGGCAACCGGAAGCCCACCACCCAGCTGGCCCCAATGAATATCCTCGAGATGCCGGCCGCGGAAAAATCGAACTGACGCCGACCTGCCTCGCCGTTCTTGCCGCTGGCGGAGTCGTTTGACTCCGCCAGCCTCGTCTTCAAACCTGCGCGCACTCCCCTTCCCCGCCGGGCATGAATCTCAACCCCACCCACGACCCCGCTCGCCGCAGTTGGATTGAGTCCGCCAATCAGCCCGCGACGGATTTTCCGCTGCAAAATCTGCCCTATGGCGTGTTTCGCCAGGGAGAAAATCACCCGCCGCACCTCGGCGTGGCGATCGGAGATGAGGTTCTGGATCTGGCCGCTCTGGCGGAGCTGGATCTGCTTCCCGCCGTCGCCCGGGCGGCGTGCCGACAAACCTCGCTCAATGACCTGCTGGCCACCGGCCCGACCGTGTGGACCGCCCTGCGGGCACGGTTGAGCGAACTTCTCGGGGCCGACTCCTGCCCCGGCGCGCGGCGCGGCCAAGTCCAGTCCTGCCTCGTCCCGCAAAACAGCGCCACGCTGCTTCTCCCCGCCGCCATCGGCGACTACACGGATTTCTACGCATCCATTTTCCACGCCACCAATGCCGGCAGGCTCTTCCGGCCCGATCAACCGCTGTTGCCCAACTACAAGTGGGTGCCCATCGGCTACCACGGTCGCAGCTCTTCCATCACCGTCAGCGGCACACCGGTGCGCCGCCCGTCCGGCCAGAGCAAGTCCGCCACGGCACTCGCACCGGATTTCGGCCCGTGCCGGCAACTCGACTACGAGCTCGAGCTTGGCGCGCTCGTTGGGCCCGGCAATCCGCCCGGCGCGCCCGTGCCGCTGGCCTCGGCCTCCGGCCACCTCTTCGGCGTCGTCCTGCTCAACGACTGGTCCGCGCGCGATTTGCAGGCCTGGGAATACCAGCCGCTCGGCCCGTTCCTGGCCAAAAACTTCGCGACCACCATCTCGCCTTGGGTGGTGACAATGGAGGCCCTCGCGCCGTTCCGCGCCCCGGCCTTCGTCCGCCCCGCCGGTGATCCGGCTCCGCTGCCCTACCTCACCGATCCGGCGGACGCCGCGCATGGCGGCCTCGATCTCACCCTGGAAGTCTGGCTGCACACGGAAAAGATGCGGGCCGCCGGTGCCGCCCCGCACCGCCTGAGCTCCGGCAATTTCGCCTCCATGTATTGGACGCTCGCGCAACTGCTGGCCCACCACACGAGCAACGGTTGCAACCTGCGGCCGGGCGACCTGCTGGGCAGCGGCACTGCCTCCGGCCCGACGCCGGACTCGCGCGGCTGTCTGCTCGAACTCACCGCGCGCGGCGCCGAGCCGCTGCGCCTGCCCAACGGCGAGGAGCGCCGCTTCCTGGAGGACGGGGACGAGGTCGTCCTGCGCGGCTATGCCGGGCGCCCCGGTGCCCGGCGCATCGGCCTCGGCGAGTGCCGTGGCCGCGTGCTGCCGGCCGGTTAATCCTCCAGCGGCCGCAACAGCAGGCGGTAGCCCATCGTATCCGTTGGTCGCGTCTCGGGTGTGACCTCGACGCGCGAGGCGGCGCGGCAGTGCACCGCGCCGACTTTCCAGTTGCCCCCGCGCAGCACCGGTTCGCGTTTGCCGCGCACGCCATAGGTCCACTCCGCGACGTTGCCGTGCATGTCAAACAGGCCCCACGCGTTGGCCTTGCGCGAAGCCACGCGGGCGGGAGCGTCCTGGGAACCGCCGCCGCGGGCATAGACGGCCAGGGTGTTCAGGGCCGGGTCATCACGCTCATTTGTCAGGTTGCTGCCGTTGTTGAAGGCGGTCTCGGTGCCGGCGCGCGCGGCGTATTCCCATTCGATTTCACCGGGCAGGTCGGCCTGGTAGGGCAGCCCCAGCCGCCGCAGGGTGGCATTGAGCTTTTCGATCACTCCACCGGTGCCGGTGAGATCGCGCCAGGCCACCTGCTCGACCGGGCGCATCTCGTCGCCGAGGGCGCGGCTGGTGCTGGGGTTCTTGCCCGTGAGCGCCAGGTGCTGCCGTTGCGTGGTCTCGGTTTCGGCCAGATAAAAATTCTTCGGCAGGTCGGTCTTGGTGCGCGGGAGGTCGTTGCGCTGGCGGCCGTTTTCATCCGGCGGCGAACCGGCAAAAAAACTGCCCGCCGGCACCAGCCTGAACTTCATCGCCGTGCCATCGGGCAGCGTCACCACGACCTCCGCCGGCGGGGGCAGGCGTTTCATCACCAAGGACAAGCTCTCCGTGTCGGCTTGGATGTCCACGGTTTGTTCGAGCGGCTCGTATTTCGCCGCGCTCGCCGTGAGCGTCAGCTGGCCGGGGCGCAATTCCACCAGCGCCGTGCCGGTGGCGTCGGCGGTCACTGTCTGGTCGGCCACCTTCACCTGCGTCTGGGCCGGCAAGCCGGTGAGGCGCACCGGGTGTGGCGGCACCGGTTGCAGGGTGATGGCCGCCTCGGCCGCCTTCTCATCCGCGCCGATCTCGCCCGCCCAGTCCAGGTAACCCGGTGCCTTCACGCGCACGGCCTGCGGACCGGACGGCAATTCCAGGACCAGCCGGCCACCGGCGCCCACCGGATGGTTGCGCTCCTGATAAGTGATGACCGCGCCCGGTGGGAGGCCGGTGAGGGCAAAGCTGCGCCCCGCCGGCCCCTCGGTCACCGCGGGCTTTGTCTCCGGTTTCGGCAATACCGCCGCCGGCCCGGTGTTCACGGCGGAGGCCGCGACCCCCGCCGCCAGCACGGCGGGGGATTCGCGGCGGGCGGTCAACCAGATCGCCGCCCCGCCGAGCAGCAGGACGGCGGCGCTGGCCAATCCCAGCCA
>JBDHQK010000007.1:0-40853 GCA_039807025.1 Lacunisphaera sp.
TGTTCACCACGTCCACCGAGCCGGCGGTTTGTTCCTCGAGCTGGAAGGCGGCGTGGGTGGGGTAGCCGAGCAGGTCGGCGCGCTCGGCGCGGAGCCGGGCGATGCGGGTGACGGTCTCGCGGGTGTCGAACTCGCCGCCGTGGCTGCCGCGCGCCAGCGAGGCTTCCATGATCCGCTGGCGGAGGGCGCGGTTGGTGAGGGCGTCGAGCGGGGGCTGGCCGGTGGTGTTCTGGAGGCGGATGAGGAACTTGCCCTCATGCCCCGCGGCTTTGGCGGCGGCGGCCATGGCGGCGATTTGCCCGTCGGTCAGGCCGGCGAGTTCCTCGCGGGTGTCCACGAGCACGGCGGAGGCGCCCACTTCCTTCAGCACGCGTTGGGAGAACTGGGTGCCGAGGACGGCGAGCTCGGCGTTGAGGGCCTTGAGCTTGGTCTTGTCGGTCTCGGAAAGCTTGGCGCCGGCGCGGACGAAATCCTTGTAATAGCGCCACAGCACGCGCTTCGATTCGGCGTCGAGACCGAGGGTGTCGCGGGCGTCGTAGAGGGCCTGGACGCGGGCGAAGAGCTTGGGGTTCAGGCGGACGGCGTCGGAGTGCGCGGCGAGTTGCGGCGAGAGCTCGGCCTCGAGCTTCTGGAGGGTGGGATTGGTGAGCGCGCCGCTGAGGATGGCGAAAGCCGTGCCGGTGCGGTCGAGCAACTGGCCGGAGAGCTCCATGGCCACGATGGTGTTGGCAAAGGTGGGCGCGGCGGGATTGTTGGCGATGGCCTCGTGCTCCTTGAGGTTTTCCGCCATGCCTTGGGCGAAGGCGGGGGCGAAATGCTCGTCCTTGATCTGAGCGAAAGGCGGCAGGTGGTAGGGCAGGGTGCTCGGGGTGAGCAACGGATTGGCGTCAGCCTCGGCCCGGAGGGCGAGCGGAGCGGCCAGGCAGAGGCTCGCCAGCACAAAGGTCATGACGGGGCCGCGGAGTAAGGATTTCTGAGTAAGCATGGGGATGTGATTTTTATCAGCACATACGTCTGTTCCGCCCATGGCAAGGCTGCCGCAATGGAAAATACCTTCTGTTTGTCCGCCAAGCCCACTGGCGAAAAGAAAAGACCGCCCGAAGGCGGTCTTGGCGAGGTCACGGAGGTGGCCCTCAGTTCGTGATGTCGTGGGTGGTGCTCTGCCCGCGGATGGGCGTGTAGAGCTTATACCAGGCCTTTTGCGCGTCGCTGTTGGCGTAGTCGGCGAGGGCTTTCTCGTCGGCAAATTCCATCACGATGACGTGGGTGCGCTTGACCGTCGTGCCGGGCGCGTTCTGGACCTTGAGGGCCTTGGTCCAGACGCGGGTGATGCCCTTGTAGGCGGCGGGCAGGGCTTGGGCACCGTCGAGCGCGGCCTGGATCTGCTCGGGGGTGGTGCCTTCCTTCCATGCGACGGTCACGACGTGGATGACAGATTTCGGGGCGGTGTCGGCGGCTTGGGCAACGGCGGCGCCGAGCGAGAGCGCGCCGGCGGCAAGGAGGAGGGTGAACAGCTTTTTCATAGGGGAGGAGGGTTGATATTTGCCGGACCGGCGAACGGTCCCGCATCGCTGACAGGCCCCGAGGCTCTGGGTTCAGGCGGGAGAGTCAATCTTGGAGCCCGCGGGATTGACCCTGGCCGGGCACTGCGGCCTGATGCGCCGCATGGCGAGAAGCGTCGTCCTTGAAACCACCCCGCGCTGCGAGCGCTGCCGCTGCACCCCGCGCTGGTGCATCTGCGCGGGCTTCCGGGCGGTGGTGTCGCCGCTGGCGGTGGACGTGCTGATCCACAAGCGTGAATACTGGCGGCCTACCAGCACGGGACGGCTGATCAACCGGGTGGTGACGGACTCGCGCGGCCATGTTTTCTGGCAGGAAAAGCCGCCGGCGCGGGAGGCCGTCGCGCGGCCCGGCCGCGAACTCTGGATCCTGCATCCGCGGGGCGAGGAGCTGCCGGCCGGTGCCGACCCGGCGAAGCTGCAGGTGCTGCTGCTCGATGGCAGCTGGAGCGAGGCCGGCTCGATGCTCGGAGTCGTCGGCCAATGGGGGCGCCGCATCAGCCTGCCGATGCGCGGGCCGAGCCGCTACTGGCTGCGCAATGCGCCCGGAGCCGGGAAGTATGCGACGGTGGAGGCGCTGATGTTCCTGTATGCCGCGCTCGGGCTCGCGGAGGCAGAGGCCGCGCTCCGGCTGCAGTTCGAGCTGCACGTCTACGCCGGCCTGCGCACGCGCGGAGCCAAGGCGATGGCGGATGATTTTCTCGCGACCTCGCCGTTGCCCGCAGTGATGCCGGACTTGCTGGCGCGGCTCGGCGAACGCCGGCCGAACCGGTGAGTGGGTTTGGATTTGCCTCGGTGAAATCCGCCGGTTGCGTCGTGGCATGAACCCCGGTCCCCGGATGGTGTTGCTGGCGGCACTGCTGGTCCTGGCGGGCTGTGCGCCCAAGCCGCCAGCGGCCCCCGCCGCGCCGGCGAAGACCGAGGCCGAGCTGCGGCGCGAACAGTATTTCGGGCCGGAAATCGCGGCGGACAAGGCCATCACGTGGCGCACGAGCAACCTCGGCGTCAAGCTGCTCACGCCCGGCGAGGGTCCATTGGTGCAACTGCAGGACCGTGTGCGCGTGCACTACACCGGCCGGCTGAAGGACGGCACCGTGTTCGACAGCTCGGTCGCGCGCGGCCAGCCGGCGGACTTTGCTGTCGACCGCCTGATCTCGGGCTGGTCGGCGGCGATGCTGACGCTCAAGCCCGGCGCGAAGGCGGTCATCTGCGTCCCGCCGCATCTGGGTTACGGGGGCCTGCGCTCCGGCAAGATCCCGCCCTTCTCCGGCCTGATTTTCGAGGTGGAGGTGATCGCGGTGAATCCCGTTGCCGAAAAGTAAGGCCCCGCGATCCGCTGTTGTTTCAGCCTTGCGCGATGGGCCGGGCCTTGCTCCGGGAGGCTTTCCTTGCTCTCTTGGGCACGCATTCACTCATGACTAACCATTCTTATTTCGGTGGGTTGCGTTCCCGGCTCATGACACTGGCCTTCACCGTCGCTGCCGCCTCGTTGCCCGCCGCCGATCCGGCCGTGTTGCTCAAGGATCCGGCCGTGCAGTCGCTGCTGGAGGTTGTCCGGCGCAACGAGCCGGACACGATGGCGCTGCTGGTCAGGCTCACCGAGATCCCGGCACCGCCGTTCAAGGAGGAGGCGCGCGCCGCCGTGCTCAAGCAGCTCTTCGAGCAACACGGCCTGAAGAACGTCTTCATTGACCGGGCCGGCAATGTCATCGGCACGCGGCCCGGCGCGCAGCCGCGGCCGAACGTCGTCGTGTCGGCGCATCTCGACACCGTGTTTCCCGAGGGCACCGATGTGACCGTGAAGCACGACGGCAGCCTCCTGAAGGCTCCGGGCATCGGCGACGACACCCGCGGCCTGGCCGAGCTCATCAGCGTGCTCCGCGTCCTGCAGGAGACGAAGACCCCGACCACCGGCACGATCACCTTCGTCGCCACCGTGGGCGAGGAGGGCTTGGGCGACCTGCGCGGGGTCAAGGAGCTCTTCGATCACACACTCAAGGAGCAGGTGGACATGTTTATCTCCATCGATGGCGGCGGCACGGGCACCATCACGGCTTTCGGCGTTGGCAGCTACCGCTATCGCGTGACCTTCAAGGGGCCCGGCGGCCACAGCTACGGGGCGTTCGGGCTGGTCAACCCCATCCACGCGCTCGGACGCGCCGCAGCCGTGATCGCCGACATCCAGGTGCCGGCGAGTCCCAAGACCACCTTCAACATCGGCCGCATCGGCGGCGGCACCTCGGTCAACTCGATTCCCTTCGAGGCGTGGATGGAAATCGACATGCGTTCGCCCGATCCCGTCCCGCTCGGTGCGGTGCGCGAGCAGATCCTCGCGGCCGTTGACACGGCGGTGAAGGCCGAGAACGCCCGCTGGCCAAAGGGCGCCATCACGGCCGACGTGCAGCTCGTTGGCGACCGGCCGCCCGGCCAGACCTCCGCCGACACCGCGCTCGTGCAGGGCGCGCAGGGCGTCATTCGCGCCCTGGGCGGCGTGCCCGTGCTCCGCGCCAGCTCGACCGACGCCAACTATCCGATGAAGCTCGGCATCCCCGCCATCACCGTGGGCACCGGCGGCATCAGCCGCGACGCCCATTCGCTCGACGAGTCCTACGAGCCGGTCGATTCATGGAAAGGTCCGCAACACACGCTGTTGCTGTTGCTCTCGCTCACGCGGTGAATGCGGGGGATGCAGGGCGGGAGCGCTGATCCCGCCTGCTTTCTGGGGGGTCGGGCTCCCGCCCGACCGCGAGATCGGCCGGGAGCCCGGCCCTCCACCTTTGTGTTCTGCGAATGAGGGCAATGTCCGTCGCAACCGGACAAATTTGAAACATTTACGCCGCTGCGGTGTAAGGTAGGTTCCCCTTCACCCTTACCTGACATGAGTTCCTTGTCCCTTGGTCGCAGCATATTTTCCCTGGGCCTGGCCGGCTTCCTTCTCAGCACCGCGGGCTTCGCGGCAGGGCCGGCGGGTGAGGACTTCGGCAAGGATGTCCAACTCGCGCCTTTCGTCGTAAAGGGCCAGAAACTTTCCATCTCGATCCACGCGCGGACGAAAGGGGACCGGAAGTATGCGGAGGCATTTGCCGAGGATGCGGTCGGCATCGCCTACGAAACCATGGGCAAGTCAACCGGCGCGGGCTTGGTCATTGTCGGGCAGGAAGGGGAACCGCATCCTGTGGTGGTGATCCGGAAGTTCATGGCGATGAGCGCCGCCGGCCAGCTCGATCCCGATGTGGCGGCGAAGACGCGCGAGCTGGTCGAGCTCATGGGCCGCTGGAAGGCCACGCTGAACATCGACCAGGGGGACGAGGGCGATGAGAAGGATTTCAATATCACGTTCGACATGATCATGCCGGCCTTGCCGTTGCCGCTGGAGGGGTTGGCTTCAAAACTCTACCAACTGTCCTGGGCGGAGGGCTTCGCCGAGGCGAAGGTGGACCAGAAGCTGCGCGCGCTGACCTTGGCTGAACTCGAAAGCGACGCGCTGGCCAAATACGACTGGGTCTTTTACCTGCCGCCTCGCAACGCCTACGTCGGTGTGCAGAACGCGGTCATGAAGGAGGTCATGCAGAAGGAGAAAATGGGGCTGTTCAAGCGGGCGGCGATCAAGAGCGCGCTGGTGGTCTTCAAGCCCGCCGTGAAGAAGGCGGTCGAGGGTTTCCGCAAGGGCATGCTCTTCCTGACGGTGTTGCGGGCGCGGAGTGACTGGAGCAGGGATGACATCAAGTTTCTGACCGGGGCGTATGTGGAGGTGCTGATGCCCGACTTCAAATTCAACGGCGGCACCGAGCGGGCGCGCGCCCTGGCGGCGATCGAGCAGCAGAAGGTCAAGAACGCCGAGTATGCGAAGGATCCCTATGTCTCTCCCGCGCGCCTCGCCACATTTGATCCGGCGGCCTACGCGCGGTTCGAGGGCAACTACGGGAAGATTCCGGCGGGCAGGGACGGCAAACCGGTCAAGGACGGCAAGCCGCCGCGCGTCCTCGTGCGGCAGGACGATACCTGGCTGTGGCGCTACCGGCGCGGCAAGCCGACGGTGCTGCATCCGGCCGGCGAGCGGCTGTTCGTCTCGGCCGACGGCAAGCTGAGCGTGCAATTCAAGGTTGACGAGCAGGGCGCCATCACCGGCGCCGAGGAGCGCCGCGAGCGCTACCGGCAGACATACTACAAGCCAGGCCTCGAACCCAAGCCGACCGCCGCCGCGGCCCAACCGCCGGGGAAGTAGGGTTGCTGCCGCGCCAAGGCGCACAGGTCTAAGCCTTGGGCTCGTAGTCCAGGTAAGGAGCCAACCACCTCTCGGATACTTCCTGCCATTGCTCCTTGCGCAGCGTGTAGTCCTCGACCTGATCCTTCGCGATCTTGCCGACGGCGAAATACTTTGAATCAGGATGGTTGAAATACATGCCACTGACGCTGCTGGCAGGGGTCATGGCGTTGGATTCAGTCAGCGTGATGCCGGTGTGCTTGGTCGCATCGAGGAGGGCGAACAACGGGGGCTTCTCGGTGTGGTCGGGGCAGGCGGGATAGCCGGGAGCGGGGCGGATGCCGCGGTATTTTTCCCGGATGATGTCCTTCATCTCGAGGTTCTCGGTCTTGCCGTAGCGGGAGAAGTCACGCTCTTTCTTGTGCATCAGCTCGGCCAGCGCCTCGGCGAGGCGGTCACCGAGGGCCTGGGCCATGATGGCGTTGAAGTCGTCGTGCTTGGCGCGGAACTCCGCGGCGAATTCCTCCACGCCGTGGCCGGCGGTGACGGCGAAGCCGCCGAGATAATCGATGCGGCCGGAATCCTTCGGGGCGATGAAGTCGGCGAGGCAGTGGTTGAACTGGCCGGCGGGCTTCTCGTTTTGCTGGCGGAGAAAATGGAAGGTTTTCAGGACCTTGCTGCGCGACTCGTCCGCATACACCTCGACGCTGTCGCCGACCGAATTTGCCGGCCAGAAGCCGATGACGGCTTTGGCGGCATAGCGTTTTTCCGCGATGATGCGCTTCAGCAAGGCCTGGGCCTCGGTGTAGAGCTTGGTGGCTTCCTCGCCGACGACGGGGTCCTTCAAAATGTCGGGAAAGCGGCCGTGGAGTTCCCAAGTGGAGAAGAAGGGGCCCCAGTCGATAAACTCAGCGATTTCGCTGAGTTCGAGACGAGAGGCGAGGGGCGAGGAGCTAGAGGAAAAGACCTTGGTTCCCAAGAATTCCGGCTTCGGAATATCCACCGTCGCCCAATCCGTCGGCTGCGCGCGGGACCGCGCCTCGGCGAGCGTCAGCAGCTTGCGTGCGCTGCGGCGGTCGGCGAATTCGGCGCGCTGGCGCTCCTGCAGGGCCTTTACCTCGGCGAGGTAGGCGGGCTTGCTCTCGGGGTTGAGGAGCTTGGTGACGACGCCGATGACGCGCGAGGCGTCGAGCACGTGGATGACGGGCTCGGAATAGTGCGGGGCGATCTTCACCGCGTTGTGCGCGGCCGAGGTGGTGGCGCCGCCGACGAGCAGTGGGATTTTGCAGCCCTGGCGTTCCATTTCCTTCGCGTTGTGCACCATCTCGTCGAGCGAGGGCGTGATGAGGCCGGAGAGGCCGATGATGTCGGCGCCCTTCTCCCGGGCGGCGGCGAGGATCTTTTCGCATGACACCATGACGCCGAGGTCAACGACCTCGTAGTTGTTGCAGGCGAGGACGACGCCGACGATGTTCTTGCCGATGTCATGCACATCGCCCTTGACCGTGGCCATGACGATGCGGCCCTGGGCCTTGGCGGTGCCGCCGGCGGCGACGAGCGCGGCCTTCTCGGCTTCCATGAACGGTTGGAGATAGGCGACGGCCTTCTTCATCACGCGGGCCGACTTCACGACCTGCGGGAGGAACATCTTGCCCGAGCCGAAGAGATCGCCGACGACGCGCATGCCGTCCATGAGCGGACCCTCGATGATGGTGAGCGGCTTGCCGTATTTCTGGCGGGCCTCCTCGGTGTCCCCGTCGATCCAGGCATCGATGCCCTTCACGAGGGCGTGGGAGAGGCGCTCCTCGACTGTGCCCCGGCGCCAGGCTTCGAGTTCAGCGATGTCGGCCTTCTGGTCCTTGGCCGCGCCGGAGGCTTTCAGCTTCTCGCCGTGCTCGACGAGGCGTTCGGTGGCGTCTGGACGGCGGTTGAGGAGGACATCCTCGACGAGGACGAGCAACTCCTTGTCCACCTCCTCGTAGACCTCGAGCATCGATGGGTTGACGATGCCCATGTCCAGGCCGGCCTTGATGGCGTGGTAGAGGAAGGCCGCGTGCATGGCCTCGCGCACAGGGTTGTTGCCGCGGAAGCTGAAGGAGACGTTGGAGACGCCGCCGCTGACCTTGGCGTGCGGGAGGTTGGCCTTGATCCAGCGCGTGGCTTCGATGAAATCGACGGCGTAGTTGTTGTGCTCCTCGATGCCGGTGCCGACGGTGAGGATGTTCGGGTCGAAGATGATGTCCTCGGGCGGGAAGCCGGCGGCGTCCACCAGCAAGCGGTAGGCGCGCTCGCAGATGCGAATCTTCTCGGCGTAGGAGGCGGCCTGGCCGTTTTCGTCGAAGGCCATGACGACCACGGCGGCGCCGTAGCGGAGGATGGTGCGGGCCTGCTCGAGGAACTTCGCCTCGCCCTCCTTGAGGGAGATGGAGTTCACGATGCCCTTGCCCTGAAGACATTTCAGGCCGGCCTCGATGACCTCCCACTTGGAGGAGTCCACCATGACCGGAACCGTGGCGATCTCGGGCTCGCTCGCGATGAGGTGCAGGAAACGCGTCATGGCCGCGACGCCGTCGATCAGGCCGTCGTCCATGCACACGTCGATGACGTTGGCGCCGTTGTCCACCTGCTGGCGGGCGACGGAGACGGCCTCCTCGTAGTTGCCGGCCTTGACGAGCTTGGCGAACTTCGGCGAGCCGGCGACGTTGGTGCGCTCGCCAATCATGAGGAACGAGCCCGGCACGGGCGTGAAGGGGAGGGAACCGGAGAGGGCGAGCTCAGGTTTGAGGACGCTGACCTGACGGGCCGGCTTGGGCTTGAGCGACTCGGCGATGGCCGCGATGTGCTCGGGCGTGTTGCCGCAGCAGCCGCCGGCGATGTTGAGCAGGCCGCTGTCGGCGAACTCGCCCATGAAGCGCGCCATGTCGGCGGGCTTCAGGTCGAAGCCGGTATCCGTGAGCGGATTGGGCAGGCCGGCGTTGGGGTAGGCGGAAATGAAGGTGTCGGACTTTGCGCCCAATTCCTCGAGGAAGGGGCGCATGAGGTCGGGCCCGATGGAGCAATTGAGGCCGACGGCGAGGGGTTGGTGCGTGCGCACGGCGTTCCAGAAGGCTCCGACGGTCTGCGCCGAGATCATCGTCTCGCCGCCGCGGCCGACGGCAGCCGAGATCATGAGCGGGAGGCGAATATTGTCCTCGGCGAAGATCTCCTCGATGGCGACAAGGGCGGCTTTGGCGTTGAGCGAGTCGAAGATGGTCTCGACGAGGAGCAAGTCCACGCCGCCGGCGATGAGCGCGCGGGCCTGGCGGCGGTAGTCGGCCTTCACCTGGTCGAAGGTGACGACGCGGAAACCGGCGTCGTCGGCATCGGGCGAGTTGGAGAGCGAGACCGTCAGCGGGCCGATGGCGCCGGCGACGTAGCGGCGTCGCCCGGAGCTGTTGGCGATGCGGTCGGCCCAGGCGCGGCACTGCTGGGCGGACTGGAAGTTGATGTCGTGCGCCAGCTCCTGGAGGAACTTGTTCTCGATGATACTTTGGTAGAACGCCGGGTCCTTGCGGCCGCCCTTTTCGCGCGGATCCTCGATGAAGAACTCGCTCTGGCCGATGCTGGTCGCCGAAAAGGTGTTGGTTTCGATGATGTCGGCGCCGGCCTCAAGGAAGCGACGGTGGATGTCGCCGATCTCGGTCGGGCGGGTGAGGGAGTAGATGTCGCCGTTGTTCTTGAGGTCCTTGGGGGCATCCTTGAAGCGGTCGCCGCGCGCCTGCGCCTCGGTGATGTTGTAGGCACGGATGGTCGTGCCCATGGCGCCATCAATGATGGCCACGCGCTCGGCCAGGAGGCGGCGGAGGGCGATTTCGGCGGAAGTGGGCGCGACGGCGGGCATGTGGCTATCTTTGTATGCTTGCATCAAGATTTGATGATATGAAAAAGCAAGACTCCGCTTAGATAATGACAAGAAATGCGTAACTTATTTCAGTGATAGGGCTTGCCCAAGGGACGCGAGGGGTGGATTGGTGGGTGGCCTGAGGTTCTTTCAACAAATTCCAGGGATACAGGGAAGGCCGTGCGAATCGGCTACAGTTGCGCTGCGGTAACGCATCACAGACCCCCCACCGGCGGCAGGCGCCGGGCAAAGCCAATCGGGCGACCGGTGAAGGCGAGGGGGGCGAGGTCAACACGCGAAAGCGTGCACATGCGGAGTCCGAACATCTGCCCCCGGAAACTCACCACGCGGGTGCCTCGTGCGGGCAATCGCGTTTCACCTTCAACGCACATTGAAGGGTGGGAGTGGTCAGGGTTTGGCTGCAGGAGCGGGTTTATCCCGCGAGGCATCGGGGCATAAAGCCCTCCTGCAGGGAACCGGTCTGCTCTTGCCTCCGCATCAGCAGAACATGAACACCACCATCACGGCGTCTTTCCGACGCCTGCTCCTCCTCGCCGGCTTCGCGCCGGCCCTTGCCGCGTTCGCCCAGTCGCCCGAACCGGAAACACTCCCGACGTATATCCTCAGCGCCACGCGGACACCGGCGGCCCTGACCACGCTCGGCACCTACGTCGACTCGATCAGCGGAGCCGACCTTGCCCGCATGCAGCTCACCGGCCTGCGCTCCGGCCTGCGCGGCATACCGGGCGCAACCGGTGCCCAGTCGGGAGCGCCAGGTGGCATCGCCTCGGTCTTCCTCCGCGGGTCGAACTCGAACCAGACGCTGTTCCTCGTGGATGGCATCCGCTTCAACGACCCCAACACCGATTACCAGGTGTCGCTCGGCGGCATGTGCCTCAACGGATGCGACAACCTTGAGGTGGCGCATGGCCCACAGAGCACGCTTTATGGCGGTGAAGCCGTCGGCGGCGTCGTGTCCTTGCGCAGCCAGCGCGGTATCGGCCCGGGTAGCGCGACCCTGGTCGCCGAGGCGGGCTCGTTTGGAACCGTGCAGGGAGCGATCAGTGCCCAGGCCGGCGATGCGACGCGCGCCTACACGTTCGCCGCGTCCGGCGGCCACACCGACAACGAGCGCGCGAACAACGCATTCGACAGCGTCACCTATTCCCTCCGGCTCGACCGGCAGGTGACAAAGGCTGTTGCCATCGGCGCGACTTGGCGCGGCTTCGTCGGTCGTTATGGCTCGCCTGGGGCCGCGATCGGCTTCGGGGCCAACGATCCCGACAACGAGGAGAGCGAGAGCAACCAGCTGGCGACGGTCTTCGCCGATGTGACGCACTCGCCCGGCTTGACGAGCCACGTCGTGCTCGGCGGACAGGACCGACGTTATGTATCCGATAGCGGCACGAGCGAGACGGTGGTCAGGAACCGCCGCGCCGTGCTCGACTGGCAGAGCACCTATGTGCTGAACGAACAGCACCGGGTGACGGGTGGCCTGACCGCCGAGGCGAACCACACCCGCAACAACGGTTTCGGCAACATCAACAAGCGGCAGAGCCTGCTGGCCGTGTTTGCGCAAGACGAGTGGACGCCGGTCGAACACGTATACCTCACCGCCGGCCTGCGCAGCGACGACCACGATACCTTCGGGCGCGCCACGACGGGGCGGCTCACGGCAGCGTGGCTGTCGCAGGACTCGAAATGGAAAGTTCGCGCCACCTACGGCACGGCGTTCCGCTCGCCCAGCTTCCTCGATCTCTACGGCCAGAGCTCGTTCTACGTGGGCAATCCCAACCTGAAACCCGAGAAGGCGCGCGGCTGGGATGGCGGCGTGGACTATTTCCTCGCGGGCAACAAGGGCGTGCTGAGTGCGACGTGGTTCGACACACGCTACGACAACCTGATCGTGTTTGATTTCGGTGTGTTCCCCGGCACGACGGCCAACGTCGAGAAAGCGCGGACCCGTGGCGTTGAACTGGCTGCGAAACTTGACCTAGCCGGCAACACCAAGCTGCGCCTAGCCTATACTTACCTCGAGGCGGAGAACCTTTCGCAGGGCATCCGCCTGCTGCGCCGCCCGCGCAACAGCGGATCGCTTGACCTGTGGCATGACTTCGGCCGCGGCTTCAGCGCGGGCACGGGGGTGGCGTTTGCGGCGGGTCGGCAGGATGTGCACGCGGCGACGTATGCAACAATTGATGCCGAGGATTACACCGTCGTGCGCGTCTATGGATCGTGGCAGGTGAATCCCCGGCTGGCGGTAAAGGCCCGCGTGGAGAACCTGCTCGACGAGGCCTACGAAGAGGTGCACGGCTACCCGCAGCTCGGGATCGGCGGCTTTGCCGGTATCGAGTGGAAGTGGTAGAGCGAATTCTCCGGATGAGTTGAGGCTCGCCGGCGAATACTTGCCCGCCAGGCCGCAGGCACTCCGCGCTTGCGGCTTGGTTCGGGTGGGGGAAACTGAAGTTCCCCCATGAAACTACCGAGCATCCGAATCATCGTCCCGCTTCTGATCTGCAATGCGCTGCTGGCGGCGGAGGACTTTCGCCACGGCCAGCCCGCGCAGGCGTCGCGTGATGCCGCGCTCTACGTGCCGGACCTCGGGGCTCTGGCGAAACCGCAATCCAGTGAGCTGCGCGAGCTCGTCGAGCGGTTTGTGAAGGACCGCGACGGCCTGTTGCAGATTTACTCGGTGGAGGGCTCGGCCCTGCAGGTGAAGCGACTGCGGGAGTTTTACCAGGCCTGGCTGACAAAAATGGAAGCCATGCCGTATGAGCCGCTCGGGGCCGAGGGGCGTATCGACTGGCATCTGCTGCGGCTCAACCTGCGCTATGAACTCGGCCTGCTCGACCGCATGGAGCAGAAGGGGGCGGAGATGCAGCCCTTCCTCGGATTTGCCGAGACCATCGCCGGCCTGCAGGAGAAGCGGAGGAGTTTCGCGCCGGTCGAGCCCAGACGCGCGGCGGCCGACTTGGCCTCGATACGCACGGGCATTGAGGCGGCGAAAAAATCACTCGAGGGCGACGGCGCCAAGCCGGGCAAGATCGCGGCCTTGCGCGCGGCCAACCGACTGGACGGGCTCGGCAAGACGCTGAAGAACTGGTTCGACTACTACAACGGCTACGACCCCGAGTTTGGCTGGTGGGCGCGGGAGCCCCACAAGAAGGCGGCGGCCGCGCTGGACGATTATGCCAAGTTCCTGCGCGAGAAAATCGTCGGCGTGAAGGCCGGCGAGGACGAGCCGATTGTCGGCGACCCGATCGGCGCTGAGGGGCTCAAGCTCGACCTCGAGCGCGAGATGATCCCCTACACGCCCGAGGAGTTGATCGCCATCGCGCAGAAGGAACTCGCCTGGTGCCAGGCCGAGTGGAAGCAGGTTGCGCAGGCGATGGGCAAGGGCGATGACTGGAAAGCCGCGCTCGAGCAGGTGAAGGCCGACTATGTGGCGCCCGGCGAGCAGCCTGCACTCATCGCGGGCATGGCCTACGAGGCCGTGGACTTCCTTCTGAAACGCGATCTGGTGACCATCCCGCCGCACGCCATCGACGACTGGACGATGACCATGATGTCGCCCGAGCGGCAAAAGGTGGCGCCATTTTTCCTGGGAGGCGATCGGATCATCGTGTCCTTCCCGACGGACACGATGGATCACGCCGACAAGCTCGACAGCCTGCGGGCGAACAACCGGCACTTCTGCCGCGCTGTGGTGCACCACGAGTTGATTCCGGGCCACCACCTGCAAGGCTGGTATGCCGACCGCTACAACCCGCACCGGCAGCTGTATTACACGCCGTTCTACGTCGAGGGCTGGGCCCTCTGGTGGGAGTTTCACCTTTGGGATCTCGGCTTCGTGCAGACGCCCGCGGACCGCGCCGGCGCCCTCTTCTGGCGGACGCACCGCGCCGCCCGCATCATTTTCTCGCTCAACTTTCACCTCGGCAAATGGACGCCGCAGGAGTGCATCGACTTCCTCGTGGACACGGTCGGCCACGACCGGCACACGGCGACGGGCGAGGTGCGCCGGTCGTTCAACGGCGACTACTCGCCGCTCTACCAGGTCGGCTACATGATGGGCGCGATCCAGCTCCGCACGCTTTACACCGAGCTGGTGAAGACCGGCAAGATGAAGGAGAAGGCCTTCCACGACAGCATCCTGCAGGGCGGCATCATGCCGATCGAGATGGTGCGCGCCCACGTCACCGGCACCAAGTTGCCGCGCGACTACCGCAGCTCGTGGAAGTTCGCCGGGGAGAAGCCCTGAGCTACGTCGCCCGCGCCCGGTTCAAGTCACCGAGGCGCGTGAGCAACGCGTCGTCATCGAGGTCCGCCGGCCAGCCGTAGGCGGCGGCCACGGCGGCGTTGAGCGCCACCGCGTCGGCGCCGCGCGCGGCCTTCGCGACGACGTGGCGGTGTTCCTCCTGCGCGGTCGTGAGGGCGCTCAGACCGGTGGCGGGCGGCCAGGGGAAAGGATAGGCTCTGACCGCCTGGGTCGGCGTGCGACGGGAATGAAACTTGCGCCACCAGAGGGCGAAGGGCCGGGCGGCGAGGATGCCGTGGATGAAGTCGTCGTCGCGCGCCACGGCGAGCAGAGTGTCATCGGGGATGACGGCGGAGTCGAACCACATCCAGGCCGGCGGCTCGGCGCCGACAGGGGTGGCCAGGTAGCGCTCGCGCCGGGCGAGGGTGGCGCGCAGGCGCTCGTCGGCGTGCGGGTTCACCCACCAGCGGTCGCGTGACGGGCGCATGGTGCGGAAGAGGTGGTGGAAGGGATGTTCGTAGAGTGACGCCTCGCGCTCACCCATGGACGCCGGGAAATCGACCAGCCAGTGGATGGCCGGCCGGCGCACGTCGTCGGCGGTGGCGAGCTGGCGCAGCACGTCGGCGTTGGATTTGCCGTGTGGGTTGCGGGTGCCGAGCATGCGCTCCGCCATTTTCGGCGGGATGGAGGCGGTCAGGGCCACGCGTTCGCCGACAAAGGCCAGCCCGTCGTTCTCGGGCAGGGGACGGGGCGCGGCGTGAGGCATGGGGAGTTACCCATTGCCTAAACCCCGCGGCAGGCCAAGCGTAGACGCACTCTCCCATGAAGATAGCATCGTTCCCCGGGGTTGCCGCGTTGCATGTGTGTTTGATGGCGGCCGCGGCCGCGAGTCCGTTGCAGGACGCGGTGCGGGCGCACCGGGTGGCAAACGAGCAGGCCCTGATGACCGAATACCGGGAATTGGTCGCCATCCCCAATGTCGGCGCCGACCAGCCGAACGTCCGGCGCAACGCCGAGTTCATCGTCGCCATGATGCAGCGCCGCGGCATCCCGGCGGAGCTGCTCGAGGGCAGAACCTCCGCGACGAATCCCCTGGTCTTCGGCGAGATCAAGGTGCCCGGAGCGACGCGCACGGTCGTGTTTTACGCGCATTACGACGGCATGCCGGTCAACCCGAAGGAGTGGGCCGAGGGTCTTGACCCGTGGAAGCCGGTCTTCCTCACCGCGCCACTGGCCCGCGGCGGCAAGATCGTCACTGACTGGAAACCCGGCGATGCGATCAATCCCGACTGGCGCGTCAACGGCCGGGCCAGCGCCGACGACAAGGCCGGCGTCTTCTCGATCCTCAACGGCTACGCGGCGCTGGTGGCGACCGGCGGCCGGCCCGCGGTGAACGTGAAATTTGTCTTCGAGGGCGAGGAGGAGATGGGCTCGACCCACCTCGGCGAGCTGCTTGAGCTGCACGGCGCCAAGCTGGCGAGCGACCTGTGGATCATCTGCGACGGGCCGCGCCCGGTGTCCGGCCGCAAGTCGGTCGTCTTCGGCGTGCGCGGCGACGTGAACATGAACCTGACCGCCTATGGCGCGAAGCGCCCGCTGCACAGCGGCAACTACGGCAACTGGGCGCCCAACCCCGCCGACCGGCTGGTCGCACTGCTCGCGAGCATGAAGGACGAGAATGGCCGGGTGCTCATCAAGGGTTTCTACGACGATTATGTGGGCTTCTCCGAGAGCGAACGCATCGCGATCAAGGACGCGCCCAACACCGACGCCGTGCTGCTCAAGGACCTCGGCCTGAAGGCGCCCGAGATGCCGGGCCGGTCGCTGCTCGAGGGTTTCGAGCTGCCCGGCCTCAACCTCAACGGTGTCACCGCCGCCAACACCGGCAAGACGGCCACCAATGTGATCCCCGCGGTCGCGCGGGCCACGCTCGACCTGCGGCTCGTGCTCGGCATCGACTGGCGGAAGCAGACGGAGCGCGTGATCGAGCACATGAAGGCGCAGGGCTGGCACGTGATCGACCACGAGCCGACCGACGAGGAGCGCGCCCAGTTTGCGAAGCTGCTCAAGGTCGAGATCGGCAGCGGCTACAACGCCCAGCGCACGCTGATGAACCTGCCGCTGGCGCAGTCGGTCGTGGCGGCGGTCCAGTCCACCACGGCGGATCCCGTGGCGCGCGTGCCCACCGGTGGCGGCAGCCTGCCGCTGAGCATCATCGAGGAGAAACTCGGGGCCAAGGTCATCAGCGTCCCGGCCGCCAACTACGACAACAACCAGCATGCGGAGAACGAGAACATGCTCATCCGCTACCTCTGGGAGGGCATGGAGACCTTCGCGGCGCTCATGACGATGAACTGAGGTGGGGGTGGCACAAAGAAGGTGGGAGGGGCTTTATGCCCCGACTTAACACCCTTGTCGGGGTATAAAACCCCTCCCACCCAGGCGAGCCCAGCCCTTCAGTCGTTGAACGTGATGCGCGGGTTGGTCTCGAGGAAGGCCGCGATGGCGGCGGCGAAGATCGCGCCGAACTCCGCGCGCTTCTTCTCGCCGACGCCGGTGATGCCTTCCATCGCCCCGACGCGGTCCGGGTATTCGCGGGCCATCTGGCGGAGGGTGGCATCGCCGAAGACGACGTAGGCGGGCACCTTGCGCTCGTCGGCCAGCTGCTTGCGCAGCGCGCGCAGGCGCTCGAAGAGGATCTCGTCGCAGGCGATGTCGCCCTCGCGGTGGGCCACGCGCTTGGTCT
Source organism: Lacunisphaera sp. (assembly GCA_039807025.1). Lineage (GTDB taxonomy): Bacteria > Verrucomicrobiota > Verrucomicrobiia > Opitutales > Opitutaceae > Lacunisphaera. Next base: position 16,648 of record JBDHQK010000007.1, read on the forward strand.
TCGGCAGGTCCATCGGCTTGGTCAGCGTGATGGAGGCGCGTGAAACCAGCACGGCCCGGCCCTCGGGCGTGAGTTCGAGCGTGGCGAAGCCGCCCTCGCTGACCGTCACGTAACCCAGCCGCATCAACTCGCGGCCGACGGCGGCCCAGGCGGGGCGGGAAAGTTCCTTGCCGATGCCGTAGGTGGTCAGGCGGTCGTGGCCCCAGCGAGTGATCTTCTCGGTGTCGGCGCCGGTGAGGACCTCGATGACGTGGTTCAGGCCGACGTTGAAGTCGCTGTTCTGCGCGATGCGGTAGAGGCAGGAGAGGAATTTCTGGGCGACGACCGTGCCTTCGTAGGTGGCGCGGGGCTCGAGGCAGTTGTCGCAGGCGCCGCAGTTGGCGGAGGGGAATTTCTCGCCGAAGTAGTCGAGCAGCTCGGCGCGGCGGCAGCCGGAACTCTCGGCGTAGTGCACGATCTGGCGGAGCTGGGTGCGGGCGACGGCCTGCTCGTGCTCGTCGGTGATCTCGGCGAGGAAGTGCGTCTGCTTGGCGATGTCGCCGGCGCTGAAGAGCAGGAGGCAGTCACCCGGCAGGCCGTCGCGCCCGGCGCGGCCGGTCTCCTGGTAGTAGCCCTCGATGTTCTTCGGCAGGTCGTGGTGGATGACCCAGCGGACGTTGGGCTTGTTGATGCCCATGCCGAAGGCGATGGTCGCGCAGATGATGCGGGTCTCGTCGCGCAGGAAGAGCTCCTGGTTGCGGTTGCGTTCCTCCGCGTCGAGGCCGGCGTGGTAGGGCCGCGCGGAGAAGCCGCGGCCGGCGAGGGACTCGGCCACGCGCTCGGCGGTGGCGCGGCTGGCGCAGTAGATGATCCCGCTCTCGGTCTCGCGGGCGCGGACGAAGTCGATGATCTGCTTCGCCGGCTGGTCCTTCGGGACGACGCGGTAGGAGAGGTTCGGGCGGTTGAAGCTGGCGACAAAGGTGACGTCGCCGCGCAGCTGCAGGTGCTTGATGATGTCGGCGCGGACGCGCTCGGTGGCCGTGGCGGTGAGGGCCATGACCGGCACGCCCGGCAGGAGGGCGCGGAGCTTGGCGATCTGGCGGTATTCCGGGCGGAAGTCGTGGCCCCACTCGGAAATGCAGTGCGCCTCGTCGATGGCGAGGGCGGTGACGTTCCACGCCTTCAGGTTGGCGGCCCAGTTGTCGAGCATCAGGCGCTCGGGGGCGACGTAGAGCAGACGCCATTCGCCGCGGTGCAGGCCGCTCAGGCGGGAGCGCGCCTCTTCGGCGTCGAGGGTGGAGTTCAGGTAGGTGGCGGCGACGCCGGCGGCTTGGAGCTGGTCAACCTGGTCCTTCATCAGGGCGATGAGAGGCGAGACGACGACGGTGAGGCCGGGCCGCAGCAGGGCGGGCAGCTGGAAGCAGAGGGACTTGCCGCCGCCGGTCGGCAGCAGGGCGAAGACGTCCTTGTCCGCCAGCGCGGCCTCGATGATCTCGCGCTGCAACGGCCGGAAGGCGCCGTAGCCGAAGGTGGTCTTGAGGGTGAGAAGCAGGTCGTCCATCGCGCGGAGCTGTGTGGATGGGCGAGCGGGGTGCGGCCAGCAAGCCCGCAACCCGCGAAAGGACGATATTTTGAGCGCGCGCCCACGGTGGTGCTTGAACCGGCCGGCGACGGGCGTGGCGCGGGAGTGTGGCAGCAAGCGCGGGGGCCGGGCATAAAAAAGCCGCGCTGTGAGGCGCGGCTTGGAGCGGGGTGAACAACCCGAATTATTTTTTGGGGGCGTTTTCCTGGATTTCGGCCAGACGCTTGTCGAGGGCGTTCATTTCGCTGACGAGGCGCTCCTCCATCTTCTTCCGGTCGGTGCTGTTGACGATGCTGAGGTTGGCGGCGTCGCGCACGATGTTGGCGGGCAGCGTGAGGAGGCGGGTGAGGAGGCCCTGGTCCTTGAAGCTGCTCAGGTAGAGGGCGGTGATCTCGTGCGAGAGCTTCATCGAGTCCTGCGCGACGGCCTGAGAGGCGAGGAGTTGGGTGTTGAGCTCCTGGTTGCGGGACATCTCGCCGGTCAGCACGCCGCTGATCTGGTCGGTGATGCGCTGGCTGTAGGCATCGATCTTCTCGCGGGTCAGGTTCTGGTCCTTGGACATCTCGCCGAGGATGGGTGAAATGTTCGCGGCCAGACGGCTGGAAACCTTGTCCACTTGCTCGTTCTGGAGCTTCTCAGCCTCCTCGGGAGTCTTCGGGATGTTGGAACCATAGGGCATGACCTTTGCGGCGATGGCCTCGGCGAGTTGGTTGACCTTCTGCTCGTTGAGCTTGGCGACCTCCTCGTCGGTCATGAACACGTCGGCGGCGCGTTTGGAGATGGCGTCCTTGAGCAGCTGGTTGACGGATTCGATGTGGCGGCGGGTTTCCTCGGCGGAGGCCTTCATCTCGGCGTTGGTCTGCTCGCGCAGGAGGGCGATCTCGGCCTGCTGCTTGGCGGCCATGTCGGCGGCCATCTTTTGGTTGAGCCAGAAAGCGATGCCCAGAATCAGGGCCGCGGTGAGAATGATTGCGGGGAGTTGTTCTTTAAGCTTTTGCCACATGGTGTGTAGAGGTGGAGTGTGCAGGACAGGGATAGCAGGTGGATGTTCAATTGCAATGCCGCCCTGACCTGTAAAAATCCGCGTCTGATGAGCCTAAATCGCTATGAAACGGCCCTCTTTTCCTATTGGGAAAAGAACCCCGATGAACGCCGCCATTGGCAGGGCAAGGTGACCGATGCCACCCGTGTCGCCAGCCAGCCAGGCGAGACGGCGCGGGGGTTGGAGCGCGACCTATGGGCGCATCTCGTCGAACGCAGCGCACACGTGCCGGCGTTGCGGGGCATGGCGGCGAACCGCATCAGCCTGCTGAATCTCGCGGAGCACCTGATACGCCTTTGGGGCCCGGCGCCCAAGCCAAAGCAGGCGCCGGTGCCCCGTGCGGGGCCTCGACCGCATCTCCATTCCTGAGCGCGGCCCGGTTTTCGCCTTTGCAGAGTGCGGGAAATCATCCGTGCTAGGCAGGCAATTTCCCGCAGCCCAAACCTCACCACCATCATGCTTGTTTCCCAATTCCGATTCCTTGTGCCCGGCATAATCATGTTTTGGGCGATTGCTCCCCTGGTGGCAGTCGGGGCACCGCAGCCATTCACGGTCGCGCCCAAGGTGGCGGACCGGCAACAGCTGCTTGAGCCGGACCAGCAGCATCTCGACGGCTTCCTGGGGCGGCGGATCACGGCGAACGAGAAGAACCGCTTGCTCGTCGTCGATGAGGATCGCCTCCTGATCAGCTATCGCACCCGTCCCGGCGTGCACCAGTGGGATGGCGAGCACGTGGGCAAGTGGCTGCACGCCGCCACCCTCGCGTGGGTCAACACCGGCGATGCGGCGCTCCGCGCCAAGCTCGACCGGGTAGTCGCCGGGCTCCTCGCGACGCAGGGCGCCGACGGCTATCTCGGCACCTATCTACCCGAGAAGCGGTGGACATCGTGGGATGTCTGGGCGCACAAATACAACCTGATCGGGCTGCTCACCTATTACCGCTACACGGGCGAGCAAACGGCCCTGGCTGCCAGCGTGCGCATCGCCGACCTGCTGACCCGGACCTTCGGCGAGCAGCCCGGGCAGCAGAACATCGTGCTGAGCGGTTCGCACGCGGGCATGGCCGCGAGCAGCGTGCTGGAACCCATGGTGTGGATGTATCGGCTCACCGGCGAGGTGCGCTACCTGGAGTTCTGCCAGATGGTGCTGCGGCGCTGGGACGGCCCGCGCGGCCCGCGCCTCATTTCCGACCTCGCGGCCGGCCGCGGCGTCCACCAAGTGGGCAACGCCAAGGCCTACGAGATGATGTCCTGCCTCAACGGTGCGCTCGAGCTCTACCGCGCCACCGGTGACGGGCAGATCCTGAAAGCGGTCCGCCATGCCTGGGAAGACATCGTCGCCCAGCGCCTTTATATCACCGGCACCTGCAGCCAGCACGAATACTTCCACACCGCGCACGAGCTGCCCAACTCCCTGCAAAACATCGCGGAAACCTGCGTCACCGTCACCTGGTTGCAGCTCAACGCCCATCTGCTGCGCCTGACCGGTGAATCGATCTTTGCCGACGAACTCGAGCGCACCGGCTACAACCAGTTGCTCGGAGCCCAGCAGCCCGACGGCTCCAGCTGGGGCTACTACGTCGAGTTGGAGGATAATCGTAAGCCCTTCTCGGCGGACTTTTCCGGCCACTGCTGCCTTTCCAGCGGTCCGCGCGGCATCGCCCTCCTGCCCATGGTAGCCGCCGCCACGGATGCGGACGGGCTGGTCATCAACTTCTTTGAGAGCGGTGAAGGCAATTTCATCCTCGCGGACGGACGCCGGGTGACCGTGCAGACCAACACGGACTATCCGCTCGGCGAAACCGTGCGCTTCACGCTCGCCCGCGTCGATCGCGGCGCCCCGTTCGGCATTAAGGTCCGTATCCCGGGCTGGTCGCGCGATGTCACCCTCAACGTTGCCGGCACGGTGACCAACGGCACTCCGCGCACCTACCAGGTGGTCAAACGCGACTGGCAAACCGGGGACACTTTCGAGATGCGCATCCCGGCCCGGCCTCGCCTCGTGATGGGAGAACACGGCAACGCCGGCTTGGCGGCGCTCACCTACGGGCCGCTTGTGCTGGCCGCCGACGATCGCGTGAACCCCGCGCAAAAGATCGGCACGTTCCAGATCTACCAGCAGGACATCGCGGCGATCAACTTCACCGTGGTGCCTCCGGTGGAAACCGCCGCCATGGCGCCCGGTGTTCCGGTTTTCCAGGTTACCGCCGCGTCGATCCCGGAAGTCGCCAAGGGTCCGCGCACGCTGGATCTGCCGGTGCGTTTCGTGCCCTTTTCCGAGGCGGGCTACATGTCGCGCTACAAGGTGTGGGTGCCGGTTCGGATGTGGGCCATCCCGCCCGAGTCGGCCTACTTTCCGCCCAAGGTTTCCCGCGACTAGCCGGTGGCTTGTGTTCCCCAGCGCGCGGATGTGGCCGGCCCGTCGCATTGGCGACACAGGGCGTTGGCGGGCACATCAACGTGCCCCCGTCATCCGTGGCGCGGCAAAACTTGCCACGGCGGACGGTGACCGGGATTCTTCACAAATTTGCAATTACTGCATTTACAAAAGCGCCAAGTGGATGCATGGCTTGTTCACAAGTTATCCACTCGATGGAAAACACCAAAAGCTCGGTTCAAAATTCACCGCAGCAATACGTAGAGGTTAGGGTCAAGACCTACGTTTTGGATACGAACGTGCTGCTGCACGACCCCCAGTCGATCTACAAATTCGAGGACAACAACCTGGCGATCCCCGTCGAGGTTCTTGAGGAGCTCGATGCGATCAAGAGCGAGCAGTCCACGGAGCGCGGCCGCAACGCCCGCCGCGTGCACCGCATCCTGCAGGAACTCCTGCCGGACTCACGCTCGATGCACGAGGGCGTCAAGCTGCCCAACGGCGGCACGCTCTCCGTCATCATCAACCGCTACCTGGTCGAGAACAACTGGTCGTCGCCGGCCATGCAACGGCTGCGCGCCGTGCTCTCGGACTTCACGAAGAAGGACAACCGCATCATCGCGAGCGCCCTCTTCATCCAGGAAACCAACCCGCCGCCGACCATTCTCGTCACCAAGGATGTCAACGTGCAGCTCAAGGCCCGCGCCGTCGGCCTTGAGGCCGAGGACTACCTGAACGACAAGGTGCCCGAGGCCACGGCCGATGATGACGGCTACCGCACCGTGCCGCTTGATGTCTATGAGATGCAACGGTTCTGCTCCGAAGGGGAGTTCGAACTCGCCGGGGAACTCGCCGCGCCGCTCTATCTGAACGAATACGTCCTGCTCACGACGCCCGAGGGCAAGACCATGCCCGGCCGGTATTATGGCAAGAACCTCGTCCGCCGCCTGCATCTGCCCGATTTCGTCAAGGCGCCCGGCGGCATCCCGATCCGCCCGCGCAACCTCGAGCAACAGTTCTTCGTGGACGCGCTGATGGATGACAGCATCTCGCTCGTCACCTGCTTTGGCAAGGCCGGCACCGGCAAGACGCTGCTCTCCACCGCCTGCGCGCTCTTCCAGACCACCGACGAGCGTTCGCGCTACGACGGCCTCTCCATCTCCCGCCCCGTCATCGCCCTCGGCAAGGACATCGGCTTCCTCCCCGGCACGCTCGAAGAGAAGATGAAGCCCTGGCTGCAACCCTACCACGACGCGCTGGAAGTGCTCATGCCCTCCAAGCCCCAGAAGGAGCCGCAGTTCGCCAGCAAGAAGACCGGCAAGAAAAAGAAGAAACGGGACGACGCCATGGCCATGATGACCGCGCCACAGCCCGTGCACGGCAGCGGCGGGCCCCATCACGGCGGCGGGCCGATCGTCAAACCTTACGAGCGACTCATTAGCAGCGGCGTGGTCGAGATCGAGGCCCTATGCTTCATCCGCGGCCGCTCGATCGCCCGGCGCTTCTTCATTCTCGACGAGGCCCAGCAACTCACGCCGCACGAGGTGAAGACCGTCATCACCCGCATCGCGGAGAGCTCCAAGCTCGTGCTCATCGGCGACCCCGCCCAGATCGACAACCCCTACGTGGATTCACGGAGCAACGGCCTCGTCTACTGCCACAACCGGATGAAAGGACACGCGCTGGCCGCGCACGTCAAGCTGTCCAAGGGCGAACGCTCGAAGCTCGCCGAACTCGCGGCGGATTTGCTCTGAGGATTTTGCGGTTGGAGCCCGGCCTCCGCCGGGTGCCACCTTGTTCAGGCTTGCCCGCCCGCACCTCGCCGCGGAAGCTCACGGCCCGTGGAAAAGGCACTGCTCAATCCGTTGCAAGGACTGGAGACTGAGGAGCAGGCCGCATCGCTCGTGCTGCAGCGCGAATTGCGCCAGTTGCGCGACACGATTCAGGCCCTCCGCTTCGAATTGGAGCGGGCCCAGGCCTCCCGCGACGAGGCGGTGCAGACCGCCGTGACGACCGCACAGGACGAGTCCCGACAGCTCCGCACCACCACCGCCTCCCTCCGCGACGAGCTGCAGGCCCTGGAAATCGCCAAGCAGGAGGCAGTGCAGAGCGCCGTTGCCGCCGGTCATGACGAGGCCCGCCAATTACACGGCACCATCCAGCTTTTGCGCGACGATCTGGAACGGCTTCGCCTGGAAAACGCCGACAACCTGGAGAAGCAGGCACGCACGCATCAGGACGAGCTGCGCCAGCTCCGCGGCACCATCGCGGACTTGCGCGAACAACTTGAGAAAAACCATGGCCGTTAAAGCCCAGCGCGCCGCCAAGGCCGCCAAGCCGTCCAGCCGTCCTTCCGTGCCTCGCGAGAGCATGTCCAGCCTCCGCGCCCGCCTGCGCCGCACCGAGATGCTCATCAAGCTCTCGCAGCGTGTCGCCATGATCGACAGCCTCGACGACCTGCTCGCCACCCTGGTCGAGGTGATCGCCAACGAGACCAATGCCGAGCGCGGCACGCTCTTCCTTAACGACCCGGTCACGAGCGAGCTCTTCTCCCGCACCGCCCAGGGCACTTTCAACCGCGAGATCCGCCTGATCAACAACTCCGGCGTGGCCGGCTCCGTGTTCCAGAGCGGCGAGGGCCTGATCATCCACGATCCCTACAAGGACAAGCGCTTCAACGACGAGATCGACCGCAAGACAGGCTTCGTCACCAAGTCCATCCTCTGCGCCCCGATCAGGACCGCGCGCGGCGAGATCATCGGCGTCGTGCAGACGCTCAACAAGCGCGCCGGCAAGTTCACCCGCGAGGACCTTGACCTGCTGGAGGCGATGGCCACGCAGGCCTCGGTCGCCCTGCAGAGTTCCCAGTTCATCGAGGGGATGAAGAAGACGCGGCAGCAGGAAATGGAATTTCTCGACCTCGTCGCCGACATTACGAGCTCGCTCGACCTCTCCGTGCTGCTGCGCCGCGTGATGAGCGAGGCCACGCGCATGCTCAAGGCTGACCGCTCCACGCTTTTCCTCGCCAACGAGAAGACCAACGAACTCTGGTCCGAGGTGGGCGAAGGGCTCAACGCCGTCCAGATCAAGCTGCCCAACACCGCGGGCATCGCCGGCGCCGTCTTCCAGTCGGGCAAGACCATCAATATCCCGCACGCCTACGCCGACCTGCGCTTCAACCCGGCCTTCGACAAGAAGACCGGCTATTTCACGCGCTCCATCCTCTGCGTGCCGGTCGTGAACAAGAACGGCAAGTGCATCGGTGTCACCCAGGCGCTCAACAAGCGCGGCGGCCCCTTCACCGCCGAGGACGAGGCGCGTCTCAAGGCTTTCACTGCCCAGGTCTCCATCGCGCTCGAGAACGCCAAGCTGTTCGACGACGTGCAGAACATGCGGAACTACAACCAGTCCGTGCTCGAGAGCATGTCGAGCGCCGTCATCACGCTCGGCGAGGACGGCCGCATCCACTCCTGCAACGGCTCCGGCTACCGCATCTTCAAGGCCCGCGAGGGCGAGGTCATGGGCAAGCCCGCCGCCGAGTTCTTCACCGGCCCCAACGCCTGGATCATCGAGCGCCTGAAGGCCCTCGACACCTCGGGCGCGAAGTCCGACGCCTTGATGGACGCCGAGCTGCAGGTCCGCGGCGAGAAAGTGAACGTCAACGTCACGCTCCAGCCCCTCATCAGCCTCAAGGGCAAGCGCCTCGGCTCGATGCTGCTGATCGAGGATATCTCCTCCGAGAAGCGCATGAAGTCCACGATGGCGCGCTACATGGATCCCGGCCTGGCCGACCAGCTGCTCGCGGGCGGCGGCGATGCGCTTGGCGGCCAGAACGTCGAGGCCACGATGCTCTTCTCGGACATCCGCTCGTTCACCACGCTCACCGAGGAACTCGGCGCGCAGGGCACGGTCGCGTTGCTCAACGAGTATTTCACCCTCATGGTCCAGTGCATCACCGACGAGGGCGGCATGCTGGACAAGTTCATCGGCGACGCGCTGATGGCCGAGTTCGGCATCCCGGTGGCGCACGGCGACGATCCCGACCGCGCGATGCGCGCCGCGATCAAGATGATCACCGAGCTGCGCGCGCTGAACCAGCGCCGCGCCAGCCGCGGCCAAAAGCCGATCCTCATGGGCATCGGCCTCAACACCGACACGGTCACCTCCGGCAACATCGGCTCGCCCAAGCGCATGGATTACACGGTCATTGGCGACGGGGTGAACCTCGCCTCGCGGCTGGAGAGCGCGTGCAAGGAATACTCCGCGCAGATCCTCTGCTCCGAGTTCACCTACCGGAAGCTCAAGGGCACCTACCGGATGCGCGAGATCGACAAGGTCGTCGTGAAGGGCAAGACCGAGCCGATCGGCGTCTACGAGGTGCTGGATTTCCACACCGAGGAGACCTTCCCGCACATGCCGGAGGTCATCGGCCTGTTCAAGGGCGCGCTCGGCTACTACCGCAAGGGTGACTTTGACCGCGCCATCAAGCAGTTTCAGGAGGCGCTCGGGCTGCACCCGGGCGATAAGCTCAGCGCGACCTATGTCGAGCGCTGCAACTACCTCAAGGCGCACCCGCCCGAGCACTGGGACGGCGTGTGGGTGATGAAATCCAAGTAGGTCGGGCCTCTGAGCCGACCAAATGTCGAACGCTCAACGCGGAACGCCGAACTCCCAAGTCCCGATGCCGGGCATGTGGGAGCGGCCTGACTGGGCGCACCGCGCGGTCACTCCTTTACCTCGGCCTCGGCGGGGTGCTCCTCCGGGTCCTCCTCCTCGTCATCCAGCAGGCTGGGTTCATCGGCGCGTTTTGCCAGCCACTCCATGACGCCGGCGAACAGGCCGGTGAACATCAGGTCGCCGAACAGGGTTTTATGAAAGAACCAGATGGTCGGCGGATATTCCGGGTGACCGATCGTCAGCGCCTGCCACCAGCCGGCCAGCGTCTTGGCGTAGAACACGTCGGTGGACCACGAGAGCGTGTTGGTGATGAGATAGAACAGCACCGCGCCGAGCAGGGAGCCGTTCAGGAGCCAGAGCCAGGATTTGCGGGTCGAGACAAACCAGCCGAGGCCGAGACCCGCGGCAAAGCAGATCACGCGTGCCACGTAGCCCGTCCACTCGAGGTGATAGCCGTATTCGCGGGCGTAGAACCAGTTGACGTAGAGGTCGGTCAGGCAGAGGCCGGCGAAGGGCAGCAGCCAGAGGCGCCGATCCCGGAAATAGACCGCGCCGCAGAAGGCGATGGCCGTGAACGGCGCGAGATTCGCCCAACGCAGGTCAAGTGTCGGCAGCACGCGATAGGCGAGCGCGAGCAGGATGAGGACGATGGCGGCGGTGCGCATGGGTCTGAGTTTGGACAGAATGAACTGATCTCACAGAATGCTTCTGAGTCAGGCCGATTTCCCCATTTTGTCCATGATATCTAAATAGACTCCGCTTCCCGGCCCATGAGCCAGAGCAGGTCGGAGAGCCGGTTGAGATATTGCACTAGGATCGGCCGCACGCTGCGGCCCTCCTTGGGCAGGGCGACGAGCTGCCGCTCGGCGCGGCGGACGGCGGTGCGGGCGAGGTCGAGGGCGGCGGCATGCAGGTTGGCGCCGGGGGTGGCCCAGCCGTCGAACTTCGGTTGGCGCGCCTCGATGGCGGCCACGGCGGCGTCGAGGCGCGCCAGGGCCGCACCGTCAATCTTGGCGAATTTGGACTCGTCGTAGCGGGCGGCATTCACCTCGGCGCAGGCGACCTCGCCCATGAGGGCGACGAGCTCCTGCTGGATGCGGGCGAGCTCGTCCGGGCTGGCGCCGGCGGGTCGGGTGGCCTTGGCGAAGCCGAGGGCGGCGTTCAGTTCATCGAGGGAGCCGACCGCCGCGATTTGGGGATGATCCTTGGACACGCGCTGGCCGTAGAGCAGGGCGGTGGTGCCGTCGTCGCCGGTGCGGGTGGCGATGGAGCGGGGTGGGGGCGGTGGGTTGGCGGCCATGTCAGGCTGATTTCGCCGCCTCGCGGGTCTGCTTCTTGAGAGCCTTCAGCTCCGGATCAATGGCCGTGAGAACGTCCTTTTCCATCCGGTCGATGTAGAGGACGCCGTTGAGGTGGTCGACCTCGTGCTGCACGCAGCGGGAGAGCAGCCCGGTGCAGCGCAGCACATGGGCGTGGCCGGCGGGGTCATGGAACTTCACCGTGATCTCGTCCGGTCGCACCACGTCGCCCCGGATTCGGGGGAAGGAGAGGCAACCCTCCTCATAGACGGTCGTCGGGGTCGGCACGGCGGTGACCACCGGATTCACGAGGGCCAGCGGCATGAATAGCTCCAGCGGCGGCCGGGCGCCGTCGTATTCCCAGGCAAACTCCGCCTCGGCCGGCCGCAGATCCACGACGCAGAGCTGAATGGCCTGGCCGATCTGTTGCGCGGCCAGGCCGATGCCCTCCGCCGCATGCATGGTCTCGACCATGTCGCCCGCGAGCCGGGACAGCGCCGCGTCAAACACGGTCACTTTCGCGCCTTTTTTTCGCAGGCCGGGCTCATTGAAATGAACTATTTTCAGCACCATGGGTCGGAGAGAATGCACACAAGTTATTTCCGCAGCGGGATGCCGCAAATAAATTTGTTTCCACTCGCTCGCTTGTTATGACTCAGCCCATGTCCCAGCCCGACCGCACCGCCGGCCACCGCACCGCCCTTTGGCAGCTATGGCTGGCGTTGGGCGTCGGCCTGTTGGCCGTGGCCTGGCTGCTGCCCGTGAATGTGAAGTCGCTCAACCCCGCGTTGCTGCGGGAGGCGGGTCGCGACACGCCGAGTGTGTCCGGTTTCGGCCGCGAGCTGCTCGACCTCGACAAGCCCGGCCCCGCCGAGCTCGTGCTGGCGACCGCCCGCCAGGTCGGGGATCCCGGGGCCGCCATGCTGGGGGTTGTGTTTGCGGATTTTGCCAAGAAGCACCGTGAAATGATGCCGTGGGGCGGCTGGGATATCGCGCTCGAGCCGCTGCTCGGCAGCAATACGGCGGCCTCCTCCGCCGATTCGCAGCCGGTGCTGAGCTTCATGGTGACCCAGCAGGCGCGGGAGAATCTCCGCCGTTACCTCGGTGTCTCGCGTCTGCCCGGGGTGCGGACGCTGCTCAAGACCGCCGAACTCGGCTCCACCCAGCGCTTCGTCCCGGCCAACCGGGCCGGCGGCCAGCCGCTGGATGCCGTCATCCTGCTCACGGCCTACCTCTGGCAGACCGAGCACCTTTCCGCCGGCTTGCAGCGCGAGGTGCGCGCCCGTGCCGAAATCGCGGTGCAAAGCGGGCAGATGGGCGAGTTGGAAGATTTTTATCTCGATATCCTGACGCTCGGCCGGCGGTTGAACTGGGTGCAGCTCTCCGAACTGCTGCGCACCACCGGCAGCTTGGGCACGGTCGGGCAGTTCGCCCACCTGGCGCGGGTCGCGCCCGAGCACCTGCCCGTGATCTACACCGCTGCACTCATGACCAAGTCGGCCGATCGCGTGGCCCATTACCTCATCGCCTTTGGCCAGCCTGGGGCGCAGCACCTGCAACTGGCCTTGGCCAGCGGGCAGGGGGCCGTCGAGCAGCTCGTGCAGCGCCAGGCCCCCGTCACCCGCGGCACCGGCCCCGAGTTCGAGCTCGGGGCGGGCTTCACGCTGCGGCATCCCGAGATCGCCCTGGTGGTCAAGTATGCGGCCTTTCTGGCTGGCATTTTCCTGTTGTTGCGCTCCCTGGACACCCGGCTGGTTTTCTCGGCGGGTTCGGCCCTCCGTGGCGCGCTGCCCCGGATGAACAGCGGTCTCATCGCGGCCCTCCTGACCTTCATCTTTTTTGTCTTTTCCGAGCCTTTCCTGCTCAAGGCCGCCACCCTTTCGGACTACCAGATCAAACTCACCATCCCCGTCATCGGCACGCTCGCCGCGCCCGCCGCCACTCCCGCAACCCCTCCCTCCACCATGGACATCTCCACCATCCTCTCCATCACCCTGTTCGCCGCCATCCAGGTCGGCATGTATTTCATCTGCCTGCTGAAAATAGCGGAAATCGCGCGCCAGGCGCTGCCCGCCACCACCAAGCTCCGGCTGATGGAGAACGAGGAGAATCTCTTCGACGGCGGGCTCTATATCGGCATCGCCGGCACGGCCACGGCGCTGGTGCTGCAGGTGCTCGGGCTGATTGACGCCAACTTGCTCGCCGCCTACTCGTCCAACCTCTTCGGCATCGTCTGCGTGGCCCTCGTCAAGATCCGCCACGTCCGGCCCTACAAGCGCCAGCTCATCATCGAGATCCAGTCCGGGAGCGCCTGAGGAGCCCACGCCATGAACAAGACCCTGCTCCTGATCATGTGCGACTTCATGTTGCTCAATCTCCTGGCGCTCACGCGCTGGGAGAAGGCCGAGCCGTCGCACACGCAGCTCGAGTCCGCCGCGCCGCGGTCCCCCGCCAACGCCCCGGCCATCAACGCCGACATGGTCGAGCTTATGCGCATTTCCCTCGAGGATGAGAAGGCCACCCGGACGGCCCTGGCTGCCCAGTTGTCCTCCACCCAGGGCTCGCTGTCCGAGCGCGAGAAGAACCTCGCCGCCGTGCAGTCGCAGAAAGGACAGCTCGAGCGCACTCTGGCCGCCACACAGACCAGCGTGAAGGAGCTGGAACAGCGCTATACCGCGACCTCGCAGGAGGCCTCGATGTCCAAGGAGCAACTCGCCAAGCTGCAGCGGGAGCTCGAGGAGCGGAAGGCCGAGTCGGAGCGCCAGCAAGCCGAGCTCGCCCGCGCCGAGCGGCAGAACGCCGAGGCCCGCCAGCGCATCGAGAGCCTCAACGTCGCCGTCAAGGTGGCCGAACATGAGAAGCAGCTCATCGCGCAAAACCTCACCGAGGTGAAGCAGCAGGTGGAGGTCGAGCGCGCCGAGCGCTACAAGGTGCAGGAGCAGACCACCCAGCTCGCGCAGGGCGTCGGCCAGCTGGCCGAGAAATCGGGCGAGCTCAGCCAGGAGATCCGCACCAACCGTCCGGTGAACCCCAACCTCATCTTCAGCGACTTCCAGGCCAATCGCGTCGCGACCAAGCTCACCGCGCGCAAACCAGGACTGTTCAGCCCGAGCATCCGGGAGAAGGAGGCGCAAACCGTGCTCGTGAGCGACGGCCGCCGCACCTACGCCCTCATGCATCTCAGCGACACGCCGTTCACGCTGGTCGAAACCCCCGGCGACTATGAGCAGGTGACGGGCACGCTCAGCCGCGGTGCGTTCAGCGCGCCGGTGGGCGAACTGCAGTTCCTCAGGCTCGACCCGCGTGTGATTGTCGTGCCCGTGGACGATTCGCTCGCCGCGCTGATGGGCGCGAAGGTCTATGCGCTGGCCCGGGAACCCTTCAAGTTCCCCGAGGCGGTGCTCGTGCGCGCTGACGACGGCCGCTATGGCGAGACGCCCCTGCGCATCGATCCCACGAGCCAGTCCTATGTGAGACTCGACAACCGGATCGTCACGCGGCTCTTCGGCGAGATCTCCCCCAAGCGCGGCGACCTCGTCTTCAGCAAGACGGGCGAGCTCATCGGCATGATGGTCAACAGCGAGTATTGCGCCGTGCTGGGCGACTTCACCGCCGCCACGACCCTCAGGACCGGGGACAAGCCCGAACCCGCGACGAGCGGTATCATCGGGAATTACCAGGCCCGCTGGTCACGCCTGCCTCCGAAGCTGCAATAGGCGCAAGTTTGCCGCGGCGCACCCGGTCCTCGGGTGTGCCGCCACCGGCCACGCCGCTGTTTACAGCGCGGCCGATTCCCGCCAATCAGGGTTGTTGTGCTGCCCCGCCTGCTCGAATCCCTCGCGCTGTCCGATCCCTTGAGCTACCTCGCGGTATTCCTCGGGGTGTCGCTGCTCATGGTGTGGCGGCTGGAGGCGATGCTCGACCATGGCCTCGAGGGCACGGCGCTGGGCACGCTGCTCATGCCCTATTGCTCGGGCCTCGGGAATCTCATCTTCGTCGGACTCATGATCACGCGGCAGGGTGCGCCGGCGGAGGTGCTGACCAACTGCCTTGTCAACAATGTCACCAACCTCACGCTGCTCCTCGGCGTGCCGGCGTTGTGTTGGGGCCTGGTCATGCTTCCCTCTGCGGGAAAAGCGAAGGTGGGCGGCAAGGGCAGGAAACCGGCCAAGCCCGCCAAGGGAACCGTCGAGGGACAGCTCAACCGCCTGTCGGTGTTGCTCACGCTCGTGGCCGTGTTGTTCTTCACCGGCGCGGTCTGGGCGTTGGGCCGCGACGGCCAGCTGGACCGCACCGACGGGGTGGTGCTCATCCTGCTCTTCCTGTTCTGGCAGTGTTTCCAGGTGTTTGACGTGATGAAGCACAACCTGCGGGCGAAGGTTTCCTTTGGCGTGATGTTCTATGTGGATGCGCTGGTGGTGCTCGTCAGCGCCTACCTGATGTATGAGACGCTCGATTGGCTCGTCGCGTGGTTATCCGCGCAGCGGGACGGTCTGTTCAGCGCGGCCAACCTCGGCTGGCTGACGGGCTGGCTGATGGTGCTGCCCAACGCCGTGCTCGCGCTCTACTGGGGCTGGAAACGCCGGGCGGAGGTCGTTTATGCTTCGCAGGTCGGCGACGGGCATATCTGCATTCCGCTATGCCTGGGCCTTTTTGCGCTGGTGCGGCCGGTGCCAATGGCCGGGTTCAGCACAACGGCGCTGGTGATGCTGCTCGGGGTCGCGGCGCTGCACGCGGTCTTCCTCCTTATTGCCGGAGGGCTGCCGCGCTGGGCGGGCGGCGGTCTGGTCGCGGCCTACGGGTGGTTTGTTTACGCGGGGCTGCTGGCGTAGCGGCGGTGCCGGTTGGCGCGGACCTAGACGAGCGGATCGGCGCGGAACTTTGCGCTGAGTTCGAGGAAGGGTTTCTGCGCCTCGAGCCACAGCCGATCCTGGCGGATATCAACCATGGACTTGGTGGTGTGGTTGCAGAAGAGATAGGAGGCGGGCCCGAGGCGGATGCAGGCGTCGAAGTGAGTGCCATGGGCGCTGGGGACAAATTCAAAGTCGCCGACCGCCATCTGACGGGCCTCCATCTCGGCCTGGAGGGGTGCGATGTCGCTCTTGAACCGGGCCTGATAGGTGTCGGCCCGCGGGCCGTCGTAGGCGAGGACGGCACCGGACTCCGCCGCCAGCTTCACCAGCACCCACTCGTCGAAGACGGGCTGGTTGTAGAGCGCCTTCATGCGTCCGAGGGCGAGGATGATGGCGGTGCGGGCGTCGGCGAGGTTCATGAGCGTGGCGGGAGTGTTTGCCCGGCGGGCGGGGCGATGCCAGCAGATTGTGGCGGGGGGCGGGATTTACCGGCCGCTGACGAAGCGGCGAGTCGGATAGATCAAGAAGCGGGGACGCCGGGCGGCGCGAAGTCAGCCCTTGGGCTCGAAGCGGCTTTGGGCGCGGTTCTTCTTTACCGTGTGGGCGGGGGCGACCACACCGTTCATGGCGATGTAGATGCCGGGCGGGAGCGACTGGAGGGCGCCGACGGCACAGCCGAGGTTGAAGACGGCGTCGCTGTTGCGGAAGCGGGCCGGCTGCATCGAGCCGGTGAAGACGATGACCTTGTCCTTGAAGCCCTCGAGCTTCGCCGCGGTGGCCGTCATCGTGTCGGTGCCGTGGGTGATGAGGATGAGCCTTTCCGGCGAGGCTTCGACGCGGGCGCGGATGAAGGCGCGGTCCTCGTCGGTCATCGCGAGGCTGTCCTTCTGCATGACGGACTCGACGACGAAGTCGAAGGTGACATTGGACTCGCGGAAGACGGGCCCGACCTGGGGCTCGCCGACTTCGTAGGCGCTGGCGGCGTCGAAGTAGACCTTGTCGATGGTGCCGCCGGTGGAGATGACACGGATGCGCATGGCGGATGATTGCCCGGCGGGCGCGGCAAGTTCAACCCGGATCGGCAGTAGGATCATCCAGCGGGCGTCCGTCTTCCTCCATGATCCTGGCTGAACCACATTTTTCTGAAAAGGGCTGTCATATCGCCCGATTTATTGAAGCAAGGTGGATGCTTTGGCACTCGACGTGGAGCGAGGAAATGGCATGCGTTGCCGATCATGAGCTATCCTGTGCAGGCGCGTGTGGTGGTCCGATCCGGTCGGGCCACGCTGATGTTGAATGACAAGCCGACGGCGCCTCTTCTCTACGCGCTGTCGGACTGTCCCGGAGCCCGTTGGACATGGGAGGAGGTGCCCTCGCGCAACATCGGCTTGTTCGCGGCCCAGGGGGTGAGGCTGTTTCAGGCGGGCGTCTTTCTGGAGCATCTGGTGGGCGCGGACGGGAAGCTCGACATCGGTTTGGCGCGCCGGCAGATCGCCGGTATTCTGGCGATCTGCTCAGAGGCGAAGGTCATGCTGCGGGTGCACCTGCATGCTCCGCCCGAGTGGTGGGCGGCGAATCCGGATGAGTGCGTGGGCTATGCGGACGGGCCGGCGACGCCGGAGATACGGTGGGGGCTGGAGCGGCCGATAGCGCGGGACAATGAGCATCCCGTGCGTGCCAGCTTCTATTCGGAAAAATGGCGGGCGTGGGCGCGGGGTCACCTCAAGACGTTTTGCGCGGAGCTGTCGGGCACCCCTGAAGGAGCTGCGGTTTTTGCCATCCAAGTGGCCTATGGTGTGTATGGCGAGTGGCACCAATTCGGCTTTTTCAGCCACGAGCCTGACACGGGCCCGGCGGCCACGGCAGCCTTCCGGGCTTGGCTGCGGGAGCACTACCATGATGAGGCGGCGCTGGCGGCCGCCCATGGTCGACCGGGATTGCGCTGGGCGGACGTGAAATGCCCGGATGTGGCGCCCCGCGCAACGGCGGATATCGCTGGGTTGCGTGATCCCAGTCGGCAGCGCGCGGTGGTGGATTATTTCACCTTCCTGCATGAGGGTCTCGCCGACACGATCATCATGATGGCGCAAGCGGTGCGCACGGCGTGGGGCCGTCCGGTGGTCACGGCCACGTTCTTCGGCTACTATTACTGCATGTTCGGTCGGCAGGCGGCGGGTGGGCATCTGGCGCTCGCGCGGGTGCTGGCCTCGCCACATGTGGATTGTCTCTGCGCCTCGCCGACCTACACGCCCACGGCCATGCCGCTGGGCGGCACGGGTCATTCGAAGAGCCTGGTGGACGCAGTCCGGCGGGCGGGCAAGCTGTGGCTGGACGAGATGGATCGTGCGACCTCGGTGAGCGGTTGTCCGTGGGATCGGTCGTTTACCAGCACGATACCCGACGACATCGCCGTGCTGCGGCGCAACCTGTTGCAGCCAGCGACCCGTGGCGGCGGGGCTTGGTGCTTTGATTTCGGCCCACTGGCCGGCACGCCGTCCTTTGCCCGCGTCGGCCTGATGGGCTGGTGGGATCAGCCACAATTGCAGGAGGAGATCGGCCGCCTGCGAGCCTTGTTCGCCACGCGGCAGGAACGACCCTACCGGCGGCAGGCGGATGTCCTAGTGCTGCATGACCCCTGGGCCTTTGCCCACATGGCGGCAAGCCCCCATGATCCGAAGAAACTGGTTTTCGGGGTCATGCCGGTCTCGGAAACGGATCCCGTTTCACCGCGACTGGTGGATGGAGTGGCCGAGGCGCTCTACCAATCCGGCCTCATCCATGACGATGCGTTGCTGTCGGAATTGCCTGAGCTCGATCTCTCCTCTTACCGGATGGTGGTGCTGGCCATGGCACCGGTGCTGGACGCTACGCAGCGGCGGTTGCTGCGGGAGAAGGTGGCGGCCGCCGGGCGGCATCTCGTGCTGCTGGGATATTGTGGATGGAGTGATGGTCAGGCGATGGGACCGCAGGTGGCGGGCGCGTGGAGCGGGCTGCCCGTGCGGGCCCACGCGCTGGCGGCTCCGCAACACACACTGAGCCTCGATGGAGTGGAGGAAAAGCAGGAGCTGCCCCGTGCGTTTACCGTGCCGGCCTTTGCCGCAGAGGCCGGGCAAGTGGTGGGGCGCTGGGCGGATGGTGAGCCGAGCGCGGTCTGCCGCACGGAGCTTGGGGCTACATGGTGGGCTTTCGGCCTGCCGCCGAACCGGCCGGCCTTTTGGCGCGCCTTGGGGCGAAGGGCCGGCTGTCTCGTGGTCAATGACCATGATGAAACCACGTTGCTCGGCGACGGGTTGTTGGTGGTGCATACGGTCTCGGGCGGGGCACGCGAGCTGCGGTTGCCCACGGGCGCGGTGGTTCGTGCGGAGCTGCCGCCGCGCAGCACCACGGTCTTCGACGCCGAGACGGGTGAGCGGCTGCTGAGCTGATCGGCGGAGGGACGGCGGGCTCGCGGCGCCCGGGGGATTCCCGGGTGCACGAATCGCACCGGCTCAGGCCGCGTAGTAGCGCAACACCTTGGCAAAGGCGTCGACCGTTTGGTCGACCAGGGTGTCAGGCATGGCGGGGTGGATGCGCACGGAGATGCTATCCGCCAGCACGGCCTCGGCGACGGGGCAATGCACCTCGCGGTAATCCACCGTCGTGAGACCGGCGGTGCGCAGCGGCCAGGCTCCGGCGAAGAAATCGTGGTTTTGGAAGACCGGATAGCGATAGACCGGCCGGGGGAGGTAACCCGGGGAGGTGGCCGCGCCTTCGGCCACGAGGGCGGCGCAGATTTCGTCGCGCGAGGCGCGGAAGGCGGAGGGATCGATCCGAAGCAGGAGGAACCAGAAGCTGTGCGTATCCCGGGGATCGATGACCGGCAGCGCCACGCCCGGCAGGGCGGCGGACTGCAGCCCTGCCAGCAGGCGGGAGCCGACCCGGGTGTGAGCGGCGATGATGGCGGGGAGCTTGCCCAGCTGGGCGGCTGCCACGGCGGCCTGGGGCTCGCTCATGCGGTAATTGGGGGCGAGTGTCGCGGGATTGCGGGCGTCGGCATTGGTATTGCGGCCGTAGAACTTGTCGCCCCATTTGGCCAGCGTGGGGCCGAAGCGCTCGTCGTTGGTGGCGACGAGGCCGCCGTCACCGCAGCTGACGTGCTTGAATTCGTTGAAGGAATAGCAGGCCAGGTGGCCAAGCAGGCCGACGGGTTGGCTGCGGTATTGCGCACCCCAGGATTGGGCGCAGTCCTCGATGAGGAACAGGCCGTGCTCGCGGGCGATGGCGGCGAGCGCGGCGGTGTCGCTGGGCGCTCCAGCCAGATGCACCGCCATGATGGCCTTGGTTTTTGGAGTAATGGCGCGGCGGACGGCGGCCGGATCCAGGTTGTAGGTGTGCGGATCGATGTCCGCAAAGGTGGGAACGAGCTGCTGGTAGAGGATGCCGATGACCGAGCCCATGTCAGTGATGGGCGAGGTGATAATCTCCGATCCTGGTGGCAGCCGGAGGGAGGCGACGGCGACATGCAACGCGGCTGTGCCGGAGGAGGTGGGGAAGGCCCAGCGCAGCGGGTAGGTTTTCCGGAACTCCTCGAGCAGCGCGCCGCACTGTGGCCCGTTGGAATAGAACAGCGAGGGCTGATCCACCATTGCGGTGAGACGGGCGAGTTCCTCGCGCCCCCAGCGGTGGTGGGGAGGGAGCGTGGCGGTGACGGTTTTGGGGCCGCCGTGAAGGGCGAGGGTTTGGGCCATGGGGAGGGGGGGTGAAAATTCAGTGCGGGCGAATCTCCAGTAGAGCGGGGAAACCAGTTGCGGCAATGCTGCGATTCGCGTTTTGTCTGTCATGCGCTGCGGGCGGTTTTTTCTCTGCATGGTTGGGCTGGTGGCCGCGGGACCGGCAGCGATCCGCGACCTGGGCATCCCGGTGCGCGGTGTCAGTTGGGGCCGGCTCCACGCGGGGGCGACAACGGGCGGCAAGCCATCCCTGCTGGTCTCCTTTGGCCAGAACAATGGCGGCCTGTTCGTCGCCGAGGTGGACTTCGCCACCGGGCACTGCATCCAGCATGCGGCGAAGGATCCCGCCGCCTCCACTTTTCCGACGGCCTCCTACCGCAGCTTGCGCACGGGCATCCTCTACCTCGGCTCAGCATGGGACGGGCACCTGCACCGCTTTGACCCGGCGCACCCCGGACGCGGCATCGAGGACCTTGGACGACTCGATCCCGACGAGGCGATCTTCCCGACAGGCATTACGGAAGCGGCGGACGGAAGCATCTACATTGGAGCCTACGGCGGCGCGCGCCTCGTGCGCTTCGACCCGGCAACGGGAGCATTCACGCGATTCGGCCGGATGGATGCGGCGGACCAATATCTTTACCCGCTGGCGGGTGACGACGGCTCGCTGGCGGCGCTGGTCAAGGTCGTGCGGCCACACCTCGTTATAATCGATCCGCTGACAGGCGAGCACCGTGAAGCCGGGCCGGCCATCACCGATACGACGGATAAGCGGCAATTCCTGAAACTCACGAAAGCCATCGACGGCCGGCTCTACCTCGACACCCAGGCCGGGAAATTTCGCGTGGACGGGATGAAACTTTCCCCGGTGGAAGCCGTGCCCGCCGAGATGCCCGGCATCCACTCCGCCAACGCGCACCGTTACCAGGCACCCCTGGTCATGCCCGGCGGCTGGACGGCGCGATTCCTCGACGACAACGACGTGGGGGCCGGGGCCCCCCGGAGCATCGAGCTCACCAACACCGACCCGACGGTGCCGTCACGGACCCTCACGCTCGACTGGCAGGGCGGCGGGGCGAACCTGCACGTGATGGAACCCGGCCCCGACGGCCGGATCTATGGCAGCGGCTACATGCCGAACCATCTCTTTGTCGCCGCGCCCGATGGCAGCGCGATGGCCGACCTCGGCAAACACAGCCTGGCCATGGGCGAGGCCTACTCGCTGGCGACGTTCGGCGGGAAGATTTACCTCGCCTCCTATCCCGAGGCGCGGCTCTCGGTCTATGACCCGTTGCGATCGCTCAATTTTGGCCTCGGAGCGGAAAACAATCCGCGCGACCTCGGCCGGCTCGACAACATCGGTTACCGGCCAAATGCCCTCATCGCCACGCCCGATGGACGGCTCTGGATGGGCGCGGGCCCCGACTACGGGCTGGTCGGCGGCACGCTCGCGTGGTTCGATCCGCGCACCGGGGAGAAAAAATCCCACCGCGCCATCGTGCCCGAGACCTCGCCGGCGGCCCTGCTCTGGTTGCCGGAGGCGAAGCAGATACTTGTCGGCCTCAGCATCGAGTGCGGCACGGGCGTCAAGGTGCAGCGGCTGGCCGGAGCCTTTGCGCTCTGGGATCCGCAGGCGGACCAGCTCGTCTGGTCGGGTGATCTCGGCTTGGAGGAGCTGGCCGATGTCTGTTCGCTCGCGCCGGCGGGCGACGGGCTGGTGTATGCGCTCATCGGGCGCGGCGACCACATCCTCTCGCAAGGCGCGCCCGCGATCCGGCCGCGGCTCGTGCTGCTCGACCCGGCACAGCGGAGAGTGATCGCCGACGCGTGGCTGCCGGAGGACTACGGCCCGCTCTCATGGCACGGGCTGCATGCGCTGCGGCCGGGCCCCGGTGGCGCGGTTTACGGCGCAACGTCACACTGCATATTCCGCATCCAGCCCGGCACCTGCGAGGTGGAGCGCATTTGGCAGGGGTCCCAGCCCCAGGCGCGCGCAGGCACGGTGTGGCTGACGGCGGCCGATCCCGAGGCGATTGATGTGGTCGGCCCGATCATCGGCCGCGAGTTCTTCTTCGCGACCGGCTGGCGGCTGCGGGCGCTGACGCTACCCGATGCGCCGCAGCGCTGAGAGGAAATCCTCCAGCGAGAATACCAAGCCGAATTCCAGCGAGACCCGCCACAGGGCCTGCTGCTTCTCGCGTTCCTCGCGGGCGGTTTCCCGGTTTTCGACGGCCGTGCTTGCCTCACGGATGGTGGAGCAGAGGCAGCCGTGGCGCTTCATGTCCACCATGCCGCCGGGCGACATCAGCAGGCACCAGTTGAGGGCGAAGCCGACATAGATGAGGTGATTGACGCCCTGCGCGCGGCAGAGCGCCGCGAGTTGGTCGCCATTCGCGGCGACGCCTTCCTCGCCGACCGGCCGGGCGGCAGGTGCGAAATCGAGCCGGGCGAAACCGGCGGCGATATCCGCGACGTTGTGGCTGCCGGGCGAGCATTCGGCGGAGCGGAGTTGCTGCAGCTTCGCAAAAACCGGATCGCGGGCCACGGGGGTGGTGGAGGGAGATTCGCCCGCGAGCTTGGCGGCCCGCTGGTAGCCCGGCAGGTGGGACCAGTAGTCCTTGTCGCCACCTACGACGTGATAAACCGGGAGGGGGGAGGCGCGGACCGCCGCAAGCAACGGCGGGAAAACCTCCTGCAGGATGCGATCGGCGCGGGGGTGGTATTCGACGGCGCGGCGCCAACCCGGAAATTCGGGCGGCCGGCCACAGTCCCACGCATGCATGACGACGAGGGCCGTATGCCGCGGCGCGAGCTCGGCCTCGACAGTGTGCCACCCGGCGTAGCCCTCGCCCGGCACGGCGCGCGCCGGGTCGGCATCGAATTGCCGGTAGAGCTGGGCGGGGAGTCGCATGATGGAGTCAGCCTAGGCCCGTTGCCGGGAATTGGCGAGTTTGCGCAAGCCGAGGCCAACGCCGATCAGCAGCAGGCCCGCGATGAAATTGATGCTGGCCGGCGCCTGCGGGGAGGCGGGCAGCAGCGTGCAGGCGAGCAGCACGCCTCCAAGCACGAGGCTCAGGTTGCCGATGACGCCATAGACGGCGAGCGAGCCACCGAGCTTCACCCCAGGTTCCTCGGGCACCGGCGTGCGCAGATCGGCGTCAAGCTTGCGCGCCTCCGCGCTGGCCGGATCATCATCACGATAGAACAGGGCCGAGAAGGCGAACACGAGGCTTGAAGCCACGATGGCGCTGAGCACGTTGCGCTCGTAGTCATGACCGGGCCAGGCCTTGACGGCCATGAGCCCGAACATGGTGGCGAACGCCGCGATGCACGAAGCCATGCCGGACCACCACGGGGTGCGGCGCCAAACCATGCCCAGCAGCACCGGCATCATGAAGCCGGTGCCGACGATCGAGTAATATTTGAGGGCGAAGTCGAAGGCCCCTCCGAGCTCGGCAATGACGAAGCTAGTGGCCACGCCGCTGACGCCCACCACCAGCATGGTGACGCGGGCGACCCACAGCTGATGGCGATCCGAGGTCTGGCCGAGACCGAGGGTGCGCCGCACCGGCACATAGACGTCGCGCGTGACGGCGGCAGCGAGCCAGTTGAAGGAATCGTTGGCTTGGCCGAGCGTGGCGGAGAGGATCGCCGCGACGACGAAGCCCACCATGCCGTGCGGCAGCAGCA